>JAEEGM010000126.1 GCA_016280325.1 Eubacterium sp. | reverse complement strand
CCGTTCTTCGGCATGTTCGGGAACGGCGGATCATCCGGAAAGGTAACCATGGTTCCATGAGAGTTTCCGTTCTCACCACCCATGAGATAATCACCCTTATCCATGGTGATCAAAAGCTCCTCCATACACTCGGTACAGGCAACCACGTCGTTTACGCCTGCCTTCAGCATGTCTTCCTCACTCAGATACAGAAAATCAATTTTTGAATCAGCCATAATCATACCCTCCTTTTTTATCTCTTTTTCTTGTGATACTTTTCATACAATTCGTTCTCCATCGCCATTACTTCCTTAACAGGATAAGGCTTGAAAAACGGCCGCTTAACCCTAAACTTAAGCCAGAAAAATGCGAACACGGTTAGTGCTAAAATAATGATCCCGCAGACCAAATATAACTGCCCTTTGACCGCCCAGTCCGGGTCGATATTGTATATCATCCATCCGGTTCCCAGGATACCGATAATAGGGATCACCGGTCCCAGCGGCACCTTGAAGTTTCTCGGCGCATTCGGCAATCGTTTTCGCAGTAGCAACACATTCAGATTGGACACCATGTAACTCAGCATCCATAAGAGTGCCAGTACCGAGATCAAAAATGAAAGCGAATCCGTTGTCGATAGTCCCGTAATATTGATCAGGCAGAACGCCCCTGCCTCAAACATGATTCCTACAAAGGGTGCATTTTTTCTGTTGGTCTTGTTAAAGAACCCGGGCAGAAGTCCTATCTTCGACATACCCATCAGGATGTAAGAAAGCGAAGACATGATCGTATTTACCGAACTGATCACGGCCAGCAGTGACACGATGACCATCCAGTATTTTCCGAGCGGTCCGAGCAGCATCTGTCCGAAAAGGATGTGCGGTGTCGTGCTCGCTCCGAGTTCTTCCCACGAAGTATAGTTGCTGAATCCAAAGGTCAAAAATATCTGCATTCCCAGAATGATGACCATACTGAGGATCATACCCAGAGGAATGTCCCTCTTGGCATTTTTACACTCCTTGGTCAACGGTACTACATACTCACCTCCGATAAAGAGGAAGAATG
Organism: Eubacterium sp.; assembly: GCA_016280325.1. GTDB lineage: Bacteria > Bacillota > Clostridia > Lachnospirales > Lachnospiraceae > Eubacterium_F. The sequence continues at coordinate 2,334 of JAEEGM010000126.1, read as the reverse complement.
CCAGTCCGCATAGTCCGGTAATGCTGGAGAAATCAGACGCCAGTACCGACGGCTGCTCCACGATCTCTCCGGTTCCGATCCCAAGCGCTCCCATGATTCCCATGATTGCCAGGGACGCGATCAACGCGTATGCCACAAAATCCTGAATCTTGATAAATACATCCACACCGTTTAAGTTGGCGATCATGAGTAAAACTACCAGGATCACACAGAACACCCACGGTGGGATAGAAGTCCCATCAAAAAGCCCCGCAATCGTATTTCCGAACATCGCGCCTTCGACCGATCCGGCGATCGTATTACAAAGCACGTATCCACCCACCGTACATATGATGGTAATAAACGGTCCCACACATGCCAGTGAGTACTGTGCAAGTCCACCGGTCAAATCCGGCATCAGCGAGTTCAGCTCCGCGATTGATAAAAGAGTTACTATATTCAGCACACAGGCGATTATCATGGATATGATAAAGGTTGTACCGATTGCCGAAGAACCGATACCGATGGACAAAAGGCAACTTGACGCCACCACCAGTCCGACACCTGTTGCGATGACACTTCCGAGGCCCAATTTTTTTACTCCCATAGACGCCTCCCTTCTCTTCTCCTTAAAGACAGCTTTCTATCAATCAAATTCTCCTTCCACGAGGGCATCCATACCCTCTTCTCCGGTACGTACACGGATCGCGTTTGTTACCGGTGAAACAAAAATCTTTCCGTCTCCGATATGGCCGGTGTAGAGCTGCTTTTCAACAAAATCCAAAAAGTCATCTACCTTTGCTGACGGAAGAACAACCATGACTACCTGCTTGTCAAGGAGTGTCGGCTGCTCATTTTTCTCAACCTCATACTCCTGTGTTCCAAGCTGTACGCCGCAGCCCTTGGCATCATAGATGGTCATTCCGGTGATGCCGAACTTACCGAATTCCTGCGTAAGTTCCAAAACCTTTGCCTCTCTTGTGATGATCTCAATTTTTGATAATTCTTCAATTGCTACTTTCATACTCTCTTCACCTCCTATATCTTTGCCTTAAACCTTCCATAGCGCAGTCCGCTGATATCCACAGACGTCTTGCCTTCCATCATGAGCATCGCCAGCTGCTCACCTACTGCTGGTCCTATTCCAAACCCGTGACCGCTGAAACCACACGCGATCACGAGACCCGGCGCTTCATCCGCGAATCCCAAAACCGGAACTCCGTCCTGACAAATATCCAAAAACCCTGCCCATGTCCTGACGATCTTCGCATCTTCAAGTTCGGGGAAATACTTCATGATACCCCTGCAGATACATGGTGCGGTAATAGCTGTGTTACTCGGCGAGTTCAGCGGTCCGTGATCCCGGTTGTTCAACTCGATTCCCGAAGAACCTCCGAATACAAAGGATCCATGATCCGACTGGTGTCCGTAGAAGTCCGCCTCCGCGGTACCGAGCATCTGATCGAACATCGGTGGCTCCGCCTCCGTGACCAGGCACTCCATCAACTCGGTATGCATCGGGACATCGATACCTACGGTCTCCAGAATGTCTCTGGACTCATACCCCGCTGCCACCATCACATACTCACCTTCATATACGGCACCGGACTCACCATACACTCTGCTTACACGTCCTTTGTATTTTTTCAGACCCGTGACCGGCTCACCGGTGATGAATCTAACACCCATCTCTCTGGCTTTTTTATAAAATGCAAGAGTCGTCTTCATCGGGTTTGCGTGTCCGTCAGTCGGACACCAACTGGCCCCGATTACCTCATCTGACAGATGCGGATTAATCTCCTTGACCTCCTTCGCATCGATCATCCGAACGTCCAGTCCGCAGGCCTTTGCCCGCTCTGTCAGTCCTTCGAGGATCTTCAGATGCTCCTCAGTCTTTCCGAGTCGAAGGTTACCGTCCTTGTGATACTCACAATCGACGCCAAGCTCCTCGGATAGTCCCGGCCACAAATATTCGATTCCGTACATCGCGAGCGGCAACTCCCTAGGATCTCGTCCGGACTGGCGAACACCGCCGCCGTTACGGCTCGATCCGCCGTTTCCGATGTTATCACTCGCCTCGAGAACGATGGCGGACTTCCCTTTTTTTGCCAGATAATAGGCAGTTGCGCAGCCGATGATACCGCCACCGACGATCACAACATCTGCTTTATTTTCTGTCATACACCATCACCCCCTTCATTGCCCAGAACCTTCATCTCGATCGGTCTCATCGGCGATCTCGCGGTTGCCGGTTCCAGTTTATCCGGAGTGACTCCGAGCTCTCTTGCTACGATTCCCTTCACAAGCCTTGAACAGGTCTGTCCCTGACAAAGCCCCATTCCGGTTCTGAGATAT
>JAEEGM010000125.1 GCA_016280325.1 Eubacterium sp. | reverse complement strand
CGATGATGCACGGTGTGAAGGGATGATCAGCTATCCCCTAGTCGAGATCATCCTGATTGCTTTCCTGGCCATCCTTGGTAATGCGTCCACCTGGATGGAGATAGAAGAATTCGGCCGTGCCAAGGAACACTGGCTCAAAAAATTCATCAAGCTCAAGAACGGAATACCTTCCCATGACACTTTCCGGAGAGTGTTCGCTCTCATTGATACCGAACAGCTGCAGAAGGCCACCGTATCCTTTTTAGTAGAAAACATGGATGCGATTAAAAGGGCACTGCCTGTAAGCAAGTAAGAAATGCGCCAGATCTGCGTGGACGGAAAAGAACAGCGCGGTACCGGAAGAAAATATGAAACGGATGAGAAAGTACGCAATCTTCAGACCTTGCACATCTACGATGCGTCAAGTTTGAACACTATAAGAAAAAGGATGATTTCTATGAGACCAAAGAAAAAGCCCATGGAAAGATTGAACATCGCCAGTACTATCTCGTCCGTCCCAGCAAACGCAAAAATGTGGCCAGTTGGAAAGGTCTCAAGGCTTTTATCTGTTGCATCAAAACAATAACTGATATCAAGTCCGAAAAGTCAACGACCGAATCCCGCTACTACGCATCCAGTCTCGACGATATCGAATTATGTGCGAATCCAATCTTCTAAATCACCCCAAACGTCCATCACCATGGCATTAATTCAAAAAAGATTCGTTTGTCCTATTGGGATGCCGAACTTCCATTGACTTCCCTCCTGTTTTGAGGTATACTATAAATTACCCATTTATACGCCTAAGGAGAGGGTTGGCTATGAAGAAGAGTACACAAAGCATAATTCTGGTTCTAAGCTTGGTTCTGTCATTGTTTCCGGTGCAGACAGATCAGAATGTTTCATATGCTGCCGGTAAACCGAAGTTGTCGAAGACTTCGTATACCTTTACGAAGACTTCGGCGACCAAAGATTTCACAGTCAGAAATGTCAAAGCAAAAAAGATCAAAAGTATAAGTGTTTCATCTTCAAATGAAATAGTAGCATCGGCGGCTGCGTTATCAAAGACTAAGATCAGAGTTTATTCCTACTATCAAGGAAAGACTAAGATCACCGCCAAAATAAAAGTTAAGAAAACAAAAAAGAAAACTAAGACATATAAACTAAAACTGACTATATATGTCAAGCCGAAAACGGAAACAGCGACGCCGCCACCTTCAGCAAGTCCGAGTGCGAGCCCAAGTCTATCACCATCGCCCACCGCTTCGGCTTCGGCGTCAGCCAGCCCGAGCGGTTCGCCATCGGCATCGCCGACGCCGAGTGCATCGGCTACACCGACATTAACACCGACGCCAAGCGCGTCCGCAACGCCGTCGGCATCGCCGACGCCAACAGCGTCGTCAGCACCTGAACCTACGACTACGACGGTCACCATAACGTTTCCGTCAACACCGGCACAAGACGAGAGTGAAGCGTATAGTCGGATTATTGCCATGAAATCTTATTTCCCTGATAATACGCATTGGGATAATAATGACATTTATCATTGGTATAATATATTGACTCATGATGGTGTTACCTATAATGATATGACTTGCAGAGGCTGCGTAGGAATAGCGTGTATTCTCAGTAATGCCGCGTTTGGAGCAAACGCATCGGCAATACAAATTGACAACCCCGCCGCGAGTTCGATACGAGTAGGAGATATTCTTCGTGTCAATAATAATACCCATTCGGTAATTGTTATCGGAACAGACGGTGATCAGTTTACCGTAGCGGAGGGTAATATTCAACTGTATGATTATAATGGCTACTTTATCGATAGTGTAATAATGTGGGGAAGAAAGATCCCTAAAAGTGATCCTATTGACTATGTATGGACCAGATGGTAACGGGTGAAGGGGGGTGCCATGAAAAGAGTTAAAAAGAGAGTAGCGTTATTATTACTGTGCGCGATGTTGTTGTCACTTGTTGCACCGATATCCATGGTTTCCGAAGCGGCATCAAAACCGAAACTATCGAAAAGCAAGGCTACATTTTTTGTAGGGAAAACGAAAACTATAAAGGTAAAATGCAGTATTCCGGGAAAGATTAGTGTAAAATCGCTGAATCCTTATTTTTGCGGCGTAAAGAAAGTAAAAAAGACGTTGAAAAAAGACAATCCGGCGTCGTTTACGTTAAAAGGTAAGGCGGCCGGGTATTCTATCATAGCGATTCACGTCAAATTGAAGAGAAAAGTCAAAGGAAATAAGGAGTTTGATCTGAGGTTTCATGCGTATACGGAAGATAAACCGAGTCCGAGTCCGACTCCTTCCGCAACACCGACAAATACTCCGAGTCCGACACCGACAGCCAGTCCGTCGGCATCTGCTTCCGCCGGTCCGACGGTGACGCCAACGCCAACGGCTTCGGCAAGCGCGTCACCTTTCGTGACACCAAGCGCGACGCCGAGTTCTTCACCAAGCGCGACGCCGACTCTTGCACCGACACCGACTCCGGTTCCTACGCCAACGCCGGATCCGTATAATTATACGGTAACATATACACATAATCTTGGTAGTGATAAGGTGGTTACCGGTATGCCGGATCCTTTGGTGGTAAAGATACCAAAGGATGGAGATCATAAACTTACGCTCCCACCGGCACCGAGTTGCTTAGGATATTATTTTGATTCGTGGATTTATTTGAACGATTACAGATACAATCCGGGAAGGGTAGTTACTGTCGATAAAGATATGACGATCAAAGCGTATTTTAGACGTGATACATCCGGATACATTATTCAATATGACACCGGTGCGCAATTACATCCGGAAATACGAGGTGTTATCAATGGTGTTATCGTGCCATATGGCGGTACACTTACGATATCTTCGATCGTGCCGTCCTGGGAGGGGCATAGATTTTGCGGTTGGAGCATCGCCGGGTATAGCACCCTATATCAGCCGGGGCAGGAGATCAGTGGGATCAGCAGTAATCTGACACTTTACGCAGTGTGGGATGGTTGATATGTCTGTTATGGTTCAGAAGATAACAAAGAAATAGTCACATGTAAACTAAAGGAGGGATTTTATGAACAGAGTGTGGAAACGAGCAACAGTAACGGTGATGATTCTCGGGCTTATTTTTTCCGGTCCGACGGTGGCGTACGCGGCGCAGACCGCGTCGTCACTTCCGGAACTGGCGAAGATCGTCAATCAGGAGTGTGTGAATAAGTCAAATAAAATTGAAGTGAATTATACCGGACCGAAAAAAGATTTGAAATATGTAACTGAGAATAATGACTTGTCATTCTTTTTCAGTGATATGGCACTTGAGGATGATCCGGCGACATCGGATGATGCGGACTATGTGACAGGTTCTCTGGATTGGTCGACAAAAAAACATGACTTTTATGCGGAAGGGAATAAACTGGTGATCAAGCCGGTGTATATGGAGACCCTCGCACAGACAGTGTATGTTAATGAAAGAGTACCGGAGATCCTCGCTGAGCTTGATGTGGACGGCATGAGTAATTACGAAAAGGTGAAGACTATCCATGACTATGTATGTGACCTAATCACATACAAGGCTGGTGAAAGCGTTGATTATTTTTCGATGTATGGTGCCGTAAAGAACGGCGAGGGTGTCTGCAATGCGTATGCGCTTTGTATGTATAAGTTGTTGGTGGAGGCCGGCGTTCCGTGTAAGTATGTCGGAGGTGTGGCCGGGACCGGCAGAGATTCCGGAGGGCACGCTTGGAATATTGTGGCGCTCGGTGATCGTTGGTACTGTCTTGACGCCACCTGGGATGATCCCGAAGACCCGGATGAACAACCGTCTTATGATTACTTTCTGAAGGGAAGCAAGGACTTTGATGCATACGATCCGGATCAGGTACACACGTTGGATAAGCCGTATCGAACCGGAAAGTTCGCGAAATTGTTCCCGATTGCGACGAACGCCTTCAATCCGACGATGATGGATGATGAGAACAAGACGATCACTGTCGGTAGCACGGCTGAAGGGATGGCCGATCCGGAGCCGGAAGAAACAAAGTATAAACTGAGCGATATAGTGGAAGACAAGTGGCCGAGTAACGGAAAATTCTCCGTAAAGAAGAACAAGCGCCAGGACATTTTTCTCATCATCGAGAAGGGGATGGATGAGGTGATCAAAAAGGTGACCTACAAGTTTACGACCGGAAAGTCACGTGTCAAGAGTGTCCACAACTACAAACTTGAATACGATGACGAGGATGGGTTTCCGTATACGGCACTTTCCTTTAAAGGAAAGAAAAAGGGAGCCGTCGCTGTCAAGATTATCCTCAAACTCACCAATGGCCAGAGCCTCAGTGCGACGTTTAAGGGGAAGGTTAAGTAGCGTTATATTGAAACCACCGAACACCGAAAAGAGGAGAAACCACTCCCTATGACAACCGTACAGTACTTCCAAATCGCCTTTGACACATGGACGGCTATTATCTGTCTTGTAGGCGGTATCATAATATTCTTCAACCGCTCTCTGGAGCCGAAAGCGTCCTGGACGATGATCGGCGTGCTGTCGACAGACTGCTTGATCAATATCGCCGAGGTGCTGGGATTTGTCTTTGACGGCAGCGGGGCCGGCGTGGCATACATCGTAGTCCGCGCGTCCCGCATTCTCGTGTTCGCCTATATATGTATCCTGACAATGATGGTGGCGTCACACTTCGGGAGAGTGATCGAGGTGCGCGGTGGCAAGGTGCGACGTGAAGTCATCCTGGCCAATGTTATCGCTCTTGCCAACCTGGCCGGCGTCATTGCGTCGCGCTTCTTCCATTTCTATTACACCTACGACGACGCGAACCGATATCATCACCTGCCGACGTACCCGATCTTTATCGCTGTCTGCGAGCTGGGACTCGTTCCGATACTGATCATGGTTCTGAAAAATAGAAAGACACTTCGAAGACGAGAATTCATTGGATTCTTAGTGTTCTGCATACTGACGGGAATCGGTGGCGTCCTGCAGCTTGCCGTCACCGAGATATCCTTCTTCAATATCAACAACTCCGTTGCGCTTCTGATTGTCGTCCTGATGCATGAGCTCGAATATTCCAGTGACACGGTGCGTGCGGAACGCCAGTTATCGCTGGCGAGGATCCATACCTATCAGAGTCAGATTCAGCCTCACTTCATATACAATAGTCTGACGGCAATCCGTTCGCAGCTCCCGCCGGACTCACCGGCCGTCGAAACGCTGAACCACTTTACCGGTTTCCTTCGCGGGACCATCGATGTGATGAGCGAGACCGGCTGCATCACGGCGGAGCAGGAATTAAAGACCGTCGAGCACTATCTCTTTCTCGAGCAGACGAGATTCGGCGACAAGCTGAAGGTGGACATGGATATCCGAAACCGCGACTTCCTTCTGCCGGCCTTCACGATCCAGCTGCTGGTTGAGAACGCAATCCGTCATGGGATCCGCGAAAAAGAAGACGGAAGCGGCACAGTGAGCATCGCAACCTACCAGACGAAGGAGGTCGATGTGATCGAGGTCAAAGATGACGGCGTGGGCTTTGATCCGAGTTTTCTGATGGGCAAGAAGTCGCCGGCGGAGCTACTGCAGGAGGAAAGCCGTGCGACGGAAAACGGAAGCTTACGGGAAAAGGAAACGACGATCGTGAGCTCGTCCGATCCCAACGAGGCGCCGCATCAGCCGGTTGGCCTCATCAATCTGAAAAACAGACTGGAGATGATGTGCGGAGGAACCCTGATGATCGAAAGCTTCCTCGGCAAGGGAACGCAGGCGTGGGTACGCATCCCGCGCGAGGGAAAGTAAAAGAACCAAAACAGATTTGTCATAGTGCTGTCATAGTTGTTATGGTAAGGTAAACATGTATTGTATCGGAAACCTGGTTACCGGATACAAAAGGGAGAGGGTTTTATGCAGCTATTGATCGTTGATGATGAGCAGACAGCGGCTGCCGATTTGAAAAATGTTCTGCAGTCGATCGTGCCGGATGCGGAGATCGAAACAGCGGACAGCGCAAAAAGGGCACTAGCTGTGTGCAAGGAACAGGAATTCGATGTCGTATTCCTGGATATTCAGATGCCCGGGAAGGACGGACTGACCTTGGCTAAGGAGATCCGGGAGATCCGACCTATGGTAAACATCGTAGTCGTCTCGGCGTACCAACAGTATGCGCTGGATGCGTTTCGCTTGTATGCCAGCGCGTATATCCTGAAGCCGGCGATGAAGGATGAGGTACAGGAAGTTCTGTCGAATCTTCGCAATCCGGTCAAGCAGGAGACGAAGGGGCTTTATGTCAAGTGCTTCGGAAACTTCGAAGTATTCTACGACGGCGAGCCGGTTCGGTTCAGTCGGGCCAAAACCAAGGAGATGTTCGCGTACCTGATCGATCGGAGAGGAGCCTCGGCGACAAATGCCGAGCTGCGCGCTGTTTTGTGGGGCGATGACGCGAGTGACTCGGACAAGCAGCGCGGTTACTTCGCTCAGATCACCAAGGATCTCCGTACCAAGTTGAAAGAGTTGGGGTGCGAGGACATCTACGAGCAGAGCCGGGATTCCTACGCGATCCGGCCGGAGCGAATCGAGTGTGATTACTATCTGGCGTTAGAGCAGGACCCTGCGGGTATTGCCAGATTCCAGGGCGAATATATGTCGCAATACTCCTGGGGAGAGATGCGACTCGCAAGTATGATAAACAGTTTTACCTGATAAAAATGATGTGGTTGAGGAAGAGACTGTCGGTTGATCCGACGGTCTTTTCTCTTTTTTTGCCCAAAACGAAAAAACACGAAAAAAATTTTCGAAAAACTTCGAAATTTGTCATAGTGTTGTCATGGAGCATATGTTAAAGTGGGATTACCTTCTATTGTATAAGGTGGGATAGAACGTTTTTTGGATTGATAAAACGGATTTGGTATGGGTAATGGTATGGATTGGTAAGGCATGGAAAGGACTGGTGATGGTTATGAGGAAGATTATGAGAAAAGGACTCAGCTTCCTGTTGACTCTGGCAATGGTGCTGGGGATGTTTACGTGGGGGCCTTTTGTTTCCACCACTGTGGCGAGCGCGGCAGAGTCAATCCCGGAAGAGGCGATGACGCCGGGGGACAGCCTTGCGTATCACGGAGATGTCTCCCGCACGGCGATCGGCTTGAAGCGCGCGAAGAACTCCAGCTACTACGGCGGCGTGTATGCCTATGATTTCAAGCTGAAAAATAAAAAGAGCAACTCCATTATGACCTCGTACTGGGGAATGTATGGATCGGCTGCGAAGCTTGGCGCAAGCGTCAGCGGCGGAACAGCACTCGACATCACCAAGGAGAATAAGCTCGGCAGCAACGTTACGGTATCGATGAACTTCACCGGTATGAAAAATGCAAACATTATCCGCGTTGGTTATGTTATTAAAAATGCGGGCAGCAGCGCACAGACCGTAACCGTCGGCGGAACCGTGGATACCGACATCGCCGGTGATGATTATGCGAAGATCGAAAACTTCCAGAACGGAAGCAACGTTGGTCTCATCAGTACAGCCAGAGGCGGTGAGTATCTGTCCTTCTCTACGGATGGTGATTACTGGTATGGAAGGTGGACCTCGAGCGAAGTAAACAACAGCACGTTCGCCTCCTTCATCCAGAAGGCGGCCGGTGTCAGAGGAAAGGATCCGAACCTTAGAAGTGCAGACGGAACCTACGATTCCTGTATGAACTGGCTATGGAAGAGCGTCAGCGTACCGGCAGGCAGCACGGTTACCAAGTATTGCTACTGGGGTGTGGGCGATGTGACTGCCGGTGATGACCCGGCCGAGATCAAGACAGCAGCAGCACCGGCAGCGGTTACCTGGGATGCAAACGCCGGCGGTGACAGCACTGTCCGAGGCATTCCTTCCGGGGGAAGAACAGCAACGGATGACAACAACAACATCACCCTTCCTACCCTGACCAGAAATGGATATGTTTTTGAAGGCTGGTACAATCAGGCAGCAGGCGGCACATTGATCGGAGCCGGTGGCGCACAGTATCACACCGAATCCAACGTGACACTTTACGCACACTGGAGAGCGATCATCAGCACGGTAAATGTGAATCTGTACATGGGGGCCGATAAGTTTACCGGCCAGACCGTACAGCTTTATCAGGATGGCAGAGTAAAGCACAACCTTACCGAGGGTGCCGACGAGGGAGGCAATCCCAACGGGGCCTATAAGGTTGACCGTGTCGCAAACGGAACCTATGATGTGGCCGTTGACGGTGTACTGACCGGAGATAAGGTGGTTGTGGCAACGACGGCATCCGACCCGGTCGGAAAGACCGTAGAGGTTAATGTCCGACTGACACAGGCAAAGGTCAATACCAAGCTTGACGGCACGCTCAGCAATGTGCCCGGTACGGTAACGCTTTGCCAGAACGGCAAGGTTGTCGGCACGCTCAGAACAGCGGCCGGTGAGGACGGCATCTGGAAAACCGGTATCATCGCCGGGCGAAATACATCTTTTGATATCTATGTCGGCGGCGTCGATACCGGATTGGATATCACGACATCGAATCCCGAGCAGACGATCGAGTTCTACACGGTTTCCGTTAAGCTGACGGATGATGAGCCGTGGACGACCGCGACAGTGACGTTGCGTGACGCATCGGGAAAGGCGGTGGCAAATCTTCCGTATGTTTCGACGGCAGGAAATGTCACAACCTATTCCAAGATTCTGCAGAAGTCGAATACGGAGTGCAAGGTAGATGTCGGTGGTATCGATACGGGAGCGCGGATCACGGTCGGAGCGACCGATGATAACAACGTGGAGCTGACCTTCTATACCGCGACGATCAATGTCACCTGTTCGGATGCGTCGAATCTTCCGATGCAGGCGACGATGAAGGGCGCCGGACGAACCTATGCCTTTAAAAAGGGAACGGTGAGCGGTGACACGGTTCCGTACACGGTTCAGCATGTACTCAGTGGACCGGATTATCAGATCGTGACTACCGGAATCAGTACGGAGGGTGTGGAGGCTTCACTTCAGATTAAGGACGATCAGAAAACCGTGAACCTCACGGTACATACGATCAACTTCCAGAAATACACACCGTCATCTGACAATACAACATACACCGCTTCTGACAGCGGAATCAAGAACTATGTGATCGACGGCGCCAAGGGAAAGGGCACCGAGATCTACCTGTCCGGCTACACCTTTGACGGCTGGTCGGAGACACCGTGGACGGACGGAAACAACAAGCCTACGACCGATCCGTATACGGCATTTGATTTTACGGCGGCGATCACCCGTGATGTGACGTTGTATCCGCATTACCTTCCGCCGACGGTCAAGATCAACGGCATCGTTCGCACCAACGCGGACGGTACGGTTAATACCGCCGGTTCGGATGTGGCATATCGTCTCGGAAACCTTGTGATCAGCGGCTTTGATCAGAGCGATGAGTCGATCCGCTATGTGATCTTCGGCGGAACCAATATTGAAAAAATAGAAGCAAAGGATCTTCCGGCCGGCGCAACCTACGATGAGGCATCAAAGGTTCTCGAATTCAGCCCGCTTGTCAGTATGGCAGAGGCGCAGGATTGCGTACGGAACCATATTATCATCACACCGACGAGGACAGGCAGTACGAATAATGATGGTACGATAACGGTTACGGTGCTGGATAAAAATGGAAACCTCGACAGTGGTTCTTCATCGGCACCGACTCAATATGGTGCGGGCGTGAGTGCTTTGCCGGTTACCGCCGGTTCGACGCTTTCGGCAGGATGTTTTTACTATCTCAGAGCGAGCACGGTGATTACATCCACTACAGCCGGCCAGAGTGCACTCAATGTAGCAACCGGTAATCCTGTGTATCTGTATATCCCGAGTGACGTCACACTGACGGTCAAGGGTGGAGATGCCGGCGGAACGACTGGCGCGGGTGCCGGCATCAAGGTACCTTCCGGCGCAACCCTGTATCTTCTTGGCGAGGGTTCTTTAGTGGCGACAGGCGGTGCGGCAGAGAACGGTCAAAACGGTGGTCAGAACAAAAAAGATGCGTTATTCTATGGTTATGATTCTAACGGTTGCAGAGATGGCTTTTATCGTGCCGGAACCGGTGGAGCCGGCGGAGCCGGCGGTGGCGGAGCCGGAGCAGGAATCGGTGGTACGGGTGGAAACGGTGGAGCTGGCGGTACCTGTGCGGCCACTACGTCACGTAGGGATAGTGATCGTGTGAATGGTTCAGCCGGAGGCAATGGCGGAGACGGAACGAATGGTTCGGCATCGGGATCCGTATATATCTGCGGAAGTATGTCGGTAACTGCTACAGGTGGTGCTGCCGGATCAAACGGAAGTGCAGCGACCAAGGGTACATCTGTATGTAATTTCTATTTAAGCAACTCGGACACGTACAACTCCGGTATGGCGAATTTTGCCTGCCGGACAACAGAGACAACCTATTGGGCAAACTTTTATTGTGCAGGTCCGGGCGGAATCGGAGGCTATGGAATCGGAGGCGGAGCGGCTTCGAATATCGGTGGCGGCGGTGCCGGTGGAGCCGGCGGCGGTGCCGGTGGTCAGGGAGCGTTCGCCAAGGTGGAACCGGGCAATGCAAATCCGGCAGGATCAATGAGCGTTTCAGCTGACGAAATGTCGTCGGGCGGAAACGGAAAGAATGGAGGCGTGTCCGGGCATAATAGTGGGACTACCTATTCCGGACCATATAAAAATGGTGGAGCGGCAGAACTGAAGACCGGTGGTCAGGGTGGAGCCGGTGGAACCAACGGGTATAAAGGCTCTGACGGTTCATATACGGTTGCGTCTACCGCAAAGCTTAACGGCTCTGACGGAACAAGCGGGACCGCAGGCAGCTTTACTATCATATATGAGAAAGCAAATAGCAGTGATACCTATGGGACACCAAGTAAAACATCATACATCTTCGGAAGGGAAGAATCCTTTATTCTTCCGACCTACACCCCGGCAAGCAGCGACAAGATATTCCGCGGATGGAGATTGACGACCTATGGCGTAGAGCTTGGCGGTGTTTCGGGCAACCCGCTTGCATCAAACGAAGGAAAAATATATCCGTCCGGAGCGGTGTTGCCGATCAGCTCTACGATGGCAGGCAACCTGACTTTCACGGCAGTTGTAGCGGCCAAGGAGGGACTCTATGCAGAGGACACCGCAAATTATACGGCTACAAAATTGAAAACCTATACAGTCACGACAACTGTTGATGGTGAGCCGCGTGATGTGGGCGAGCTTCTCTTTGGTGGTGAAAAGGTTCGCGGCCTGAACGGTGTATATGTATACTCGACGACATCAACAAACGTAACGGTAAAGGCCGGAGCGGAAACCATCGCCGAGATGACCGCTTCCGATGAGAACCTGAACGCCTCGGCAACAGCAGAATTTGAAAACATCAAGGTTACGGTTACGGGCTACAAGCCGTCGGATGTGACACTTGCGAGCGGGCCGGTACTGACTCGTGTCAGCGAGGACGATACGAACAAGATTTATGTATACGAATCCCCTTACCGTCTGGTTTCGGATGACAAGGGAGACTTCGCAATCCGTGTCGACGGAAGCGACGTTAACAAGAAAACAGCGTACGGACAGAATACGACGGTTGCGTATCACACGCTGACGATCAAGCTGGAGCCGTCCACGGCACGAAACGTGATCCTGAAGGACAGAGAAGGCAACCAGCTGGTCACCCAGAAGGTCGGAGACGGACCGAGCAATACCTTCGTCTATACCAAGCTGGCAGATCCGAGTACCGTGTATGACGTCTATGCGGACGGAACTCTTACCGGAGCGACGGGTGTGAAGTTTGACAGCACGAGAGAGGTGAAGGCCTCCTACTATGTCGCATCCGTGAAAGTAACACTGAATGGCGCGGAATCCGACGTGATCGGAAATCCGTACTTTGGCACGGATCTGATGATCCGCAATTCCGTAGGAAACTACACCTATGCTTCGGCATCGGAAGCAGCGAGAGATCTGATCGTGTCCGGCGAGGTTGCCAGGAAGGAATTTGCAGCGGACGGCACCGTGACACTCGCTTACTTCTCAATCAATTATCAGAAAAATGAGGGCTCGGGAGAAACCGGTAAGGAACCGATGCCGACCTACTGCCTCTCCGGCGGCAAGGCCAATCTTGCAGCCTGCTCGATCCGTAAGGGTGTTGAGAGATTTGCAGGATGGGCGATCGATGACAAGATCTATGCCTCCGGCGGTGAGATCAGCATCAAGGAGACGAAGACAGCCAAGCCGGTATGGGAGAAGATTTCTCTCAATGAACTGGATAAAAACGGAAAGGGCGTAACCGTCATTTTTGATCAAACCGTGTTTGGTTATGACGGTGCCGCACACACACCGGAGATCAAGGTATACTACGGCGTATATGCCGAAGGCGATCCGGGTGTGGAGGATACAGACGGACATCGTGTCGGTGATGACAGACTGCTGACAAAGGATACGGACTACACGGTATCCTACAGCAATGACAATGAGAGTACCGGAGCAGGCGGCGACACCGTCCGTGCCGGCGAGGTTACGGTCTCTGTAGCCGGAAAGGGAGATTACGTAGGGGTTGTTACCAAGACCTATACGATCCTTCCTCGTCTGGTAACCCTCAAGGGAGTTACCGCATCGAAGAGTTACGATGGAACGACTGACGTAACCTTGAACTATTCCGGTGCCTCGCTCGATGGCAGAGCAACAGTGGACAATAATAACAGCAGACTTTCGTATGATAGCACCAAGATCGAAGGCTATATCGATAGCGCTGAAATTGAGACTGACGAAGAAGGAAACATCATCGCAAAGCCACTCCGTATCCGTATCCGCGGTGAGGAGGATTCGGAAGATCTCAACACGTTGCTTACAGGTACCAGCAAGACGAACTACGCTTTGACCGGTGGCATCACGGGTGACGGCGGTGAGTCGATCATGGTCACCATGAGCAAGAAGAAGGTTATGCCTTCCGAGATAAGCGTTTACAACAAAACGTATGACGGAACCACAGGAACGACGATCATAGAAGGCAGCGTAAAGTTTGCGCAAGGGGATGTTCCGGAAGGTGAAGAATTCAAGATCATCGGAAATGCGAATTTTGAAAATGCTACTCCGGGTAAAGGTAAAAATGTAACGATTACAAATATGGAGCTTTTTGACGCAGACGGAAAGCATCCGGCAAACTACGAACTGACGACAGGTACCGCATCGACAGCCGGAGGTGTTGTTAAGGCAGCGGATATCGTTAAGGCGTCACAGGGAGCACCTGAAGCGGGAACGGGCTATGAGATTGAAAACGGTCAGATCAAGATCAGCCAGGAAGTCAATGAGTCCGGAGATCCGCAACCGAATACGCACTATGAAATCCTGCGTGTTTATCCGGGAGCACCGGAGGGCACACCGGGCGATGAAGTGAGAAAGATTATTAAATATAACGAGGGACCGGTGGATATCGATTCCAAGTACACTTACTACATTCGCTGGGAAAGAAATACTAACTTTGAGTCATCGGAGTATACGGAGATCGGGATCAACTATGAGCCGGCGGAACCGATGCCGGAAGATGGCAAGGGAACCATTGATGTCACGATCGAAAACGATAACGGTGCAGGGAAAGAGGTAACCGTTTCCATTGAAAACGGTAACACAAAACTTGACGGAATGGATCAGACTGTTACCGTGCTTGCTAACCTGAGAAAAGAGGTAGTGATCACCGATCTTCCGTACGGAAGCTATAACGTTGTTGTTCGTACGAACGATAACACTTATACCGCGACACATATGGTTTCGGTAATAACTCAGAAGGCGGTTACAACGGCATTCAAGATCCCCAACGGGAAACTGGCAACCAGGATCGATATTCAGGGAGGCGACACACCGAATGCAGCCGTGGATGGTCTGAATGATATCCTTACAAAAGAGGATAAGGATCAGGCTGCGGCCGGGGCACAGGATGTCGAGGTTGCGCTGGAAGTAGAAAACGTGACAGCGAACGGTGATGCGGCAGAAGGGGCAGCTGAGCTTAGAAATCTTGCATCCGGTGAGGGAATGCAGATCGATATGCTTCTCGACATTAGCCTCTTCAAGACGGTCAAGACGTTGAATGCAAACGGGGAAACAACAAATACCGAGAAGACAAACATCGGATGCACCAATAGCAAAGTTCTTGAGATCGCAATACCGTATGAGGAAGCCAAGACAAAGAAGGTTCTGATGTTCCGCTACCATGATGGCCAGAAGCAGAAGCTGGATGAATGTACCACAAAGCCGGTAGGAAACTTTGTAGATGGCACCTTCTTCGTTGACAAGATCGGTGGATGGATTCATCTCTTCGCCAGTGGGTATTCCACATATGCGATTGCAACGGCAAATGCAGGCGGAACGGGAATTGCCGCTTCGACAGCTACACCGACAGCAACGCCGACGGCAGCACCGACAACAGACCCGACAACAGAGCCGACGGTATCACCGGAGCCGACGAAGACGCCGGAAACGGACGATGTTACGAAAAACGGACGCACGGCTTACAGCAATGAACTCTCGCTGAATTCCGGCTTGAAGGTATCTCAGCCCGGCAAGAAGATTACCGTTCAGATCGGAGGTGTTCCGGGAGCTAACCGATATGAAGTATATGCAACCTATTGCGGAATGAAGTTTGGCAAGAAGGCGACCAAGGTCGTGAAGAAGAGCAAGGTGACCACAGTTAAGATTAAAAAGCTTCACGGCAAAAAGCTGAACCTCAAGAAGAACTATAAGTTGTATGTCATCGCGTACAAGGTGAAAAACGGTGTCAAGCACAAGCTGGCGAAGTCGATCACGGCGCATATCGTCGGGCGGAAGAATACCAAGTATTCCAATCCGAAGAAGATCATAGTAAAGAAGACCAAGATCAAGCTGAAGAAGAAAAAGACCTACCGGCTGAAGCCGAAAGTCAAAGTGGTAAACAAGAAGCGGAAGAGCCTGTCCGATAAGCATGCACCGAAGTTCCGTTATGCATCGTCCAACAAGAAGATTGCGACGGTGACGAAGAACGGAAAGATCAAGGCAAAGAAGAAGGGAACATGTATCATTTACATTTACGCCAAGAACGGCTATGCTAAGAAGATTAGGGTCACAGTCCGATAACATACCAATCCAGGAAGAGCCGTCGGTATCCCCGGCGGTTTCTTCTCGCTCATTTTTCTGTTGACGAATTCCGCCCAAAAGTTTATAATGGACTGTGGATATTTGTCATAATAGGAGGAGACGAAGATGTCAATACGTATAAAAATTATCGCAGCTATCGTTATCTGTGCCATATTATCCGTTGGTACCGTCGGGCTAATCAGTATCATCAACTCCGGTAATGTAGCCAGAGAGGATGCGGAGGAGAAGATGCGCGCCGCCTGTGCGCAGCAGTCTGAGCAGGCCGACACGTTGGTGCTGAAGATTCAGCAGAGTGTGGATACGCTGGCTGAGCAGGTTATGTCGAAATTGGATGTAACCAAGTTTAAAGCCGGAAAAGCCTATGCTGACCAGCTGACGAAAGAAATCGAGAGCGAGACGATGACATTCGCCAAGAATACGGATGGAGCGATCTGTGCTTATGTTCGTTACAATCCGGATTATTCGAATCCGACCTCGGGATTGTTCTTAACGAGAAACTCGACCAAGGAAGACTTCGAGAGTGTCACACCGACCGATTTCTCGCAGTATGATCCGAGTGATCTTGAGCACGTGGGCTGGTACTACATCCCGGTTCAGAACAAGGCTCCGATCTGGATGGATCCGTATCTGAACGCGAATATCAATGTATATATGATTTCCTACGTCGTGCCGCTTTACGATGAGGGTGGCGAGTCCATCGGTATCGTTGGTATGGATATTGACTTCTCGCTTCTGACTGATATCGTGGATTCCGTAAATCTGTATGAGTCCGGCAAGGGATACCTTCTGAACTCTGCAGGAAATGTGCTTGCGGACAGTGTACTGGATTCCGGCGCAGACTTTGCGACCAAGGAAGGTATGGCAGATGTAGCAGCAGCAATCCGTTCCGGTTCGGGCGCGATGGAAGTTATGAGCTTCTCCGATTCGGAAGGGGATAAGGAAACCTGCTACAAGGATCTTGTAAACGGCATGTTCTTCGGCGTTATCGCCACCAGAGATGATATCAATAGAAACGCAAGTCAGTTGCGTCTGACGATCCTTCTTGTCGGCGCGGGTGTGCTGGTAGTGGTAGCCATCATCGGCTTCCTGCTTTCGATGACGATCACTAAGCCACTTCGGACACTGACCGGCGTGATCGACGACACGGCAAATCTTCGTCTGAAGGAAGATGAGTCGATCGATAAGTTGGCACGTCATCACGATGAGCTTGGCAAGATGGCGAAGTCGATCAGCGAGATGCGTGTCGCGCTGGCGGATATGGTTGGAAATATGCAGGCAATCCAGACGACGGTTACGGACAGTACACTGGAACTGGATAGCATTATGAAGGATAACAATACGATGTCCGAGGACAACTCGGCGGTACTCGAGGAACTGTCCGAAAGCTTTGCTGAGACAGCAGAGGATGCCGGACGTATCACCGGTCAGGTGGTTGACGCCAAGGGTAACTCCGAGCAGATCTACGAGTTGATCGATGAGGGACGCGGAGCAGCCGACGACCTGGCTGTGAAGGCCAAGGAACTCGAGTCCTTCGCAGAGACATCGATGGGCAAACTTCGTGATATGTATGAGACGATCATGGCGGATGCGGCCGAGGCTACTGAGCAGTCTAAGGCTGTAGAACGCATCAACGAGCTGACGGATAACATCCAATCGATCTCCGGTCAGACGAACCTCCTGGCATTGAACGCATCCATTGAGGCAGCGAGAGCCGGTGAGGCAGGTAAGGGATTCGCGGTCGTAGCTTCCGAGATCGGCGGACTGGCAGCACAGACCTCCGAGACGGTTCGTCACATCGATGAGATCGTCGATCAGGTCAATGCGGCAGTAAATAATCTTCGTAAGTGTGTTGAGACCACGACGAAGTTCCTCGGTGAGACCGTGCTGAAGGATTATGAGTCCTTCGAGCGTGTCGGCAAGGATTACGAGAACGACGCGCAGACATTTATCGATATGATGGGCAATATCGGCGAGGCAACCTCGCAGATGACGGCAAGCATCACCGATATCTCCGATGCGGTTGAGAACATCAGCGGCATGATCCAGCGTTCGGAAGAAGCGGTTCATACCGTAGCAGAAAAATCTGTCCGCGTGACGAGCTCCACCGTCGACGGTTACGGACGTCTTCAGACGAACGAGGAGACGATGGAAGAGCTGGGCGAGATCATCAACCGGTTCGAGGTATAAGAGAGTACATAGTTACGGCATCCGGACAGATTTTCCGGGTGCCGTTTTTTTCTATTGCATTTTTCCATATAATAGGATATAATAACTCGCGAACATTTTTATAGAGTATAGTGAGGTTTTGACTATGAATGATGACATGATAGAAATCCGCTGGCATGGCCGGGGCGGACAGGGAGCCAAGACGGCATCGCAGCTTCTGGCGGATGCGGCATTTTCGGCAGGACAGTATGTGCAGTCTTTTCCGGAGTATGGTCCGGAGCGAAGCGGGGCGCCGATCACGGCATACAACCGTATTTCGAAGGAGCGCTGCAACATCCATTCGAATATCTACGATCCGGATTATGTGGTAGTCGTGGATGAGACTCTCCTGGAGAGCGTGGATGTGACGGCGGGGCTGAATCCCGACGGTGCGATCATCGTCAACACGGCGCGCACCCCGGAGGAGATCCGTCCGGAGTTGAAGGGCTACACGGGACGCGTGTGCACGATTGATGCGCGCACCATCTCGATCGATTGTCTGGGACGGTATTTCCCGAATACACCGATGCTGGCAGCGGTGGTCGAGGTCAGCAAATGTGTCGAGAAGGACTCATTTTTGAAAGATATGGAGGCTTCGTATTCGCACAAATTCGCGAAGAAGCCACAGGTGATCGAGGGCAACTTAAAGTGCCTGCGTCGATCGATGAATGAAGTAAAGGAGGCGAGCGCGTCATGAGCAATACCATCAAAGCAGCGGACATCCATGAGGATATCGCGTGGCAGGACATGACGACCGGTTGTGAGATCTACGAGCCGGGAACGTCGGAACTGACCAAGACCGGTGAGTGGCGTTCGCGTACGCCGATCTGGGATCCGGAAAAATGCAAGCAGTGCCTGATGTGCACGCCGTATTGTCCGGATGCGTCCATCCCGGTGGAGGGTGGTAAACGTACGGACTTTGACTATGATCACTGCAAAGGATGTGGCATTTGCTTAAAAGTATGTCCTTTCCAGGCAATCACATGGGAGGATGAGTGATAGGCACGAGGCTGCACGAAGGATGAAAGATGCGTGTGCTTGCGCACAGGAGCTTTCATCCGAGGGCAGGAGAGTCCAACGGACAACGAGGACACGAAGTGTCCGAGTCCGAGTGCCGAAAGGAGAATTATATGAGAGAAAGACTATCAGGTAATGAGGCCATCGCGACGGCGATGCGTCAGATCAATCCGGACGTGTTCGCGATGTTTCCGATCACGCCGTCGACGGAGATTCCGCAGTTCTTCGCGCAGTATGTTGCGGACGGCAAGGTTGATACCGAATTTATCTGTGTGGAGAGTGAGCATTCCTCGCTGTCTGCCTGTGTGGGAGCGGAGGCTGCCGGCTGTCGTGCGGTGACGGCGACATCTTCGGCAGGTCTGTCCTATATGAACGAGGTGCTCTATGTCGCGGCATCCTCGAGACTTCCGGTCGTACTGGCGGTGGCATGCCGCGCGCTGACCGGTCCGATCAACATCAATCACGATTACAGCGACTCCATGGCGGAGCGCGATTCCGGCTTTATCCAGCTGTACGGTGAGAACAACCAGGAGGTCTATGACAACTACCTGATGGCGCACCGTATCGCAGAGCACCCGGATGTACGTCTTCCGCTGATGGTCTGCGAGGATGGATTTATCACGTCGCACGCGCTTGAGAATATCGAGCTCGAAGATGACGCGGCGGTGAAAAAATTCGTCGGCGAGTATCATCCGGAGAATTATCTTTTGAAAGAAGAGAATCCGCTGGCCGTCGGCCCGTACGGAATCTCCAACTACTATATGGAAGCACGTGTCGCACAGGCGACCGCTATGAAAAATGCCAAGAAGGTAATCCTTGATGTGGCGGCTGATTTTGAAAAAACATTCGGTCGTAAGTACGGATTTTTCGAGGAATACCGTATGGAAGATGCGGACGTGGCGATGGTGATCATCGGATCCTCCGCGGGAACCGCCAAGGCAGCGGTTGACGAGCTTCGTGACGCGGGCGTGAAGGCAGGCCTGATCAAGCTTCGTGTATTCCGTCCGTTCCCGGCTGAGGAGATCGCGGAAGCACTGAAGGGATGCAAGGCCGTAGCTGTGATGGACAAGAGCGAAGGCTTCTCGGCTCACGGCGGACCGCTCTTTGCAGAAGTCAGCGGCGCGCTGATCAATGTGGCAGATCATCCGAAGATGATCGATATCGTCTATGGCCTCGGCGGTCGTGACTTTACCGTGAAGCAGGCGAAGTCCGTATATGAAAGACTCGGTAAGATCGTTTCGACCGGTGAAGTCGGTCCGGTTTACATCCATATGGGTCAGCGAGAGAAAGAAGAGAAGTGATTGGAGGAATAAAATGGCTTACAATCTGAAAGCCGAAATGGCAAAAGAAGAGAGATTTCATCCCGGACACAGACTGTGTGCCGGATGCGGCGCCGGTATCGTATGTCGCGCGATGATGCGCGCGGTGAATGCCGAGGATCAGGCGGTCATCTGCAACGCGACGGGATGCCTTGAGGTATCATCCTTCCAGTATCCGTACACGGCGTGGTCGGACAGCTATATCCACACCGCGTTTGAGAATGCGTCAGCGACGGCAGCGGGTGTCGAGGCGGCTTACAACTTCAAAAAGAAAAAGGGGATCATCGGGAAGGATAAAAATTTCAAGATCCTCGCGATCGGTGGTGACGGCGGTACCTACGATATCGGGTTTCAGTCGTTGTCAGGAGCCTTCGAGCGCGGTCACGACTATACCTATTTTTGCTATGATAATAATGCGTATATGAATACGGGAACCCAGCGTTCCTCAGCAACACCGCGATTCGCTTCGGCGACGACAACACCGGCCGGTGTGGAGAGTGTCGGAAAGAAGCAGAATCAGAAGGATCTGACACAGATCATGGTAGCACACGGATCACCGTATGTAGCACAGACGACGCTCTTCGGAACGATGAAGGATTTCCATGAAAAAGCACATCGCGCGATCTACACGGAGGGTCCGACCTTTGTCAATGTCCTGACACCGTGTCCGCGTGGATGGCAGTATCCGGCGGAGGATCTCCGGGATCTCTGTCAGTTGGCAATCGATACCTGTGTATGGCCGCTTTACGAGGTGGTCGAGGGTGAGTATCATCTGACCTATGAGCCGAAGAAAAAGCTTCCGGTGGAAGAGTTCATGAAGCGCCAGGGACGGTTCGCACATTGCTTCAAGCCGGGGAATGAGTGGACCATTGAGGCGGCGCAGGAGTATGTCGATAAAAAATGGGAAGAACTGCTCGATAAGTGTGAGTAAAGTGTCGCCACAGCGATTGTTTTATCTGTCCGCGGGGGCCCGCTTGCGCTTTTTTCCGAACGCAGCGGTGCATGCCTCGAAAAGACCTCGGCTACGCACCGGCGTTCGGACACATCCCCCGCGGTGACAGATCAAAACAATTCGCTGCGGCTGAGAGAAGTTACATAGTACAATAATGCCAACATAGAAAGGATGATAATATGGCTGAGAATCTTTTTACGAATGCCAACATTATATCGTGGCTCCAATACTTTTCCGCGAATACTGAGATCGATCTTGAGCATGTCAAGATCCTTGATATTACGAGAAAAAATAAGAATCTGATCCCGACGGTCGAGGCGCACCGATGTGTTCTTGTCTTTACTGAGGCCGGGGATATGGACATTTTTTACAGAATGTGGAATGTCGGGCTTGGGGATTGCGAAGTTATCTATAATGAGGGAAGCGAGCCTGAGGGCGAGGTGAAACGCAACAAGGTTTCCGAGATGATCGACCGCGGCATCAATGCTTCTGCAGGTATGATCGTACTGAATCCGAACGCGCGGTCTACCATCAAGTTCGGTATGGATAACAAGAAGTTTTATTCCGGATCGGTCAAGTACGTGGGATCGGAGATCCGTGCGGTCATCCTTTCCAAGATGCAGATTGACGAGCATAAAAATTTCTGCACGATCTCGGCTGCGTCGATTGCCATTGAGACAGCTGCCATGCTGGGAGACGGTGAAGTGGTAGCGGTTGAGTACAAGGAGCGCGACAGAGAGACCATCGAGGAGAATGTCAATCAGTTCGGCCTGACCAACGTGACCATCATCGATCACGTCGGAGGCGACACGATGCGTGACCTTCCAATACCGGATACGACGATGCTCGTGGCATCGGCCAGCATGGAGCAGGAGATCGAATATCTCCTGAAGCTGAATCCGAAGATGGAATTCGTGATCTATACGCTTGACTTCCGTGTAGCGGCGTCGATGAATGACATCCTCGCGAAGTTCGGAATCACGGATGTGACAGTCATTCAGATCCAGGTTTCGAAGCTGACTTCGAAAAATGTGTTCGAAAACCAGCCTGCGCCATGGATTATTACGGCAAAAGCAGGAGAATAACTGAAATCTTTGATTGATTTTTGCCACAAATTAAGGTATAATAGTAAGCGGGTGTCGGCTTCGATACCCGCTTATCACATTTTTTCAGTCAAGGTACGAGATTTCGTGCTATTATGACACATGCGTAGAACGCAGAAAGGAAGGAAACGAAATGAAAGTAAGAAGACTCATGGGAACAATGGTTCTGGTAATGGCTCTTGTAGCTGGCATTTTCGGTGCAAAGGCTCCGGATGCTTCAGCGAGGACCACTACGAAAAGTGTTACACTGTTGAAAGGTGAGAAGTATGTGGTTTCCGCATTTCTCGGAAAAATCACATCGGTCAAGAGTTCCAAGAAGTCGGTGATGGCTGTCAAGAAGAACAGTTCATTGAAGGCTACTTGTACTGCCAAAAAGGCAGGAAAAGCCACAGTAACGGTTCGCATGACCGGAGGAACGGTATATCGCTATAAGTTTACTGTTAAAGCACTTAAACTTCAGATCAAACTTCATTCCGTTAATTACACTACCGGTAGTGTGAATACAACATCGAATATCGCGCTTGAGATTGTCAATAAGTCCGGCGTATATATTCCGACTGCTACTTATAAACTCAGACTGTATGATCAGGCCGGCTCAGAACTTGAGACCAAGGAGCATTCAGTTAGTGACTTGGTTCCGGGAGCAAAGATATACAAGATGATCACCTACTACGGAAACCCGGTAGGTAATATCAAACTCATCGGAAAAGTCAAAGGAACACGGTATAGTGACAGAAAGTATTATAACTATTCCAAGAAGGTTAAGGTTACCACATCCAAGAGTGGATCAACCATTCAGGTTAAGATGAAGAACAAGACGAAGAAAACCGTAAATGGAGAAGCAGATGTCGTGTTTTACAATGATAACGGCGAGATTATCTATATCCGTTCGTGCTCTTTCTACCTGAAGTCGAAGGAGTCAACAACGACAAATGTAACTCTGTATAGTGATATTCAAAACGCTAAATACAAGATTTTCAAACGTGCTTACACATACTGATTTGTGTGAGAAAGAGACATTTATACATAAGGCAGAACGAAGTGGGAGAGGAGTAGAAAGACATGGCTGACATTAGACCATTTAACAGTGTGAGACCGCGCGGGGACATCGTTTCCCGCGTGGCAGCACTGCCGTATGACGTATACAACCGGGCGGAAGCCAAGGTGGAAGTTGAGAGGGAGCCGCTGTCATTTTTAGCGATCGACAGAGCGGAGACATCACTCCCGGATGAGGTGGACACATACGATCCGAAAGTGTACGCCCATGCGAAGGAACTGTATCAGGCAAGACTTGATGACGGTACCTATATTCAGGATGAAGACAGCGCGTACTATGTGTATGAGCTTGTCATGGACGGCCGGTCGCAGATCGGTCTGGTAGCCGTGGCATCGATCGATGATTATGTGAACGGTGTCATCAAAAAACACGAAAATACCCGAGAAGACAAGGAGATTGACCGTATTACCCACGTGGATACGCTGGGGGCACAGACAGGGCCGATCTTCCTTGCTTATCGTGAAGATACAACGATCGACAGTGTTGTGATGAAGGCCAGAAAGCAGACAGCACTGTACGACTTTACATCACCGGATGGGATCACACACCGTGTGTGGAAGATCAGTGATCCGGAGGATGTGGACAAGATCAGCAAGGCCTTTACCGCGATCGACGCGATCTACATTGCCGACGGACATCACCGCGCAGCCTCTGCCGTAAAGGTAGGTCTTAAGCGCAGGGAGGAAGCGGCAACGATCAAAATGGGCGACGAGGAAACGCTGCTGGCAGCGGAGGGTTCGCGTATCGAATCCGATTATTTCCTGTCGGTGCTCTTCCCGGAGAATCAGTTGAAGATCATGGATTACAACCGTACGGTGAAGGATCTGAATGGACTCAGCAAGGAGAGCTTTTTTGCTGCGATCCGTGAAAACTTTGCCGTTGAACTGGCGGACGCGCCGATCAGTCCCGAGAAAAAAGGAACCTTCGGTATGTATATCGAGGGACAGTGGTACCGTCTGACGGCGAAGGAAGAGTTATATAAGGGCAAGGACGCTGTCGGAGCGCTGGATGTATCGATCCTTCAGGATTACCTGCTGGGACCGGTGCTCGGCATCGGCGATCCGAGAACCGATAAGCGGATTGACTTTATCGGAGGTATCCGCGGACTCGGCGAACTGGAGAGAAGAGCGAACGAGGATATGAAGGTATCGTTCTCGATGTATCCGACTTCGATCGAGGAACTTTTTGACGTAGCGGACGCCGGGCTTCTGATGCCGCCGAAGTCGACATGGTTCGAGCCGAAGCTTCGAAGCGGAATTTTTATTCACAATATAGACGCGTAATATTTAGAGAGGAACACTGGAAACATGAGTCGTTTTAGCCGCTTTTTTTCAACCGACAACCCTGTGATGATAATGCTGTCGAGAATCTTTGATATGATGTATGTATCATTGGTATTTCTCCTGTTTTGCATACCGATCATCACCATCGGAGACGCGATCACTTCCCTGTACTATGTATGCGCGAAGGTGATACGTCACGGTGAGGGGTATGTATTTCGAGAGTTCTGGCGGAGTTTCAAGATGAACTTCAAGCAGTCGACGATCTACTGGGTGATCATCGTCCTGATCTACTGGCTGCTGTGGTGGAACATCAACTACCTCGGTCTGAACAGCTCGACGAAGGACGGAATCGGCGGCGTGCTCGCGGCAGTCTACCTGACGATGATGATCGTGCTGGGAATCCTTACGCTGAATGTGTTCCCGATCATCTCACGTTTTGACAACAAGTTTTTGGTAACGATTCGTTTCGGACTGTTCTGTACGTTCCGCCATATCCTGCACGGCGTTGTCCAGCTGGTGATGGTGGTGCTCGCTTGCATGCTGGCGTATGTACAGTGGGGAACACCGACGATCGTTTTTGCCATCGTTCTATTGCCGGGGCTGGTCGGATTCGTATCGACCTACCCGATGGAACATGTGCTGAAGAAATACCAGCCAAAGAGAAAGTTGGAGTATGATGAGACCGGAACACCGATCCGGATGTGGTATGAGGACTGAAAGGAGTGACACTATGGCAATCAAGGTGGAAGATCTGATCCAATGGCCCGAACTGGAGGCTCTTGAGTATGCGGAGTGCAGCAATCCGGAGGAAGTGCTGGGTCCACGTGCGGTCGATGCGACGCATATGTTTATCGGGGTATTTTTCCCGAAGGCGACGGAAATCAAGGTTAAGGTTATGGAGACCGGCCGAAGCTATCCGATGAAAAAAATGTCCCGAAGCGGATACTTTGCCGCTATCGTTCCGGCGAAGAAGCTCCCGCGCAAGAAGGCGGACAGAGCAGCGATGACGCCGGACCAGTTTCCGAAGTATCACCTTCTCGTAACGAAGGGGAAGGAGACGAAGGAACTGATGGATCCGTACACGGTTGAATCGCAGATCGACGCGATGGATCGTAACCGCTTTGTCAACGGAATCCATGAGGATATCACGAAGATTCTTGGGGCTCATGTTTGTGAGATCGACGGGGTGAAGGGGACGCACTTTGCGGTGTGGGCACCGAATGCCCGCGCGGTTTCCGTGGTGGGACCTTTCAATGAGTGGGACAAGACGGCCAATCCGATGACGCTGCTTCCCGATGCGGGAATCTATGAGCTCTTTATTCCGGGACTTGAGGACGGAGAAAAATATCAGTTCCGGATCCTGAATTCGGTAGGCAAGGATATCTACAAGACCGATCCGATGGGACGGTATTTTGACCTGCGGCCGGAGTTCTCGGCTGTAGTATATGACGGCGATAATTATTCATGGGGCGACGATGCGTGGATGAAGGATCGCGTGAAGTATAAGCCGAAGTCCGACGCGATGCTGGTGTATTCTTTCAGTCTGGCCGGCTTTGTACTGCCGGATCCGGTCTCGAAGAAGACCTGCCAGTTGCAGTTCCACGATTACAAGACCATCGCGGACGACGTATCGCAATACTGTGAAAAAATGGGCTATACCCATGTGAATATTCTTCCAATCCTGGAGCATCCGCTGGATCAGTCGTTAGGGTATCTGACGACAGGTTACTATGCGCCGACATCCCGTTACGGAAAGCCGGATGGCTTCAAGTATTTTGTGGATCAGTTCCACAAGAGGGGGATCGGTGTGATCCTTGACTGGACACCGTCTTACTTCCCGTGTGATAAGCAGGGGCTGGTTGAGTTTGACGGAACCTGCCTGTATGAGCATCTGGATCCGAGACAGGGTATCCATCCTTTCATCGGTTCCAAGATCTACAATTACGGACGCAGCGAGGTTGTGAACTTCCTGATCGGAAGCGCGATGTATCTGCTGAAGGAATTCCATATTGACGGACTTCAGATCAACGGCCTCGGTCCGATGCTGTACTGTGATTACGGACGTTCCGGCGATGACTGGGTACCGAATATTTTTGGCGGAAACGAGAATCTGGAAGGTTTGGAATTCCTGCGTACGCTGAATAACACCATCCACGACCAGGTTCCGGGAGCGTTTACCATCGGACATGATTCGGTGATCTATCCGGGACTTACGGATAAGACTGACGACAACGGAATCGGCTTTGACCTTGTATGGAACGAGGGATGGAAGCATGACTTCCTCGATTATATGCAGACGGATCCGCTGTTCAGACGTGGCCGTCATGACACGTTGACACTCAGTATGGCCTATCAGTATGCTGAAGAGTACATCCTGGGAATCGGCTGTGACGACGTGGCCGGAAATGCCGGCACGATGTTCCACAAGATGGCGGGTATGCGTCATCAGAAATTCGCGTCACTGAGGCTCAGTTATGGATTCCAGCTGGCGCATCCGGGACGAGTGCTGAACTTTGCCGGCACTGAGACCGGTGAACTGGATCCCTGGTATCTGGGTGAACCGCTCTATCATCATCGTGAGAAAAATATCGACTACAAGACCGGTGTGCTTCCGATGGGATGGAAGGTTACGGATGAGCGTGAGGAGCATGAGAAGCTGAGGAATTATGTCAGTGTCATCAATGAGTTCTACAAGGCGCATCCGGCACTGTACATGGATGACAACAAGCCGTCCGGTTTTGAGTGGATCAGCGCGCTTGACGCGGATCGTTCGTCGATCGCGTTTTTACGCCGCACCAAGGAAGAAGTCCTGATGGTTGTATGTAACTTTACGCCGGTACCGTATGATAAGTTCCGGCTTGGTGTTCCGTTTGCCGGAAAGTATAAAGAGATATTCAACAGTGATGACGAGAAGTTCGGTGGATTCGGATTCGGCAATCCGCGTGCGAGAGTGTCGAAGCGCATGAAGCAGGACGGAAGAGCGAACTCGATTGAGATCCGTCTCGCTCCGATGGCAATCCATGTGTTTGCCTGTGAGAAGTCCTGATGAGAAAAAAGATGAGAGTGAAAAAACGGACAGAGCATTTTTTCACTCGGCATGAGGTGAAAAATGAAGTGTAGGAGAACAGTCAGCGTGCTGGCAATCCTTGCACTCGCGTGGACGATCGGTGGTGTGGTACCGCCGGAGATGATGAGTAGAGCCTCGACCGTGGTGCAGGAGCTGAAGCAGGTTGATGCCGTGTATGGCAGCCTGAACGGAGGCGAGGTCGCGCATTATGTGATGATCTCGTGGAAGGGCTCGGCGGATTATTATGCCGTGTACCAGGTGATCCCGGGAGATCCCGAGAGGGAGGAACGTCTTCAGGTGATCGCGGCTACGGAAGAAATGGCTGGACAGTTTACGGTGGCAATTCGGTTTGCTTCCGCGACAACCGCTTCCTTCCGAGTCTATGAATGCGACGAGAAGGGGGATAAGCTGTCGGAGGATGATCCGGGCGCCAGACTTGACGATGTGAAGACGCTGCCCGGTAAGCAGCAAAAACCGAAGCTGTCGTACTGGTATCGAAGCTCGAACCGGGTGGATCTTCGGATCGATTCGGATGGGTACTCGGAAGGGTATCAGGTTCGCGTAGAAGGCGCGAAGGGGAAGAAATTTACGACGAAGAATGTGAACGGGTCGGCCGTGTCCGGAAGCGCGGCACTGGCGGTCAGCTTGAAGCCTTCCTATCGGGGACGTGTCGTTCATGTCAAGGTTCGCGGCTATGTGAACGTGGGCGGCGTGAAGAAGTACGGAAGTTGGTCGGATCCCTATGTGTACGCTTCATCGAAAAAACTGAAGCTCTCCGGTTACAAAGACGCGATCACCGTATCCGGACTGAAGGTAAAGAACGCGAAGAAAAAAGCGATCTATATATCCAAGAAAAAGAATAAGGGGTTCAAGCTGGCGAAGAAAGTCGGCTCGAAGACAGGGACCGTCAAAGTCAGTCAGTACGGTAAAAAATACGTCCATAGTGACAGGACGTATTATGTGAGAGTCTACTATTATTATAAGTTGAACGGCAAGTTGAAAAAGAGCGAGGTATACGATCAGGGTAAGGTGTATATTAAGCCGACGTATTTTAATCTGCCGGTAGGATACTAAATCAAGAGACTCAATCAAGATACATATCCGATTGCTCTCACTCTGTTTTTTTGATATGATCGGGGAAAATATCAATCTTCCCCGTCTTTTTCAGTCGCCCGAGTGCCCGCTTGAACGCGGCCTTGCTGATGCCAAATTCCCGTTTGATGATCTCCGGTGCGGTCTTGTCGTGGAAGGGGAGAGTTCCTCCCGCTTCACAGAGCCGTTCATAGATCCGGTCGGCATCGTCCTTCATCTGAACCTTGACCTTCTCCTGCAGTGACAGAGTGAGCTTACCGTCGGGACGAACCTCCTTGATCCTGGCGTCGATCTGTTCGCCGACTGACAGGACGCGGTTCATCTCATTTTTCGGAATCAGCGCTGAAAAGCAGTCCTCGACCGCGACGAAAGCACCGAATGAATCCGTGATCTCATAGATCCGTCCGTGGACGTGGTCGTGCTTTTCGTAGGAACTGTCGGTTCGCAGATAATCGTAGACATGCATCGTCGCGCAGAGACGCTCGCTCTTGTCAATGTAGAGAGAGGCGAGCACTTCGTCGCCGGGACGGACGCGTCTGGTCTGTTCCTTGAAGGGAAGGAAGAGATCCTTTTTCAGGCCCCAATCCAGAAAGGCGCCGATATTCGTGACGTCGGCCACACGAAGCAGCGCGACCTCGCCGAGGACAAGCTTCGGTGTCTCGCGGGTGGCGATCAGCCGGTCTTCCG
Organism: Eubacterium sp.; assembly: GCA_016280325.1. Classification (GTDB taxonomy): domain Bacteria; phylum Bacillota; class Clostridia; order Lachnospirales; family Lachnospiraceae; genus Eubacterium_F. The sequence continues at coordinate 14,945 of JAEEGM010000125.1, read as the reverse complement.
AATCCTTATATAAGAATACCGGCACATGGGAATCTTTTTGTATATCATTTGTCAACTGGTTCGTCGGAAGTAATACTTCATCGCCCTCCACCGGTGACGGAAAGGCAAGATATGCGCCATGGTCAGTCATGCGGGTAACGACAAGAGTCTGCATCGTTCCGATATGGTCGGACAGGTAATCAGATGTCATGTTTTCTCCAAGTTCCGAGTCTCACAAGAGAGCGTGAGGCTCTTTTCAGTTACGGCAAAAGCCGTATATCACAGTTTCTATTCTTTATTATAGACGAAACGGAAAAAAAATGCTATACTTTTCTTATGCTGAATGAGAATAAAAAACCGGATGCGGATCAGCGGATTCGTAACCGGAAAGAGCATGAGAATAACAACACTTCAATCAAACCCATAAGGAGGTAGCAGATGAAAAAGATTATTTCAACCGACAAGGCACCGCAGGCGATCGGCCCATACTCTCAGGCCGTCGAGACCGATAACCTGATATTTACATCGGGCGTGATCCCGATCAACCCTGTGACCGGTGAACTGGCGATCGGTGGAATCCGCGATCAGGCGGATCAGGCAATCGGAAACCTGATCGAGCTGGTGCGTGCAGCAGGCTGTGAACCGGAAGATGTTGTGAAGACCACGGTCTTTATCAAGAACATGGATGATTTCAGTACCGTCAACGAGATTTACGAGAAATACTTTACGAAATCCTTCCCGGCGCGTTCCTGTGTGGAGGTGGCAGGACTTCCGAAAGGTGTGCTGATCGAGATCGAGGCGATCATCGCCAAGTGAGAGAAGTCTGCGGATGAGCCCTGTGACAGGGGGGAGCCGTGATGTGTAGGGACTGTAACGAACAGATCCATAACGTGGCAAGAGGCCTGATCGCTACCCGTCGGTAGTTATCAGGCCTCTTACACACTATCCATAAAGAAAGGAGAAAGAAAGTAATTAAACTCGAAAATCAATGTTAGCACCCAGGTTTGGGTTGACAGATTGCTCCATCATCTGAGTTATCTCCGCACCCATCTGCTCCTGCATATCAAGCGCGTTCTTCATCATCGCAATCCCTACACCCTCCATGGTGCTGTTCTGTGCTGATATCGCAGCATATCTGGCGATATTCAGTCCATCCGAGATTTCCATAAGCGACACCTCCTTGTATCGTTTGACATTATTCTACCACACATTCATGAAAAAGAAAAGCACTTTTTTTAAAAAATAGCGATTTTTTGCAAAGTGAATAAAAAATATCAATGTGAGTGCATTTTTCTTTACACGGGTGTGAATTCACTGATGAAGTACGGCTCCATCCTGTCGTCGGTGAAGGCCACATAGAGTCTGCCGTCGGACATGCCGGTGCAGACCTGCATCGTATCTTCATAATGAGCGGCGTTCCGGTACTCGGCACGAAACTCAGCGGGCTCAAAGTCGATCGGGAGATAGGCAACGGCCTTTCGCACGTACTGGCCGTTGTTCATATGCTTATTGGAATCAAGGAGCGACGCGTTGACGTAGATCTCGTCGACTTTTTTAAGGCCTTCCGGCATCGTTACCTTGCGTGAGGAATAATCCATATCATATGGTTCCTCCGTACCGTATCCCTCGATCTCTTCTTTGTCGATCTTGGTGGGTTTGCCGGTGGCAGAATCAAAGTAGAACCACCTGGAGTCAGCGTAGGCCAGTGTCTCATGCTCCGGTGTTTCCATAAGGAAGTTACGGCATCCGAAGATCCCGGTAAACTTGTAGGCCCAGGTGTGAACGTCGAAGTACTCACCCATGTCCGGCCGACGGACGAATACGACATGCCAGGCGCTGACAAGCCATGCGCGGTTGACCTTCGCAAGCGTGGCAGCACCCCTTCCGATATCCTCACTGTGGAAGAGAGCGCAGTCCTGCATGGCGTTGATAATGGATTCTACTCCTATCTTACGGTTGACATCTATGCGGCTGTAGGATACTCTGTCATGTGTTGTGTACATGGTTGTCCTCCTTTTTTTCTCGTTTTTTATAGCGAACATGCTGTCATTTTTTAGAATACGAACCCATCATAACACAAAAATATCTAAAAATCCACGCTTTTTCGTATTTTTTTAAAAAATATGTTGACAAGTGTAGAAAGAATTGGTATACTAAAACCGTATTTTGTTAATAAATTTGTAACAAATCCGTGAGGGATATGGTAGAAGTGACGGAAAACAGGAGGTTATTTATGAACAGGAGTAGACTGATCAAGGCCGTGCTGGGTGCCGGCTGCATCATGTCTTTAGGACTGCTGGCATCGGTTGTGACTTCACGATCGACGACGATGGGCTCGGAGATGGAGCTGGCCGGTATGTCACAAACTTTGGATATGTTTTGTTCTCTTCAGTCCGGTGTCGGCAGTGATCCGGAAGCGATCGTAGCATTTGCCGATATGCTGGGCGGGAACGCAGCCAGCGGAACATCGGTTACGGGAGATGCGCTGGTAGAGGAGCAGACGACGGATGGAGAGGTTAAGTCAGCCTCTGAATATGAGAACGTCGGAATCTCCATTGCGGCAGATTATGTAAATATACGTAAGAAACCAAATACAGACGCGAAGGTTGTAGGAAAGCTTTATCGCGGAAGCGCGGCAACCATCGTTCGCCATGAGGGCGATTGGGCGTTCATCAAGTCCGGATCCGTAGAAGGATATATCCGCAAGGATTATCTGGCAATCGGATACAGTGCCGAGAAACTCATCGATGAGTTCGGTACCAAGTGGGCGACAGTCACCACGGAGACATTGAGAGTTCGTGATGACAGCAATGAAAACTCCACGGTCGTCACATTGATTTCCGAGGGGGAGAGTTATCCGGTAGTGAAGGAACTCACCGACTGGGCCAAGATCAACGTCGATGATGACTGTATCGGATATGTTTCAAAGGATTATATCAAGATCACCGTCCAGTTTAAGAAGGCGGTATCGATCGAAGAAGAACTGGAAGAGCAGCGTCGTAGAGAAGCTGCCCGTGCAGCCGAGGAAAGCACACCGAACAACGGTGGAGGAAACGGCGGCGGAGGCAATGGTAATGGCGGAAACGCTTCCAACGGTGGCGGTCACGGAAACGGTGGCGGCAATGGCGGCGGAGGCGGCAGCAACCAGTCCGGTGGAGGAAACGGCGGCGGCCATAGCGGCGGAGGAAACTCCGGTGGCGGTGGCGGCGGTGGCAGTCACTCCGGCGGTAGTGGCGGTGGCCATTCCGACAATGATTCCGGTGCCGGCGGCGGTGGCGACGGCGGCGGTGGCGGCGGTGGCTCCGTAGCCAGTGGCGACGGTGCAGCGATCGCAGCATACGGACTTCAGTTCGTAGGTAACCCGTATGTATATGGCGGAACGTCACTGACACACGGAACAGACTGCTCCGGATTTACCATGTCGGTATTCAAGCACTTTGGAATCAACCTGCCGAGAACATCCAGTTCTCAGTCAACGGTTGGTAGGAGGATCAGCTGGAAGAACGCAGAGGCCGGTGACCTTATCTTCTATGGAAGCGGCGGTCATGTATCGCACGTGGCACTCTGTATCGGAGGCGGACGCGTAGTTCACGCAAGTAACGCCCGTACCGGTATCAAGACCAGCCCGATTGATTATCGTACACCGATTACCGCGAGACGTGTACTGTGATAACTTGAGATAATGACAGCTCCCGCAGTGATGTGGGAGCTGTTTGTTTTGTTGAGTGGATAACGAAGTAAAGGACGAAGTCGGATGGACGCAAATACGGTAAGCGACGATGAATTATATGAGCGCTATAAAAACGACGACACGTCTGCCTATGATGAGTTGATCCTTCGCTACAAGGACGGATTGACCGCTTATCTGAACGTGATTCTCGGGAGCGTTCCGGATGCCGAGGATATGATGATCGAGGCATTTGCCTATATCATGGAGAAGAAACCGCAGATCAGCAGTGGAAACTTCAAGGCGTACCTTTTTCAGGCGGGAAGGCGCTATGCCATCCGACTTAAGACAAGGTCCCACAGAAAGCATGAGTTCAGCTTGGAAGGGCTGGATATCGAACCGATTGCGGTGGGCTCGGTGGAGAGAGAGGCCGTTACCGGGGATGTGATGGAAATACTGCATCGTTGCATGGAACGGATCGATCCGGCGATGAAAGAAGCTTTGTATCTTGTTTATATCGATGGGCTGAGTCATATGCAGGCGGCGCGTGTTATGAAGGTGGTTCCCAAGAAGATCAACAACCTGATCACACGCGGCAAGCAGAAACTCCGTGAGGAGTTGAAAAAGGAAGGCATCTTTGATCCGAATCTGTAATTCAAAGGAATGGTAGAGCGATGATCGAATTGATCGATAGTCTGATTCATATGGTGGTATTGGCGATCTGTACGCTGATCGCTTTGTATCACGCGTATCACAGTCGGGATTTTGCCCGTCGTGTTTGGATCCTGTATGCTCTTTTTACGGGCGAATATTTCATGGGCGATCTCTTCAGTACGCTCTATCTGGCGTTTTATGATGAAACACCGTGGTTCTATGTGTCCGATCTGTCCTGGTATACCGCGTACCTTTTCCTCAGCATTTTGCTGATCTATATCTCCGAGAGGGAATCGATCCGCATGGTGACATGGGCGCAGCTTCTCATTCCGTTGTTTACGATTTCGTCGGGGGTATTTTTCGTAATAGAAAAAGGCGATCTATTCGGTAACATCGTAGGTGTTGTTGTCATGACGAGCGCGATGTGGCTGGCCGGCGGCGGACTGGAGATGGAGAGACAGAAAGCAAAAGAATGGAGACGGGAAAAGAGAGAAGAGGGTGGAGAACGAAGGCGGTTATCCTACGTGCCGGATAAACGTCCGTTGTTTTTCTTCAGCCTGGCCCTGCTCGGTCTCGAGTACGCGTTCTGGTTCACGTCGTCCTTCTGGATTGGTGATACGCTAATGAATCCGTATTTTTGGGTGGATGTTTTGTTCATGATCAGCACGGTATGTATGGTACCGGCGATCAAAAAGGCATTGGCCGTACCGGGTGATGAGGCTTGACCGGGTGTCGGTTGAAAGCAGACAGAGATAAAGGAGGATAAAACGATGAACTATATCGAGAATATATATGTTTGTCTTGCGGCACCGTTACTCGTAGCCGTTCTCTGTCTGAGGGGTAGCAGGAGGAGTCATACCCTGTTTTTGCTCGGCGGTATGACGGCATGTATTCTTTCCTCCTATGCATCTACCTATCTGGTAAACGTTATACTGGCGAATCCGGTGACGAGTGTTACTGAGGTGGCACCTATTGTTGAGGAAGTGATGAAGTTTGTTCCGGTGCTGTTTTACCTGATCGTATTCGAGCCGCCGAGGGAGGAGATCATCGAGAATGCACTGATGGTATCGATCGGGTTCGCGACATTTGAAAATGTATGTTACCTGACCGGGAGCGGTTCGGAGCATTTCTTACGTATTCTGATCCGCGGTTTCGGAACGGGGACGATGCATGTTGTATGTGGCGCGATCATTTCTTTCGGAATTGTCTATCTGTGGGACAGAAGCTGGCTTCGCGTCGTCGGAACGGTGGGCCTGTTGACCGTGTCGATTACCTACCATGCCGTATTCAATCTTCTGGTATCCCAGACCGGAGCTCCGGCTGTGGTCGGATACTCGATTTCGCTTCTGATCGTGATCCTGGTGGTAGTGGTCGGACGAACGATTTCCAAAAGAAGGGGAAACCCGGCAGAAAAGAGTGTTTAAGAATAATCGAAATTTTTTAAAAAAATGTGAGTACTTTTCTCGCTTATTGTACCATAGTAAGTAGAGGAGATAAAACGGGGTAGGGAACCCGTATAGATTTATCATTCCGAGACAAACGGTGTCTGTCAGGAAGGAAAGGAGGGACGGCCCATGAGCACAACAGAAGAGACAATTGCCCGGATTCATGCGCGTGCCGGGGAGCTGCATCACCAAAGACTGCAGAGAAGAATGAGAGTCGAAGGAGCCATTACCGGTGTCCTTGGCCTTTGTGTGATAGCAATGGTTGTGCTGATCGGGGGCGCGTCCGATTCCTTTGTTGGCAGTACGGCGGCAGACACCGGTTTTGCCGGAGCTTCGATGCTGGACGCATCGGTCGGTGGCTATGTGATCACCGGCGTGGTTGCGTTTTTCTTCGGAGTAGCGTTGACGCTTCTGATTCGGACCTATCGCAAGAAGAAGGGATTGGAAGATTGAAAATAGAATAAGGTTGATAAGAGCAATCGTCCGTGGATCGGGCGATTGCTTTTTTTATGACGGGGTATTTTTACGCCGTCTGGCTCTTGAAAAATAAGCCGACTGGGTGTATAATCGAATGTTGAAAGGTGTGAAAGTGGAAAGGAGGACTTCACTTTGGAAGATACACAGGACGTCAAAGAATACGCGACCCCGGATGTCAAGATCAATGATCTGTTGCAGGCGCATCCGGACGCTTTTATCGCGCTGCTGGAGTGCGGGATGGGTTGTGTGAGCTGTCCCTCGGCAGCCGTAGAGACACTTGCGGAAGCATGTGTGGTACATGGCCTGGACGTGGACGATGTATGCCATTACGTCAATCATTCATTGGCAGAGAAGGAGCAGCAGTAAGGCGTCCGGTATCCGGCGCTTTATGGCAGTAAAGGAGGGACCGATGAACAAACGCGTGTTATATCACAAAAAAACGGGTGAGCCGGTGCAACTGATCGCGCAGGCGCAGACCAAGCCGAACTATCAGGATGTAGTCTGCTATCAGGAACTGACCGCACCCTATGAGTATTATGTGATGGAGAAGAGTGCATTTTTCTCCGCCTATACCAGAGCTTTCGAGGAACTTCCGGAGAAGCATCGTGAGCAGATCGAGAAGCATGCTGACCTGCCGGATAAGAAGGCGGCCAGACGTCTGCGGAAGAAGGAAAAGGTCGAGAAGGCCGGCTCGAAGGATCCGATCGAGATGGGTGGTCCGATCGGTATGGGCGGCCCCATCGGTATGGATGGTCCGATCGTGGATGTGGAACCGGTATCCGACGGGGAAGAGGATTCGGAAGCCCCCATACAGGAACTGACGCCCATGGAAAAGAAGATGATGGACTTTTTGGATGCGCGTACCTACGTGGACCGGATTCGGATCTTTGAGGATATGAAGGGCGCCAGTGATCATATTCTGACCAATATTGCTGTCAGCATGGATATTGCCCTGGATGAGAAAGCGGACAACTATGAGCGTATCCTGTCGGAACTGCGACTTCGCAAAAAGTATGAAGTAATCGATAGGAGGCCGTGATGCGCGAGATGGAATTTAAGATGGAGCGGCCGGGCCTGGTTAAGGATGGAGACCACGTGGAGATCACGGAGGGTGTTCTTCCGAGCTCCTATTATTATACAATCGTGCCGGCGGTGGCCATGTCGGGAAATTATACACTGCGTGAGCGGTTGAAGAGCAGGGAAGGGATCGTGAAAGAGATCCGCGAGAATGAAAAAGGATTTTATGTTGTAGTCGAATTTGATGAATGAAAGGACTTCATTATGGAACGTGAAAACGCATGGAAAAAATACAAAAAATCAGAGCTTACAAAGCTTGAAAAACTGAACAAAGAATACCTGAAGTTTTTATCCGAAAACAAGACCGAAAGAGAGTGCGCGTCCTATGCCGTGAAAGCCGCTAAGGAAGCCGGTTATGTCGATCTGAAGGATGTGATTAAAAAGAAGAAAAAAGTACAGGCGGGAGACAAGATTTTTGCTGTTAATATGAACAAAGCCGTGGTGCTTTTTAATATCGGTAAAAAACCATTGGAAAAGGGCATGGCCATACTCGGTGCGCACATCGACAGCCCGCGTATGGATGTCAAGCAAAACCCCTTGTATGAGGATACCGATCTGGCGTATCTCGATACGCATTATTACGGTGGAATCAAAAAGTATCAGTGGGTGACGACACCGCTCGCGATCCACGGTGTATTTGCCAAAAAGGACGGTACGGTGACGAAGGTCTGCATCGGTGAGGATAAGGACGATCCGATCTTCTGTGTGACGGATCTTTTGATCCATCTGTCCCAGGAAAACATGGATAAGAAAGCGAGCAAGGGGATCGAGGGTGAGGCGCTGGATATCCTCATCGGCTCGAGACCTTTGGTGGTAAACGAAAAAGGCGATAAGGAAAAGGATGATAAGGAAAAGGACGCGGTCAAGAAAAATATCCTCGCGATCCTGAAACAGAAGTACGATGTTGAGGAAGAGGATTTCTTGTCGGCTGAGCTTGAGGTGGTTCCGGCAGGGACGGCCAGAGAGTCGGGGATCGACCGCAGTATGATCATGGCTTACGGCCAGGACGACAAGGTATGCGCGTTCACCTCGCTGAAGGCGATGCTTGCTGTGGAGAATCCGACCTATACGACCTGCTGCCTGCTTGTCGACAAGGAAGAGATCGGTAGTGTGGGAGCGACCGGCATGCGTTCTCAGTTCTTTGAGAACACGGTGGCGGAACTCATCGGATGCACGGGGACTTACGACGATCGCCTGCTGAAGCGCTGCCTGCAGAATTCACGGATGCTATCTTCCGATGTCAGTGCGGCGTTCGATCCGACCTATGCTTCGGCGTATGAGAAGAAAAATGCCGCTTACTTCGGACGCGGGATGGTCTTCAACAAGTTCACCGGTGCCAGAGGTAAGTCGGGCAGTAACGATGCCAATGCCGAGTACATGGCTCGTATCCGTGGGATCCTGGATGAGGCCGGTGTCTCGTTTCAGACAGCGGAGCTTGGAAAGGTGGATGTCGGCGGAGGCGGTACGATCGCCTATATCATGGCGCTATACGGGATGGAGGTCATCGACTGCGGCGTGGCGGTGCTGAACATGCACGCGCCCTGGGAGATCACCAGCAAGGCCGATGTTTACGAGACAGAGAAGGGGTACGAAGTATTTCTGAAGAAGATTTTTTGATCCTGTGAGTGCTTGTGATAAAAGTGCGAAATGCATGTATTAAAGTAAAGAAAAATTTTTTTCAAAAATGAGGAAACGTATCACGTTTGTTTTTTGCCGTGACCGGAACGAAGATACGCCGGTTCGGAAGGCTAAAGCGGACGCGATACGTTTTTTGTGACGTATCACGTTTTTTTTCGTCTACCAATGGCTCTTTACGATGTTTCATGCGTATGGTATGATAAATGTGTTCAACATATTCGAGCCGATGTCGCGGTGCTCGGGGAGACAGGTCGTCTCGTCGGTCGGGCGCGGGGCCGCCGGAGCATAGGCGGTGAAAGCAGCACCCGTGATCCGGGGACACTCTTCGTGATCCGGGATCCGAAGAGTTCCCGAGGCGTTATCGGTGTATCGAAGCGGTGCCGATGGAACGATTTCAATATTTTTTTAAAAAACAGTTGACAGAAGAGAAATCATCGTGTATGATAAGAACATACGAACGGGTGTTCGTGTATGTGTGTAAAATTCGAACAGATGATTTGCAGGAGTTGACAAGGAGGTATCTATGTCTGATAAGATGACGGAGAAGGATCCGAATAAGGTACGCGCGCTGGAGTCCGCGATTGCGCAGATTGAGAAGCAGTATGGTCAGGGATCGATCATGAAGTTGGGGGATAACACCCATCTTCAGGTGGAGGCGACACCGACGGGATCGCTAAGCCTCGATCTGGCACTCGGTGTCGGTGGTATTCCCAAGGGACGTGTGGTTGAGATCTACGGACCGGAGTCGAGTGGTAAGACGACAGTGGCTCTTCATATGGTAGCGGAGGTGCAGAAGCGCGGTGGTATCGCGGGATTTATCGATGCTGAGCATGCGTTGGATCCGGTATACGCGAAGAATATCGGTGTAGATATCAATGAATTATATATATCTCAGCCGGATAGCGGTGAGCAGGCGATGGAGATCACGGAGACGATGGTGCGCTCGGGTGCTGTCGATATCGTGATCGTGGACTCGGTGGCAGCGCTTGTTCCGAAGGCGGAGATCGATGGGGATATGGGTGACTCGCATGTCGGATTGCAGGCACGACTGATGAGTCAGGCGCTGAGGAAGCTGACCAGCGTGATCAACAAGTCCAATTGTACCGTGATCTTTATCAACCAGTTGCGTGAGAAGATCGGTGTGATGTTCGGTAATCCCGAGACGACGACCGGTGGTCGCGCGCTCAAGTTCTATGCTTCCGTACGTATGGAGGTTCGCCGTATTGAGACGTTGTCACAGGCCGGGGAGAAGATCGGTAACCGAGTTCGCGCCAAGATTGTGAAGAACAAGGTGGCGCCGCCTTTCCAGGAGGCTGAGTTTGATATTATGTTCGGTAAGGGAATCTCTCGTGAGGGAGATGTGTTGGATCTGGCCGCAGCGAACAATATCATCGTAAAGAGCGGTGCCTGGTATAGTTACAAGGATGAGCGTATCGGTCAGGGACGTGAGAATGCGAAGAATTATCTTCTTGAGAATCCGCAGATTTTCGAGGAGGTTGAGCAGGCCGTACGCAAAAAGTGCCTGGCAACGGCAACCGATGAGGCGGAAAGTGAAGCGGAAGAGGCAGAGGAAAAGTCTGAATAATGGTAAAACGGCTTGCTGATCGCCGCGTGATGCTTCACACGGAGAGCTCGGCTTGGGGGTTAATATGGAACTTAAGGATATCCGAAAAGGTTTATCTCTAAGCACACATACAAAGATGGACTCTGCCGCAGAAGATGCGGCAGAGTCTGTCTGCTATCCGGATGAAGAATCGAAGAAGGCGACAGAGAAGGCGATGGCGCTGCTTCTTCATAAGGATCGGACAGCGTGGGAACTGAAGGATCGTTTGTTCCGAGCGGGGTTCTCTGAGAAGGCGAGTGAGTTCGCGTTTGACTATGTCTCCCGATATGGTTACATCAATGATCTTCGTTATGCGACGTGTTATATGGATTATCACAAGACGTCCAAGAGCAGGAATGAGATACGAAGAAAACTGAAGGAGAAGGGGATCACGGATGATGTGCTCGCGGAGGCGTTCGAGACGTATGATGTGTTGGACGAGGGCACCGTTTCCGCGCCCGGGATTATGAACGGTGATATCGATATGGAGGCTGAGGACTTCGAGTCGGCAGATCCCGAGATGATTGCGCTCCGGGCACTCCTTAGGAAGCGTCTGAAGGGGCGAGAGGCCACAGATCTTACCTATGAGGAGAAGCAGAAGCAGATGCGATATCTGGCCGGTAAGGGCTATCCGATAGAAAAGATCCGACGTGTCATCGGGTGACACGCCGGATCTTTTGTCTTAATTTGAGTTTATGCATGTTGAGTTATCATTCTGCCTCAGATGTCTTATCCTTTCTACGACGTATTGTCCCCAGGATACATCCGATAACCACACCGGCTACGGCACTTGCGGCGCCAATCAGAACGATCGTCCCGGTTCCGGCAGCTGTACCGATATCCGCGGCCGAGCCGCTGACGGCCGTACCCTTGCCTGAATCCGCATCGGATTCCGCTCCGGATGCTTTCTTATCCTGAGCATCCTCATCAGTCACATCATTCTTCGCATTTCCTTCTTCATGCCGGAAGAATACATATGTCCCTTTCTTGCCATCGTTATAGGACCAACCGCTTTCTCCGTCGGCATAAGTCAGATTCTGTGGCGTGTTCGGACTTCCAAACAAGTGGAGCGGCGCATATCCGACGTACTGTGGCTCATCCGCATTGCCATACTGCACGACAACCCGGTACGCATCATCCTCTCCAAACTCATCACCCTCACCATTCTCCGGAGCCAGTATCGGGGCACCTGCGTCTTCATCGTGCGTCTGATAGAGTGCCAGCCACTGCTTACCGCCGCCACCGTTTACATCTCCAAAGTCATTCTTTTGATCTCGTACGCTCTTGTAGTTGATAAAGGATGTCTGCCCTTCTTTATCATACGACAAATCCACCATATAGAAAGGAATCGGCAGATGGTCACGGTTGTAGTAATTATACAAGGTAATGGACGTCATCACGATGTCCCCCACTGCTAAGAGAATGCCGGCTATAGTGAGACCAATCGCCATCTTTTTATATAGATTTAATTGGGCAACCCTTTTTGCGGTTCTTTTATCTGTAAAAGCCTTCTTATAAATATACTCTCGGGTATCAAACACCTGATCCTCAAATTGTTGAGTATAATCATAGTTCAAACCGATTCTTTGACCGTTTTCTTTTATAGATATAGTATAGTATTTATGTGCTTTATCAAATCCGACTTCCCAACTCTTTTTATAAAAACCTTTCGCATGCGGAGCCAGATAGTACTGGGTAAAATACTCCCTACCCGTAGCGGCAAATGTCTTTATAAAGGCACGTGCGGCAGCGAGAGCTCCATACATACAGGCGGCACCGGCCAGACCGACACCGATCGTGACACCCCAGTAGGCTTTGCTGTTTACGAGCGTATCGACCCAACTCGATCCGTCACCATTATTGAAGTTTTTGGCCGTAGAGGTAACCGCTATGCCACCACCATCAAAGACCGTCCGGTCAACACCGGCATAGATGGATACGGGTTCTATCTCCCCCAATTTCCGTATGGCGGTTTCGGTCTCTTCCCTGATCTCTTTCATCTCGTTTTTATCTTCTTTCGAAGTTGCATCCAGTATTTTTTTTGTCTCACCGGCCGGATCGTCGCCCATCACACCGGCATTCAGCGCGTCCATAATGAGTGTGAAAAGACTCACACTCTGATCGATAGCACTCACCTGCCCGGCACTTAAGGCTGCGGCCATAGGATAGAGCTTACGGATTCCGTTTCCGCGAAACGTCTCCGCAGGCTGATCGAAAAACTGAACCAGGCTTTCTCCTTCATAGGGATACAGCGCAAGCGAACTGAATATACTGTATTCATTCATGAAATTCGCGAGTTCGTTATTATCCGCATTATCTTTTGCAAAGGCATCTAACTCTGCCTCGCTTTTATTTTCAATATCCCACTCCTTAGCCTTCTCGTAAATACTGGTGATATGTTGTCGGATATCCTCCCAGTTTTCGGCAAGAATCCCGGCCACTTCCTTGTATTTTTTATCCAGTGTTTTATTCGCTTTGTTTATGTCGTTGTTGCAAGCTTTCAACGCCTGATTCTTGAGCTTTTTGTAGCTGCCTATCTTCACCATACGATCAAGCCAGTTCGTCTTGGCGATATCACAAGCGGAGGCAAGTCGCTCCTGGATCATCAGAACCACCTGACCGTTGGCCTGCATCAGAAGTGTTCCCAACGCCTCATCACGGATCGTCATCAGGAGATTTCCTAAAAGTTCACCGGAGTCATCCTCCTTGTAAGTGTTCATAAGATCTCTTGCCTGGATGGCAGTCGGGACACCGTTATTCACATTCGCGCGGTATTCCTCGAGCATGGTCTTCATATCCGAAACCATGTCGGTATACATCTTTTTCTGTTCCTCAAGGATACGCTTATACTCGCCTTCCGAGTAGTTGCCCCGTTCATTCATCACGGCGAGATCCGTTACCGCTTCCTTCGGGTCCGTCGTCGTCGCATATCCCAGGTACACACCGACTTCTCTTTTCAGGGTTCCGCTGGCATCAGCGTTTAAATTGCCCTCGATCATCGTATAGCCGTTTTTCTCAAACCAGTCCTTGGCCTCTGCCGGCTCCTTGTTCTTGTCGATGTAGAGCTTGAAATCCTTGATGTAGATCATGCCCTTCTTCTCGGCAGCGTTCACGTGAACCGACGGCAGGATAAACGCCATCACCAGCACCATAAAGCCGGCCACAAGTCGTTTCCATACATGTATTCTCATCATATGCTGCCTCCTTCCCGGGCTTTTCTCTTACGGATAGTCACGGTAAAGTATCCGATAAAAATACCCACGATTCCGCATCCTACGCCGATCAGTACCACCACCCCGCTACTGGCGGAGGTTCCAATATCCTTTGTATCAGTCGCATCTGATCCGGATGCGGCGGATCCGCTGACAGATGCTGTATTTGTTTCCTGACCGACTTCTTCCTCATCTTCCGGAACGTCCGTCGCGCTTTCGATACCTCGCCGGAAGAAAACATATGTCCCTTTCTTGCCATCGTTGTAGGACCACCCGCTTTCTCCGTCGGCATTGGTCAGGTTCTGCGCGGTATTCGGTGTTCCAAACAGGTGGAGCGGAGCGTATCCATCGGTCTGAGGCGCTTCTTTCTTGCCATACTGCACGATGATTTTAAACTCCTCACCATTGTCCGGTGCCAGTATCGGCGCGCCGGCATCATCGTCACGTGTTTGATACAGTGCCAGCCACTGCTTGCCGCCGCCTCCGTTCACGTCACCATATGCATCCTTCTGATCATATACATTTCGGTAGTTGATAAAGGTCGTCTGCTTCTCATTATCGTATGAGATATCTACCATATATGAGGGGATCGGCAAGTGGTCCCGGTTGTAGTATTTATACAATGTTATGGACGTCATCACGATATCCGCTACACCGAGTATAACACTGGCCGCGGCAAGTCCGATCTGCAGTTTTTTATAGAACGCGGCACGCTTATACAAATCGTACAAATCAGCTTTTTTTCCGGCATTAGAAGATGCGTTTTTCCCGGCATCATAAGATGCTTTTTTCCGAAAGTAGTTCTGAACTTCTTCTGTTTGCTGTTCCCATCCCAACGTCGTATCGTACTTTATTCTGGTACCATTTCCCATGACTTTCGTGTCCCAGATATCTACGTTTTTCAGGTTGTCCAAATAACTCTCCGCCAGTGCATTGTAATTTTTAGCTTTTTTAGGTATTTTATTTAGCGCATTCGTATAACGAGTATTAAAAATATCTTTTCGCTCGTCAAATATTTTTTTGGCTGCCCCGTCAAGCCCTATTCCATTAAAGGAACTGTTCACGGTTTTGGTAACGGTTTTGATATAGTTTGCAATCAATCCGGCTCCTACCGCGCACGCAACAGATCCCACGGCTGTAACGATGGCGACGCCCTTCGCAACCCAGCTGTTTGCCAACGCGTCGACCCAGGT
>JAEEGM010000124.1 GCA_016280325.1 Eubacterium sp. | reverse complement strand
CATTTCCACGAGGTGGGAGCGGTGGACTCCATCGTGGATATCATAGCAGCGGCAGTCTGTGTGGACGCATTGGCACCTGACCGGGTAATAGTTTCTCCACTGACGGAGGGGAGCGGAACGATTCGCACCCGGCATGGGATTCTTCCGGTACCGGTACCGGCCGTGGCGAATATCGTAGCGGATAACGGGCTGGTGCTTCGACAGGGGCCGGTGCGGGGCGAGATGGTAACTCCGACCGGCGCGGCGATCGCGGCGGCAATACGGACGGATGAGAAGTTGCCGGCTAACTATCGGATCGAAGGTGTCGGTATCGGTGGCGGGAAACGCGAGTACGATCCGCCGAGTATGGTACGCGCCATGTGGCTGGAGGCCTCGGACGCGAAAGATGAGATACTCACGGCGGGATCAACCGGGAGCGGAGCCTGCGGTGGCATCCGGACGGTGGGTGAAGCTTGTGATTGTATATGGAAATTAGAAACGGATATTGATGATTGTACCGGTGAGGAGCTGGGATTTGTCATGGAGCACCTTTATGCGGCGGGTGCCAGAGAGGTTCACTTCACACCGATATTTATGAAAAAAAACCGGCCGGCCTACGAGCTGACTGTGATCACGACCGAGGATAAGCGGGAGGAACTCGAAGGGATCATTTTTAAGGAGACGACGACCATCGGGATTCGCCGTCAGGAGATGGCCAGGACGATTCTCCCCCGTGAGGAAGTGAGAGTCACTACGCTATACGGAGAGGTGGTTGCCAAGAAGGTCACACTGCCGGACGGCGAGACACGTGTCTATCCGGAGTATGAGAGTGTGAAAAAGCTGACCGAGGAGAAAAATGTGCCGATGAGAGAGATTAAGGATAAAATCGGATTATAAGGAGAGACAGATGTTACCATGGGATCAATTACCGCCCGAGATGCGGACGGAGGCGGTGCGTCCCTACTATGACGCACTGATAAAAAAGGAAAAACAATTGTGCTTGAAGCGGATGCTTGATGTGGGCGTAGCTGTCTTTTTATTAGTACTGTTATTTCCTGTCCTGGTTGGGATTGCTATTGCCGTTGCAACAACCAGTGAGGGCGGGGTATTTTTCCGTCAGGAGAGGGTGACGACATATGGAAAAAAATTCCGTATATTTAAGTTCCGCACGATGGTAAAAGATGCCCCAAATCTCGGAACTGCCGTGACGACGGACAAGGATCCCCGCGTCACTAAAATAGGTGAAACACTTCGTAAATACCGACTGGATGAATTGCCTCAATTATTGAATATAATAACGGGCGACATGTCGCTTGTCGGCACGCGTCCGGAGGTTCCGAAATATGTTGAGAAATACACCCCCGAGATGATGGCAACGCTGCTTCTTCCGGCGGGGGTGACAAGTGAGGCCAGCATCCGTTACAAGGACGAGGCGGAGAAGCTTTCCGGTGTCGAGGGAGATGACGCGGATTGTGTGTATGTGGAGGAGATCCTTCCCGAGAAGATGGTCTACAATCTTGACTATGTAAAGAAGTATTCGTTTTTCCGTGACTTGAAACTCTGTGTACAGACCGTCGTGGAAGTGTTGAAATAATCGTTTATTCCTGCGAACATGCCAGTCGGTTGATCTGGGTGGCGATATAGCCGGCGCCGTAGCCATTATCGATATTGACAACAGAGACACCGTTGGCGCAGGAGTTGATCATGGTCAGAAGTGCGGAGAGTCCCTGAAAACTCGCTCCGTATCCGATAGAGGTCGGGACGGCGATGACGGGATTTTTTACCTGGCCGCCGAGTACACTGGCCAATGCGCCCTCCATACCTGCGATGGCGATCACGCAGTTGGCGCGCCGGATATCATCAATTCGGTCAAGCAGACGGTGCAGTCCACTGACGCCGATGTCATAGTATCTTTCGACATGACCGCCGAAGAACTCCGCGGTCTGTGCGGCTTCTTCCGCGACAGGAATATCAGAAGTGCCGGCAGTACAAACCGCGATCTCACCGATCCCGCGGTCTGTAATGTCGGCACTTTTTATACTTAATATTCGGGATACCTCATCGTATGCGACCTGAGGCATCTCTTTTTTTACGAGTTCATACTGGGCCTTGGAAGCTCTGGTTCCGAAGACACGTCCTTCGCGCTCGTAAACATTTTTATAAATGTCCACCAAAAAATCATCCGGCTTTCCTTCGCAGAAGATTACTTCAGGAAACCCGGTGCGGTCTTCGCGTCCGGTATCCAGATTGGCAAAGTCCATGTCAAACCGGGATGTTCCCGTTGAGTTTCTCGATAATGGTCGGCATCTCGTCGTCCACCTTGTCGTTCGGAAGCTGGCAGGTACCGGCATTTGCGTGACCACCGCCACCGTAGCTCAAGCACAGATCGCCGATGTTGACCTTGGAAGCCTTGTTAACGATCGATTTACCGATCATGACAGCCGTGTTCTGCTTCTTGAAGCCCCAGGCGATATGAACGCTCATCTCAACCTCCGGATGCATCGCGTAGATCATGAAGCGGTTACCGGTGTAGATGGTTTCTTCGTTACGAAGGTCGATCACGACTACGCGGTCATGGATCTTCGATACTCGTTCAAGCTGCTCCTTGAAGAGTTTCTGCTGCTCGAAGTAGAGAGCTACACGCTCCTTGACATCCGGGAGTTCAAGCACCTGCTCAATCGTGTGCTCTACACAGTAGTCGATCAGCTCCATCATCAACTGATAGTTGGAGATGCGGAACTCATGGAAGCGTCCGAGACCGGTACGCGCGTCCATCAGGAAGTTGAGCAGTACCCAATCCTTCGGATCGAGGATCTCGTCTACGGTAAAGTCGGCGGAATCTCCCTTGTCTACCGCAACCATGATCTCGTCAGAAACGCGGGTAAAGGTCTTCGCCCCGCCATAGTAATCATATACCACACGAGCGGCCGACTTCGCGTCGCCGTCGATGATAAATTTATCCTTGGCTAACTCAGGATCCACACGGGAGAGCTCACTCTCGTGGTGGTCAAACGCAAGAGACACGCGTGCGTCAAAAGGAAGGTTCGTCGTGATATCGTTCGCGGTGAGTTCAATCTTTCCGTCCTGAACATCCTTCGGATGAACAAACGTGATCTCATCGATGATATCGATCTCCTTCAAAAGCATCGCGCATACCAAACCGTCAAAGTCGCTTCGGGTTACCAGTCTCTTTGCCATAATGACCTCCAATCCATCGTTTCGCATATATTTACGATAATCAAACTGTTGCCATTATACCATAATGAGGTAAAAAAGACAACCCGATTTTCCGAAAAAGTTTCGTAAAAATGTCGAAATAATGCGAAAAAATCGCTTTACAAGGTTTTTTTTCTGTGTTATTATAAACATAAGTAGACGCATATCATCAGTACAGAGAAAGTGAGGCGATTGATATGAGTGAAATTTCAGGTGTTTCCGGTGGTGCAGGTTACTACACCGCAGCGATCGCAAGTGGAAACAGACTTCAGAGTGCCGCTGACGGAGCAGCGGAGTCAGCGATCGTAGAAAAAGAGAACGCCCAGGTCAATGGATTGGCGAGGGGTCGGCAGAATGCCGAGGATGTCAAATCGCTTTTGAACGTAGCAGACGGTGCTACGGATAAGATAGCTGACAGCCTGAGCCGTATTCGTACATTGGCCGTACAGGCATCGAACACAGCCGTGTTGACGGACGATGACCGTCAGAAGATCCAGGATGAAGTGGAACAGTTGAAGCAGGGAATCGCTGATGTGGCGAACAACACCGAGTTCAACAAGAAAAAGCTTCTCGACGGATCCTATGAGGGCTATGCGCAGACCGGAGCGAACGAAGGTCAGGGCGAGCAGGTGGACATCGGTACGGCGACGCTTGAGGCGCTCGGGATCAAGGATTTTGATGTGACATCGAATGATCCTTCCAAGAACTCCGTAGATATCATTGACAATGCTCTGGAGAACATCTCAGCCACACGTGGTAAGATCGGTGCTCAGTACAACGCGATGGATTATGTATCGCAGTACAATGCGATTGGACAGGAGAATCTGACCAGCGCGGCGAGCCGGATTGAAGACGCGGACATCGCGGAGATGGCGTCGAAGTTGTCCAAGGAGAATCTTCTTCAGACCTATCAGATGATGATGCAGAAGAAGCAGCAGGAAGAAGAAAGCAAACAGTTTGGAGCATTATTTTGAGACCTATGAACAGACATAAGACAATTCACGGGAATCAGCGCCTTTTGGCGCTGATTCTGTGTTTGGCGCTGATAATCAGTACGCTGTGCGGATGTGATCTTCAGAAGATGGCAGATCCGTCTCAGACAGAAAAGACAGCGGAACAAAAGACGGGAAAAAATAAAGAAAACAAAACGGCGGAACCGGAATCGACCCCTGTTCAGCCGGCGATTTTGGTGTACTATGATGCCGACGGGAACCGGTTTGAGATGGTGATCGATGACCGGGTGACTAAGCATAATTATAACTGGGATAAGCTTGAGCATACGACGGGAAGTCCCAAGAAGGTATCCGGATATGACGATGGTACCTATACCATACGCCAGGGGGTCGATGTCTCTCATCACAACGGTGTGATCGATTGGGAAAAGGTGAAAAAGGCAGGTTATGATTTTGCTTTTCTTCGCCTCGGTTATCGTGGCTATGGTAAGGAAGGAAGACTCCTGGTGGACAGGCAGTTCCAATCAAGTTTCAAAAGAGCCCGCGCCGCCGGGATCGATCTCGGAGTCTACTTTTTCTCTCAGGCGATTAATGAAAAAGAAGCCATCGAAGAAGCAAAGCTGGTACTTCGTGAACTCAATGATTCCAATCTGGAACTGCCCGTTGTTTATGATCCGGAATTCATCCGGGAAGATGAAGCACGCACGGATAATGTAACGAAAGAACAGTTTACGAAAAACACCCTCGCCTTTTGCAAGGTGATAAAAAAAGCCGGCTATCAGCCGGCCATTTATACCAATCTGTATTGCCAGGATCATATGTTTGACCTCTCTCAGCTTGAGGACTACCCGCTCTGGTACGCGGACTACAAACCCGAGCCCCAAACGCCTTACCGTTTCACCTACTGGCAGTACGCCGAAACCGGCAAGGTCCCCGGCATCTCAGGTAACGCCGATTTGAATGTAGAGTTTGTTAAGAAAAAAAAGAAGTAATCTTATCTTATATTATTCTATTCACACTGGCTTCCATGGTCATCTCAGATACTCTTCTTACCTCATCCTCGGCACTCTCAAAAGCCCTTACGATCTCGGCATCAAAGTGGCTTCCCGCACCCTCATGGATGATTGACATCGCCTTCTCAAACGGCATCCCTTCTTTGTAACTGCGCTTGGATACCAACGCATCAAATACATCCGCGACGGCCATGATACGAGCGGATAACGGGATGTCTTCTCCGGAAACTCCCATCGGATAACCGGTTCCGTTCCATTTTTCATGATGATACAAGGCGAGGTTTTTGGCCTCTCTCAGGTAACCGGTATCCGGTACCAGTTCGATAGCACGGTCGAGGATCTCGGCGCCGGCCGTCGTGTGCTCCTTCATGATCGTAAACTCTTCGTCGGTAAGCTTGCCCGGTTTGTTCAGGATCGCGTCCGGGACATGGATCTTTCCGACATCGTGAAGCGGAGCGGAGTCGCAGACATTTTTCATAAACTCATCGGTGAGCTGGTCGGTGTAGATGTCCATAAACTTCATCTGCTCCATGATGATCTCGACATATTTGGCGGTCTTACGGACATGGTCACCGGTGCATTTGTCACGGCTCTCGACGATATCCGCGAGGATCATGATCAGACCACTCTGCATCTGCATGATCGTGTCATTTTTCTTCTGTATATCCTGCGTGAATGCCAGGTCGTCATCGGCCATCTTTGAGACGGCGTCGTACAGTGTTTCGACCTCGTCACCGGTTCCGATCGCCAGCTCATGAATCTGTTTGACGTGTTGCTCCATGGCGTCGTCACGATCATGCGCAAAGTGACTGACGCTGTAGGATATGGTGTTGACCGGAAGGATGATGTGGTACTTGGTCAGCCACAGTCCAACGGCAAGGATTACGATAAACAGCCCGAAGAACAGAGAGAAAAGCTTCGCCAGGAAAATCAGTCCGGCATCGTACAGCTTCTTCATCGAGATGTCCACGCAGGCATAGCAGGAGCAGTGTCCTTCGGAATCGTAGATAGGCTTGTACACAGTCAGCAGATAACCATATCGGTCAGTATAGACCAGCGGCTCGATCTCTTCGCCCTCTAAAAGTTGAGGGAGGTAGGGTTTGAAGGTGTCCTCAATCGGCACGATCTCTCCGGGATCGGCGCCCTTCAGGTCGGGAGTATCCAGGTCGAAGACGACATGGTAACCGTCCTCCAGAATACGGTAGACATAGATGTATTCCACATCATCCGCGCTGTTACTGATTTCTGTCAGCTTTTTCTCGATATCCGTATAGCCGGGGGCTTTTTCTCCGTTCTCGATATAGTCATCCACGCGTTCAGGATCGATAAGCGCGGTTTCCAAAGTGGCGACAGTCTGACCGAGTTCCTTGCGGTCCTCGATGGTCATATTAACATAGATCAGATAACTGATCAGCGTTCCGGCGATCGCGATCGCGAACATGGACGGGATCAGCACGATGAGGATCTTGGCACGCAGAGACAGCGAGCGGATCCTTGTTTTTCGTGCAATCCTAAGCATCTCCATGGACAGCGGTTCCTGCTTCCAACCGGTAAGCATGAGATTGGGCCTAACCTTGTGCGGGATGAGCTGGAAGACCGCGAATGCAATATAAAAACTGACCAGTTTGTCCAGAAGATCGATGGAAACGTCCGCCGTAATCTGTGAGAAAAACATACTGAGAAATGTTTTTGAGTTGAACCAGGCGGCCAGATCCGCTGTGATTCCTTCCGTGGCAAACCCGTAGAGGAACCAGGTCAGGATCGAACTGATCGTACCGACGAAAATGCCGGTTGCCAGCACGGGAACGATGACTTTATGGATCTTGTCAAACCAGCCTCGTCTTGCAAAATAGGCAACAAATACGGCGATCAGGACGTTGATCAGACCGTAGTAGATGGAAGGTCCGTCAATAAATGCCTTAATCAGATTCGTGATAAACCCGACCAGGATACCGGGAACAAACCCGCCGAACAGGGAGGCGAGAGCGGTACCGATAGAGTCCAGATAGAGCACAACGCCCGTGGCGGCAGCCAATTCGGCGCCGAGAATATTGATTGCGAGTCCGGACAGCATCAGTCCGATGACCCAGGCAGCTTTTGATTGTTGTTTGTCAGGCATGACGAACACCTCTCTTTTATATTATCGTAATTATCGTAGTCTATTTTATCGTGATCTTGCAGGTCGCTTTCTTTTTGCTCCCGTCCTTGGCGGTGGCAGTAACCGTAACCTTGTGGCCGCGTCCTTTTTTCTTGGCCTTGACGACACCTTTTGCGGTGACAGAAGCATAGGCTTTCTTGCTGACAGTCCACTTGACATTGGGATTGGTCGCGTATGTCGGTGCAACGGTCGCCTTGAGCTTGAGCTTCTTTCCGACTTTCAATGTGGCTTTGGTTTTATTCAGTTTGATCTTGGTCACCGGATAACGAATATCGTTCTCATGAATACCTGTCGTATCGGCAAAGCCCGTCATATCCAGTGTGCCTCCGGAGATGCAGTAGGATTTCAGGTGATCGATGGGCTTGACGCACGCGAGCAGCTTTTTCTTGCGGGTGAGCGCGTTGTCCTCAGGGAAAAGTACAGCCAGTCGTGCGATTGCCGCGGCTACCTGCGGTGCGGAAAAGGATGTGCCGTTTACGAAATCGTATTTGCCAAACGCAGATGTGTCCGGATTCGCCACGGACAGTGCCAAATTGTCAATGAAGATGGAACGTCCCATGGAAGCGGGAAAATCATCTCCCAATGCTATCCTCAGGTCCAGTTTCAGATAGGTGCGGTTGTTTATTGAAAAAAGACCTGCACTCTCGCTCTTTTGGAGAGAAGAGGAAAGATGATCCCAAGCATTATCCGCATCACATAATTCCAGAGAATAGTAAATGTTATTCTTGATGTTGAGATCAGACCCGGTCACATCATAATACAGGTTATAAGCGGAGTGCGATGCTCTTCGTGACGGATTCAGCGTTATCTTTTCTGAACCGCTTTTGCTACTTCCCCGGACATCCTTATCCGAGTGAGAGATTTCAAGCGTTTTCTGGGATGTTTCAAAAAGGTCGGCATATGTCATTAGCTTTGTTTTATTCGCATCGAAGGAATCGTAAACCTGACACAGCCGGGTTCTTTTTTCGTTGTCATAGGTATCCGGCAGGAATACAGGCGCTCTTGTTGTGGTCAGAATCTGCTCGCCCGGAGCCATTAGATCGATCTTATCCTTTCCGTAGTTGGAAAAGGAGGACGGAACACCATCGGGATTGACGGATCCGACGAGAAGACTGTAGTCGGAAGTGTATTCGAAAGGCGTACCATAGGTATTATTGGTAATCTCAGCACCGTCGTTTCCTGAGGAGTGGACTGTGATCACACCGAGAATGCCCAGTTTGGTACGGATGGTATTCATTAAGGGGAGGCTCTCGTCAAGTTGTTCCATAGGCCTTGGAGACGGCTCGTATCCGAAGGACATGTTGGCCGCGACGACATTGACACCCGCCGAGACTGCTTTGTAGACATACTCGTAGGCGGCGAGTTCCACGGCCTCGGTGCCGGAGTTTGCTTCGTTGTCTGTATCAAAAACCTTCAAAGACATGAGTTTTACATTCTGTGATATGCCGGCAATCCCGATGCCGTTATCGGTTTCGGCGGCGATGACGCCCGCGATGGCTGTCGCGTGGTCGTCCTCATCGTTGGTCGGAGAAGGATCCGTGTCGTCGTTGCAAAAATCGTATCCGTAGGTTCCCTTGAGGGAAGGAACCGTGTTGATCCACTTTTTATCCTTCAGTTCCTCGACCGAAAAATCGATTCCGTCGTCTATGACGGCGATGACAGGTGTGTTCTTTGATGCAGCGGATGCGTTTTCCGGTTCCCAGCCGATCGACGCGGTGGAAGTCTTGTCCGCTCCGAAGTTTTCACCACCCAGTGACCACTGATCGGCGAGTAACGGATCGTTGGTTGCGGCCATTTTTTTAATGCGGTGATTCGCGGAAACCCCGGTCACATGAGAATAAGCCTGTATGGTCTCTATCAGAGAAGCCGTATCATAGACATTGGATGAAACATAGGACACATACAGAGCTTTTTCCGAGAGGGCGGCTCTTTGGTTTTTGGTGGTAGCAAGATCTGCTGCGCTTCCGAAACTCATCACGTTTTTTACGTGGATTTTCGGATCATTTTTCATGAAACCCTCGTGAATGAGCGGGGAATCCTCTCCCCTGCCCAGTGTCAGAGTGGCAAGAGCCTCCCCGGAGACACAGTTTTCCTCGTCGATGACGACATCGGCTGTTGCGGACATGTTGTCCACGGTATCGTTTACAGAAGTTTTTGCCGTAACGCTTTCATTGGCCAGTGTGAGCATTAACGCAAGTGAGAGCAAGGCGGCTAAACATTTTTTCATAATTGCTATCCCTTCCATACGGATAATACGCAAAACATTAAAATATGCTTGCGAAATATCTCAATTACTGTTATTATATAACATATAAGAAAAAAAACAAACTAATTTTTGCGATTTTTGAAAAAAGTTGGCGAGTCGAACGATGCGATGAAAACAGGAGGGGCTTATGATTTTCGTAAAGGTGGACGATTTGAAGGCGGGGATGCGTTTAGGGAAGCCGATTTACAACAAAAACGGTGTCTTGCTTTATGATCGTGATACGCGGCTTTCGATGCAGGCAATCTACGGTATCAAGAATTTCAATCTTATGGGACTTTATATTCTTGAGCCGGCGGAACCGTTGCCACCGATGACGGAGGATGATATCAACTTTGAGCGTTTTCAGACGATGTCGGTGTTCTCGATCCGCGAAGACCTTGATCTGATCGCACTCGGGAAAAAGGATAAGGGCCTTGATTGGCTTGTATCGCTTGTGATCAAGAATTATTCCACGCTCGATCACAAGATCAATTTCGTACAGAGCCTCCGAAGCAGCGAGGATTTTGTATATAAGCATGTTTTGAATGTGGCGATCCTGTCGGCGCTGATCGCCGGTCAGCTCGGTGTCAAGGGTGGCAGGCTGAATTCCATCATCAAGGCAGCCGTGCTTCATGATATCGGCGTGACAAGACTGAATGAAGTGCCGGACGGCGCGGATGTGGATCCGGAGCTTCGTCGGGTGATCAAAAACAATACCGATGAGATCCTGAGAACCTACGGTGAACTGGATGACGATGTGCTCAAGCTGATCTCGCAGATGCAGGAACTCTACGTACGTGAGGGCACGGGGGACGAGATTCCGGAAGCGCTGAAGATGAATGTGAACGCGAATATCCTTTTTGTGGCAGATACATATGATCGTCTGACGGCAATGAAGTCCGAGACGGAGCCGACTTCCGAGATTCTGGCGGTTCGTCATCTTCTGGACAATGAAGACACCTACGATCCGATGATCGTGAATGCTCTTATCAAGGCGATCAACATTCTGTATCCGGGTGTATGTGTCGAGCTTGAGGTTACGAAGGAGCAGATCACCGGTGAAGTTACCACACGTATTGAGAAGGGGCTTGTGATCCGTGGTAACGAGGATGCGATCTTCGAGCCGATCGTGATCGCGTTCAATTCCAATACCATGTATGATATTTCACTTCCGACCGTGAAGTCGGAGGTTAAGATTGTGGATGTTATGAAGACAATGGATAATCGTATTCAGCTGGATCGCGATCTGCTGGATCAATATGCGCCACTCGGGCCGAGCCATGGGTAATTCGTAACTCGTGGCTGATTACCGATTCATGATTGGTTCATCCGGGAACAGTGAATCTATCTATTTTTCAGGAAGGCTTACTCTCACCTGTCATTCTCTCCGCGAGACCGTGGATTATGCGGAGAATCGATGACGGGTGTTTTTT
>JAEEGM010000123.1 GCA_016280325.1 Eubacterium sp. | reverse complement strand
TCGTCACACGGCTCGTAGTAGTCATCCGGCCGGTTCGCCCAACACATTGCCAGCATCGGCAGCTTCCCGTCAAAGCCAACCACACGATAGCCGGCAAACATCTCTACATGATAGATTCCCAGATACCTTCCATTATTGGCACCGACACGGAACAACAGATCGCCCGGGCGATACTCCATATTCTGAACTCCACTGTAGGTCCACTTTCCGAGAATCTTTTTCTTATTCGCACACCACTGGCACTCACTTGCCGCGGTAGGCGCGTATTTTTTCAAACCGAAGTACTTCTTGATCTTCTTGTAAGCACGCCATACCAGCGAGCTGCAGTCATAGAAACCTGCTGACATACGCAGTGGCTGCGAGTATGTACAGGTCTTTCCGATCGAGATCGCGGTCGCCAGCACCTTCGTGCGCTTTTTCTTGACCACCGAGACGGCGCAACCGATCCGCTGTTCACCGTGAAGTCCGCCGATCTGCGCGTAGATCACGGCATTGCCGACCTTTTTGCCGTATACGATACCATCCTTCGATACGGTCGCCACCTTCCTGTTCGTCGACTTCCATGTGAAAGAGCCCTTAAACTTGGTGATCTTCAACTGAACCGAATTGCCGACATCCATCACGTGGTGATCCTTGTTGATCCCGGTCAGCTTATTCTCATAGGTAAGCTTGAGTTCATGGCCGTTCAGCCGGATCGTGATCACCGACTTGCCCTCCACGTAGGACTGGATGTGGATCAGCTTATTGATCGGATCCAGCGTCACATCCACCAGCATATCCGAGTTGGTGGAAGAATAATCAAACGTATAATACTTCAGGTCCGGACAATCCTCCAGTTCCACATCACAGGAACCGATCGTGTCATAGACCATATATGTCGTCACCTTGGTCTTGGCGAGCTTCGTTCCGGAGGTGTCCCCCATAACGATAAACGTAAACTTCGCCAACCATGTATCCTCGCGATATCCCTTCGGCTGAGAAGAATCGAGGATCTTGACCTTTGCCGACAGGATCACGGTCGCCTCGCCGCCGCGCAGGATCCGGTAGATATGCTTATCCTCGTCGATCGTGAGGATCTCCGGCTTATCCACCGAATACGTGATCTTCACGCCCACGAAGTCATCTCCCCTGGCGATATTCGCGATATCATCACGGACGCTTGACGGTGCTCCCGCCATATCCACGCCGTCCATTCCTTTGGCAAACGTCAGGAATCCATGATCTCCTACATGGAAAAATTCCCGGTCGTACTCCGCCGGCATGATATTGTCTTTGTTATGGAGTCGCACATCACGCGTATCCCCCTCCGGGATTTCCGCGGAATCGTCCTCTTTCGAATCGGCCTGCTTCGTGGCGACCTTTTTCGTCTTTTTCGCATACGAAACCGTCCCCGTCATCGGTGTGACAAGCGGGGTTAAAAGCGCCAGAACAAGCAGATATGCGGCTATTTTTCCAAGCTTGCTTCGAAACATGTTACATAGTCCTTTCCTAATATACACATACACAGAGTTTATTATAACACATCTACTCCGTGCCCGCAAGCCGTTTGTGAAGATTCGACAGAATCATAGCCGGTACGCGCAGATCACCTTCGCCCCAACCGATCTCAAGATCCGGCTTATTGCGCCCGTGATAGTCGGTTCCGCCGGTGATAAAAAGGTCGAATTCATGGGCAAGTTTACGTACAAAAGCCTCGTCCGTGCCTTTATTTCTGGAATACAGCGCCTCGATCCCTTCGAGGCCGAAGTCGATCAGTTCTCCGAGCATACGGTGGATCTCCGAGACGGATAGCTTGTACATCATCGGATGCGCCAGAACCGCCACGCCGCCGGCTTCCCGGATTGCCCGGATTCCCTGCTCAGGTGTCAGATAGGTTCGGAATACATAGAGAGGGCTGTCGTTGGCAAGAAGCCCGCCCTCAGAGAAAGCCGCGTTGATCGAAGGAATCACGCCGGCCTCCATCAGAAGTCTCGCAAAGTGCGGTCTGGCGATGGTTTCACCCCCGAACCGCTCCATAAGCGTATCATAAGATATCATGTCATAGCCGGCTTCTTCGAAGTTCCGGCACATTTTTTTATTGCGATTGTCGCGCTCATCCCTGGCGAACTGAAGCGCTTCAAGGAGTTTCGGGTTCTCGATATCCATCCCGTAGCCGAGGATATGGATCTCCTTCTTTCTCGAATCACGTCCGGCCTGCGGCGGGATCACGTACTCACACGAGATCTCGACACCTGTGATCACCTCGATCGGTTTTCCTTCCGCAGCCCGCATGGCCTCCGCCACGCCGCCCACATTGTCGTGGTCTGTCAGAGCCATCGCCACCAGATTCTTCTCCAAGGCCAGCTCGACAAGCTCCGCCGGCGTATCCGTGCCGTCCGAATACGTCGAATGCATATGTAAATCAATCAGTTGCATCGTTCCAACTCTCCACAGCGCCGGCGTCCCGACGCACTTTCTTCTCCTTTATCCTGTCGGATTGGGCACTACTGCAGGCTTCCCACCTGTGCGAGAACCCTCTCGACATCTGCCTCATACTCCGGTTTCTTCATCCGGATCCGATCCATCTCATTCAGGCATTCCGTCATCACACCCGTATTATAATCCAGCTGCTCACGAAGCTTCTGGCGGCGGACATTCAGACTGTGTCGTACCTCAACCATCTCCGACGGATCGATCAGTGCCTTTGCCTGTGAGAACCAGATCTCGCGGTCACGAACACCGATCCGCTTCAGCGTATTGATCAGAATCTCGTGATTCTCCTCAATCTGGATCGTTCCTTCACGCTGTCTGGCCCATTCCCGCTTCGCCTCGCGGTACTGGCTGTATACAAAGTCCAGCTCCGTCGCGTTCCGAACGGCATACTTGGCCGTCAGATACTCGATCGCGCGGACATTATTCACATACTTGATCTTCACGCGGTTCGTAAACATCACCGCCCGGTTCTGCTTTTTCTCGGTGATCACCATATCCATGCGATTTTTCCTGGCCTCCCACATGATGAGCGCCGACACGAAAAACGCAAAGGCCGCCGATGCGATAAAGGGCACCGTGACGTCAACGTTATACGTCGCGATCAGCACGCCCAGGGCGCAGGCCACCATGGCAAGAATCACCGCCAGCACCTTACTGATCCGTCGTAAGATCCCCTGTCTCCGGTTGATCTCCTGCTTTTCACTTGCTAAAAATGCCTTCTCACCGGCGAGCTTTCGTAAGTCTCCATGGATCTTTACCTGCAGATCCTCAAACTCCAGAAGTCTCTCCACATCATGTGGAATATCGTCCTCGAATCGCTCGATTGCCTTGCGCTGCGGCTCCGTGATCTGGTACCGCTTGTGGCGGATGGACTTACGCATCTCCGTCAGATCGACGATCCGACGCGCGCAATCATCGATGGTCGCCCGTTCATCCTCCTGCGCCTGATCGATCAGCTGGATATCCTTTAAGTAAGACGTCACCCTGCCGTACTCGAACTTCACATCCTCACACTGGCGTTTCGCGTCCAGGATCGTGTCACGAAGACGCTCCAGATACGCGATACGAGCAGGGTCGTCTTTTAAGTCTACATTTTCTTTTTCGAAGTACGCGTGATCCTTCAGGATCTTGTCAACCTCGGCCGATTCGGCCGCCCTTTCTTCCTGAAGACTTCCGTACTCCTCCTCCGAAGACTGCTCTCGCTTCTTTTTCCGCTTGCCGAATCCGAATAGTTTAAATCGCACTCTCGGCCGCCTTTCTCAAATCCTCTTTGTATTTTTCTATCTCTTCTTCATCGATACTGTGTTTCTGTACATGCGCTTTCGCCTCATTGAAACGGTTGCGTACCGCTTCGAGCTGCGCATTGTTCATACCATGCGCGATGCACTCCTTCTCGAAGTCCTCCACCCGTCCCTGCATCAACAGCAGATAGAGGTAGTGATTGAGCGACTCCGCCCTGTGATTCCTGGCATAGGCTTCCTTGAAATCCCGCTCGGCATCCGCAAAACTGGCCGTGAAGAAATGCGCAATTCCCTGGTTGTGAAGGATGTTGCCGTAGGCCTCCGGTGTAAAGTTCACCGCGTAGGCTCCGTTCAGGAGTTTGCGATAAGCCACCACACTTCTGGCATACAGGCCGGCGCGCATGTAGTTGTCAGCGCGGATCTTCCTCTTCTCGTGAAGCGGAAGACTCACGATCTCGTCGATCACACGGATCAGTTCACGGATCTCATGCTCCTTGTAATAGTCGCACGCGCACAGGATCGTCACCACGAGATCCTTCAGCTTGTTCTGGTTCGTGATCATCGTATCCAGCTTGTCCGCCAGCTTCGGATGATCCGCCTGCTCCTTCAGCCAGTGCACCAGGGACTTTGTGAAGAATTCCTCCGTGATCGTATAGATATTGTTGCCGATATAGTGGCAGAGTTCCTCCAGCGAGTACACCTTCGCCCCGGTATAGGGCATCGTATACGGCTCATCGGCCACCTTACCATAGCATCTTATGAACATGTGATCGTCTCCTCCCAAACACGATTGCTTCCGGGCCTGGTCTCCCCGAATCCCTTGTCCCGTATCGTGAAGATCGCCGTCTTCGCATCCTCAAACCGAACCCTCACACCAATCCGGCAGAGGCGGTCATTTTTACCGAGAACCGGCGAGATATCCAGTAAAAATGTCTTCGACTCGCCCTCAAAGACAGGCTTCGCGTGAATCTCGATCTCTTCGTCGCCGTCCGGGATCAGATCTACCTCGGTGTCCACCTCAAACCAGGGATCCCCGGCCGACGCGAGGACAAGTTCCTGCGTCTTGCCGTCCTCATAGACATCCATCGACAGCTTCGCCGGCACCATATCCGACGCGAATACCACGTAATCCGTGAGGCGCTTCACGTCGCCGAATTCTTTCGCCGCGTAGGTCGCGCCACTGACATAGAGGTTACGTCCGCGAAACAGGCGTCTGCCGACTGCCAGGCGCGGGAACACCTCATCCGCCCAGTCGCTCTCAAATCCGTCTCCCGTCATGAAAAGCGACGAGATATACTGCCCGCGAAGGGCGCTCTGGACGATGTTTTCAAAGACTGACCCCTTCGTCACCATCGGGGTACTCATCGTCTCGTCAATATCCGGGAGGTCTTCCGCGAGCTTAGGCTGCTCCTCCTCGAACTTAAAGGCATCCGAGAAATCCCGCTCCGTCACGCCGACAAGCGCCGGCGAATGCGAACGGTCGATCTGCAGCTGCTCGTACAAAAGTTTTTCTCCGTCATAGTCAAAAAG
The DNA here is from genome assembly GCA_016280325.1 of Eubacterium sp. GTDB lineage: Bacteria > Bacillota > Clostridia > Lachnospirales > Lachnospiraceae > Eubacterium_F. The sequence goes on along the minus strand of JAEEGM010000123.1, from coordinate 19,844 downwards.
TCCCACGTCGCCCATCCAGAGTTCCTTTTTCTGGTACAGCACGTAGTACATATAGCTTCGCTTGTGGTCGATGATCCGAACACGATCGCTCTCCATCCCAATCAGGCTCAGTGCCTCGTAGATCCGGTCGACGAATTCCTTATCCATGGTCGGCACCGTGATCACGAGCATCTTGATCTTTTCATTCGGGTAGCGTTTTCTCGTGAGTGCGAGTGTTTTTCTGAAAAAATACGCCAACACGCGCTCGATCTCCACCTCTTTACCGCCGCTCTTGACAGGCTTACCGGTGCGCACCTTATCAAGGAGCCCAACGATGGATTCGCGCTCCTCAAAGATGACCGCCGTGTCGAGCAGGGCGTCGGGGTTGTCCTCGGACTGGCCGACGAGGACGGGCTCCATTAGCTCGCGGTCGTAGACGGCCAGCTGCGTCGTTTCGTCGCAGAGGTCCATTCCCAGGATCAGTGTTCGTTCTTCTGACATGTGTTACTTACCTTCCCGCGCTTGATAAACATCTTCCCTCACCGACGTATGGAAGTCGGTTCGGGTGCGATTTTATCAATCGCTTCCTTTTCATAGAATCGTGAACAGCGACTTCGCGAGCTGCTGCTCCTCTACGAAGGCTTCGCAGAGGGTGTGATACTTATCGGTGTCGCCGGATTGCTTGGCCTCGAGGATGGCGTTGACCTGCTCGAACATGCTGTCTGCGCCGGCCATGGCCTCGCGCTTGCGCAGCTCGAATTGCTTCGAGCGCTTGCCGGTTTCTTCCTCGTAGATATAGCCGACCGTTTCTTCACCCGCGAAGAGCAGAAGTGATGCGACGAAGATGCCGTCAAACACGCGTGTCATCGGTCGGGACTCGTACTCATTTTTATTATTCCTGACAAAGAGGAACACGCCGTCCATCGTGCCGCTGTAATACTGCACGATCACCGGAGTGCGGATCCTCGACGGCACCGTGACGGCTCCGGCAAAGTCCTTCATGAACGGCAGCACGCATCCCTCGGATGCCATATCGTCGAGGCTGCGTTCGATGAACTCGATCTCCTTCTCGTTGTATTCCTTGTCCTTACGGCCGACCAGTTTTTTCAGCGCGGCCAGAACCATCACCGGCTCCTTCTCATACATTGCCTGGCGATAGATCTTTTCGTAGGCTCCGTCGGAGAGTTCGCCGCGTCCCACGATATACTCATACGCAATCTGCGAGAGATACGCCTTGACGAGCATCCGGTTCTCGCCGTCCTCGAAGTACTTGAGGAAGATGTCCTCTGTTTCCTTCGTATCGCGGCAGGCGAACAGCACCTGCCCGAGCAGACGCTCCCGCACGCTTTCGTAGAAGGCGGGATTGGAACGGATATGGCCTTCGAAATTCTCAAGCTGTGCCGCTCCGCTGCCCTCGCGCTTACGCGGCAGAGCATCCCGAAACAGCCCGATCAGCGTATCCGTCTCCCCCATATAATACTGCAGGAGATAGTTGATGATCGGATGGTCATGATGCCCCTTGTGATAGAGCTGCAGCGCCCATTTCACGAGGCAGTCATCAAACTCATAGTCAAGCTCGCGGATCCGATCGATCGTGAGTGTCACCAGCTCGTCCTCACCGCAGCCGCTGCGTCCATAACGCTCCAGCATCGACACCGCGCCTTCAAGCTGTCCGCACCGGATACAGTCGGTCGCCACCTCACCGATCCGGCCTCGCTTGATCGCGTCGGGCTTGAGATACTGCATCAGGAGACGAAGATACGCATTTCTCTCGTCCTCGTCCACCTGGTCTTTGATATAGTCATAGATTCGTAAAAATACCTTGCCGTGGAAGTTATCGCGAAGCTTCCCGGTCGCCAGCGCACGAAACAGCACATCCACCTCGATATCATCAAGGCGCGGCTTCTTCTCGATCCGCCCTGCCAGATGAAACAGCAGACTCTCCGGCACATCCAAAGGCAGAAGCTCATAGACCGGATCCTCCTCCACCGCATCCATATCCACCTGAGCGCCCGGATCGAACTCCGCAGGCTCCTCTTCCGGGATCCCCGGTACCGGATAGCAGAGCGGCGCGTACTCGTCCGCGTCGAAGAATCGCTCCAATGTATAGTCGATACTCTCGACATACTGATTCCCCTCACGGTCGGAGAAAAACAGCCGATAGGCCGGTGTGTAGATATCCAGCAAAGCCTTGCCCCGATCCAGGGGATAGGTCTTCTCATCGGTCGTATTCAGATATACCAGCGTCACACTCTCGATCCCCGGTGTCAGACAGGTCAAAAGGTGTCGGAACATGATGTGAGGCAAGTGATCCGCTATCGTCACGACGTTACTGTCCTTCGCTGATCCGGACGCGGTCTGAGGATCGGATACATCCTCCGCAGAAAGCATCATCTGTCCGGATGCCTCCTCACCGTTCCCGGTGATATCCGCTTCCGTCAGGATCTCCTTGTAGAGATACCCAAGATCCGACGACACGCGTTCCTTTTTCAACTGATCCATCACGAAGTTCCTGATCTGCTCTTCGTATATACCGTACGCGGAAGGGTTCGCCTCCCTGTTTTTCACGATATTGGCGTAGAGGTACGCTTTTCTCGTATCATTCAGGTGGTTCTCAAACTGGAAGTAGGACAGGATGCTCTGTGGGAGCGGCTCATCCGAAGTCGGATCCACCGTATACATGTAGTACTCAAAAAGATCCGTCAGACGCAGCATCTCCTGCACGCCGCGCTCATACCAGGGGAAATACCGGCGATCGAGTTTTTCATCACGCATCAAGAGCGAACAGATATTGCGAAGGATATCCGGTGACGGGAACGCCTCGTAGACGCCGAACAGCATGCGCATCAGAAGCGCACCCGTGCCGCGTCGCAAAGGATCATTCTCTTTTGAGTACCCATAGCCGGAACCGGCGTCGATCAGGGGAAGCCCCCGTCCCTCGGAAAGCACGGTGATCACATCCGCCATTTCCTTCGTGACAAGCCCCTGCCTGAGGGCATATAACAGAGCGCGCAGATTCAGCGCGTCGAGTTCAGTCAAAAGATCCGGCTGTCTGCGATAGCAGCGGATCAGTTCCGAATAGAGCATCGGCGAATTCGTGCTCTTGACGAGCATCTCGCGGACACGTTCCATCCGCTTGGCATCATTTCCATATTGCTCCGTATCACAGCGGATCCCGAGTATCAGAAGAAGCGGGCTCTTGTACCCGTTCGCGGAGAAACTCGCCACCAGGCGCCCGAGTTCCTCTCTCTCCTCCTCGCGCTTCGAGTACAGATACTTGATATACTTGATTAGCAGGTAGTTCTCGACCACCAGCTGCTCCGTACCGAAAGCCGGCACCTGATCATTCTCGGTGTCGCGGTAGAATTCCAGTTTGGACGCCTCACTGCCGAGAATCCAGGCCATATACCCCTTCAGCGGCATGTGATAGCGGAAGTTCAGCCTCTCGAGGACTGCGCGGTGCTTTTGTAAAAATGCCCGCAACTCTTCCTTGGGCACGCGCCCCTCTTCATAGGCAAGGATACTGCGGAAAAGCATCGCCTCGACTGCCTGTTTCGCGCGGCCGATCTTTCTCTCCTTCGCCCCGACCGGACTGTGCACATAGATCCCGACACTGTGACTCTCGTAAGGACTGGTAAAGGTGATCCGTCCGAAGTGATTGCCCTCGCTGACGCGTCCGGCGATGATACGAAAGCCCAGTCGCCCGCGCATATCCGAAAACTCATCCGTCCACAGGATCTGCCTCTCAGCCTCGATAAAGTCGCCCTCGACCTCGACGCGGATCGCCGTACAGCCCCAGGCGTTCAGATTCACCATGATCACGTCGTCAATATCGCTCCCCGAGAGCTCGTACTCGACGACATCCTCCCCCGCATGCTCCAGCATGAAGCGGACGGGTTCTTTTTTTCCGAAGGCTACGAGGAATTCCTCCATCCCCGAAAGCCCGGTATTTCCTTTCATCAGGCGGTCATAGACCAGCTGTCCCTCGGCGTCGCGGTAGAGAAACGTCTCACGGAACATCGGATCACGGAAAAGCGCAAGCCCCTCCTTCGGTGCCTTCTCGGCACGACTCATCAGAGTAAAGTAGTCGCTGACCTTTTTCCCTGCCTCATCAGTGAGCACCGGCGCCACCACGTTGATCTCGTAGGGAACCTTCGTCTCTCCGCAATCAGTCACCAAAAGAAGCTTGCCGCTAAGCTTTGTTCCGGCGATGAGTTCGGACGCGTCCACCTCGACGGTCAGCGCGTTCTCCTCGCCCTCAAAGATCGGCAAAAATGTGATCTCCTGCGCCGGCACAAAGCCAAAGCCCTTCAGTTTCGTGTGGCGGGCATTCGAAACCGTGAAGGTCGTCTGAGCCTTCGTGCCGCTCACGACCTCCATCTTCACCTTCTCAGGGCTCACCACCAGCGCCGGCGGCTCATATGTGAAGCTTCCTTTCGCAAGGAAATAGATCTTCTCTCTCATCTGGTTTCTCCGTTATCGATATGATAAATCAGAATGACAAATCAGACACGGTTTATGATTTCATAATGATTTCATGACGACCGGGTCCGTTCGATACCATCTTGATCGGAACCTCCAGTTCCTTCTCGATAAACTCGATATACTTCCGGCAGTTCTCAGGCAACTCCTCATACTTCGTAATCCCACGGATATCACACTTCCAGCCGGGCAAAGTCTCATAGACAGGCTTTGCCTTCTTCAGAAGTCCCGTCGTCGGGAAGTCACGCAGGACCTTGCCGTCCACCTCGTAGCCGACACAGATCGGCAGTTCGTCAAGATATCCTAAAACATCGAGCACCGTCAGCACAACCTCGGTCGCACCCTGCACCCGACAGCCGTACCGGCTTGCCACGGCATCGAACCATCCCATACGTCTCGGGCGTCCGGTTGTCGCACCGTACTCGCCGCCGTCACCGCCACGTCTTCTCAGCTCATCGGCCGCTACCTCATCCAGGATCTCACTGACGAACTCTCCGGCTCCGACCGCCGACGAATACGCCTTCACCACGGTTACGATCCGCTTGATCTCATACGGCGGAACGCCGGCACCGATCGCACCATAGCCGGCAAGCGTCGATGACGATGTCACCATCGGATAGATTCCGTGATCCGGATCCTTCAGGCTTCCCAACTGGCCTTCCAAGAGAATCCGCTTCCCGTCTTTTCTCGCGTTGTATAAAAATGAGCTCACGTCACAAACATAGGGTTCAACCATCTCACGGTACTCACGCGCCGTCTTCATCAGGTCATCCACATCAAGAAGCGGCTTGTGGTAGAGATGCTCCAAGAGGATATTTTTCTTGACGATCACACCGGCAAGCTTCTCTCTCAGCGCATCCTCGTCGAAGAGTTCGCACACCTGAACACCGATCTTGGCGTATTTGTCTGAGTAGAAAGGTGCGATTCCGGACTTCGTCGAGCCGAAAGACTTGCCGGCCAGACGCTCCTCCTCATATTCGTCAAACAGGATGTGGTATGGCATCACGACCTGTGCGCGATCCGAAACCAGGATCTTCGGCTTCGGCACACCCTTGCCCACGATCTCGTCGATCTCCTTGACGAGCTCCGGGATATTCAGTGCCACACCGTTTCCGATGATGCTCGTCGTATGGTCATAGAATACACCGGAAGGCAGGATGTGGAGCGCGAACTTTCCGTAGTCGTTCACGATCGTATGGCCGGCATTCGCGCCGCCCTGAAAGCGAACGATGATATCCGACTCCTCCCCCAGCATATCCGTAATCTTTCCTTTTCCTTCGTCGCCCCAATTGGCGCCCACTACCGCAGTGATCATAGAACCTCACAATCCGGAACCGGGATTCAGGCCGGCTCCCTGTTTTTTATAGTTTGGAGATCGCGTCCCGCTCTCACCGGACGCGCACCAACTTCTTATTATAAATTATAACATGTCTTTCGTCAAGGTTTAGTACGGTTTTTCTCAAGCGCCCATGCCGTCACCGTCGAGCGCGATGCCGAGTTTTTCTGCACACAGGGCATAGCCTTTTTGCGGCCACTCCTGCGCGGCCTGTACCGTAAGGATCGGCTCGGTCTCATTCATGGCGTTATAGAACCACATAGCCGCTTCTTCGTAGTCACCGAGGTCGTAAAAATAGTGGCCAAGCTCACAGCACATCTCAGCGGAGCCTTCCGTCAGCAGATCCTTCAAAGACATCTTGAGCATAGTCTGTGCATCCTTACGCAATCTCGCCGCATGGCAGACGACACACACCGCTTCCTTCACTTCGTCAATCCCCCGTGTCTCATCACAAGCGCTCTGCGCAAATACCGGCTCGGCTGCGAGAAAATCGTCGTCCGTACCGGAGATGAAGAGTTCCATCGCGTACATGTGATGGAGGTGTTTGGAGAGCCTTCTTCCTTCGGCAAATTCTTTCAAAAATATCCGGTAGTCTCTGCCACTGTGTAGTCCCTCCGGCTTATGTGTGATCACAATATCCGAATCATAGACCAGCGGATCAAGTCTCATTTGCTCATGAACCGGCTCGATCCAGGTAAATGTACGCAGTCTTTTGAAGAGTTTGGGGCGGAGTTCGGCATCATAATTGTAAGCCGTTCCGCTCTCGAGCTGATTGCCGTAGATCATCTGGACGATTTCAATGTCGCTTATTAAATTCCGTTTTAATATATCGAATTTTGCCCAATTTTCCTCGTCTAATACCTCATCAGCGTCCGCGGAATAGATGTAATCTTTGGTCGCTTTTGAGAAGGCGAAGTTGCGAGCAGCGGAGAAATCGTCGATCCAGGTGAAGTCATATACCTTGTCGGTGTAGCGGGCGGCGATCTCTTTCGTCGCGTCTGTCGAACCGGTGTCGACGATGATGATCTCGTCCATCAGGTCGTGGAGAGAGTCGAGGCAGCGCGACAAAACGCGTTCCTCGTTTTTGACGATCATGCAGAGTGAGAATTCCATGTGGTACCTCCGTGTTAAGTATCTAGGCGCGAGCGCTGTCGGAGCTTTTCTCAACGAACTGGGATAGTTCGTTTGATTCAGCTGCTTCGCAGGCTCACTGTGAGAAAACTCCTGCCGCTCGCGCGGGATCATTGATGTATGTTTACTATTTTACTATACATTTATTACTATGCATCAAAAACCCAGTCGATCAATTGGAGTTGGACTGTTCGATAACCGTTGTATTCGTTGATACTTGGTTGGTAGGCGATGGTTATCGTGTGGGGCGAGTTGCCTGTGCGCAGGTTTTCGAGTTCTTGTGAGCCGTAAGTGTCGGTTACTTCCTTGTCGAATTCGGCGGCGCGGGAGAAGGCGAGAGCCTCAAGTTGTACACCTTTATCGTCCTTAACGAAGAGTTTCAGGTGTTGGTTTTCGGCGCCCATGTAGCGGATGTGCGTAATCCGCAAGCTTCGTTGGGCAAAAACCGGTCGCAGGTTGGCAACACCGAAAGGCATCATCCGATCGATCTCTCCGATCAGCTTTTCGCTGATATATGAGATCGGAACTTCCAGATCGATGAGCAGTTCCGGCACAAAGTCTTCTGCACATAAACCGCTTTCCTTATTCAATCTCTCCCGAAGCGGCTCCAGGTTGGCCTTTTGTATCGTCAGGCCGGCTGCCATCTTGTGGCCGCCGAACTTTTCCGTCAGATCTTTGCAGTCCATCAGATGTTCAAACATGTCATACGGCGCGATCGAGCGCCCCGATCCACGGAGCAATTCAGTCTTTTCAGTGGTGGTTTCGGCGTTGTCCGAATCCCCGCCAGCCCCTTCAGTAAACACGATTGCAGGATGATTAAATCTTTCCTTAATCCTTCCGGCGATTAGTCCTGCCAGGCTCTCATGTACCCCCGGCAGACAGACCACGAGCACGTCATCCATCTCATCCCTGTCAAGTTCGGGGAAGGTTGCCTGAAGATCATCAAGAGCCTGCTTCATGCCGGCCTCGGTCATCTGCTTTCGCTTATCGTTCAGTTCAACGAGCATCTCCGCTCTCTTGTCGGCCTCCTTAGCATCTGCCGTCTCCAACAGCGCAAAGGCATCCTCAACCTTCGCAATCCGACCGGCCACATTCAGTGTCGGTCCCACGCGAAAGCCGATATCCGAACCATCCAGAGCCTTGTCGTCCAGGCGCAGTTTACAAAGCAGACTACGCAACCCCGGGTTATCAGTGTTACGCAAAGAGAGCAATCCATACTTTACGATGATACGGTTCTCGTCAATCAGTTCCATCACATCGGCCACGGTAGCGATCGCTGTCAGTTCGAGAAGCTCATGCATAAGGAAGTCCGTCGCGTCGACCTCACCCGCACTGCCAGCCACACTGCCGGTGCTAGTGGTGGCAGAACCATCTCCAGCCATCCCCAGTTCCCTGTACAGTTGCGTGATCAGCTTGTAGGCGACACCGGCCCCACAGAGCCCGTCGAAGGGATAGGTCTCACCCTCCTGCTTCGGATCGATGATCACATCCGCCGGAGGCAGTTCCTCCTGCGGTTCATGGTGATCCGTCACGATGACGGTCATTCCCTTATCCTTGGCGTAGGTCACGCCGTCCATAGCCGCGATCCCGTTATCACAGGTCATCAGGCACATAAAGCCGTCCTGCAGTGCCTCATCTACGATTCTTCGGTTCAGTCCGTACCCCTCTGTCAGGCGATCCGGCGTATAGATCTTCGTTTCAAATCCGGCTCGTGTCAGTCCCTTTTTCAGGACCAGGCCCGAGCAGATCCCGTCGCAGTCATAATCCGAAGCGATGGCCAATCCGGCTCCCGAACCCGAGCCGCCGGCCGCATCAAGCATCCCCTTCAGCAGTCCGACCGCCTCACGTACCCCTTTCATCTGCAGGGGATCATGGAGATCATCCGGCGTGTCATCAAGGTAATGGGCCATCTGTTCAGCCGTCACCAGGTTGTCGACGTCTTCTTTATTCCGATTCCGTATACAACGCGCCACCACCGAAGAAATGCCGAGTTCTTTGCCCAACTTCTGATAATCTCCGGGAACCGTGCGCAGTTTCCAAACTTTTTTCATCGACTCATTCCTCATCGAACCACAAGTTATTCAATCACAGTCTTTATCATCATACCACATCTTGATTCTTTTGTAAAGAATAGAATAAAAATGACCAATCGTCAATTTCTGCTTGCTTTTTTCTTTCAAAAGTGTTATGATGGGTGTTGAAGCGACGGATTTCGTGGGCTTTTTAAACAAATCCGCGAACAGCGCTTCACGATTAACAATCCAACTTTTTTTTGAAAAGTGCAAAGGAGGAAGAAACATGAAACGTATTATGAAAACATGTGGTTCCATCGTACTCGCCGCATCGTTAATGCTCGGTGTGTTCGGTGTGATCCCGGCAAGCGCAGCAGAAACAGAGATTCCTTACGATTACTTCAAGGTAAAATACGAAGAAGCAAAGAAAGCTACCGACAGCGCCGCTTCTTTTACCCCAATCAAGATGGAGGACGCCACAAAGATCGCCCTCAGCTTCAGCGGTCTTACAATCGGTGAAATCCCGATCGAATCCACGATCATAAGAGATAATTCTTCAAAGGTTGCCAAAAGCGAAACAACCATCGATCTTACTTCCCTGGGTTCTATACTCGGCCAGCTATTCGGCGGTTCCGGTACAGATATCAAGCCAGGTAAAACAACGATCAGCGCTTACTCTGACTTTAAAAACGGACGCAACTACTCTTACGACGAGTCCACCAAGTCCTACCTGATGGATCCGAAGTTTAATACGTCTGCTGACGCAAACCTGCTTGACAGAATTAACCTCGACGCTTTTAACGCTAGCGGTTCCCTGAAGATAACGGCAGGAGAAGACACCAAGGTCGGTGAAAAGGATTGCCAGGTGGCCAACTTAAAAATCACCGCAACCGGCGAGCAGCTCGCTCCTATCGCCAAGGATTTCAGCAAAGTTTTTGCTTCACTTTTCTCCACCTCAAGTCTCTCCTCCACGGTTTCTTCTATCGACGTGAAGAAATATGTGAAGAGCTTTGATCTGACAGTTTCTCTGTACACAGGAAAAGATGTTCCGGTTCTGTACCGCACAGATGTCACCGGTTCACTCTCTTTGGACATCAGCTCTAAGCTCGACGGCTTTACCGATGTCAGCGTTACGATCAAATCCACAAACACGAACTCACCGACAACCGAGTCCGTAACCGTTCCGAGTGAATGGATCAGCAAGGCTCGTCTGGTAGCCGGCATCGCAGCAACGAAGAACGGCGCTAAGTTCACAACCGCATACAGCGGCAAAAACACCGTCTTCAAAGTAACCGGCGTCACCAAGACTTCTGCCAAGAAGCTTACGATTCCGGCATCGATCAAATCTTACGGCAAGAACTACAAGGTAACGACTGCCGCAAAGAATGCGTTCAAGAAGGCTAAGAAGCTGAAGACACTCGTTGTCAAGAACGGAACGCTCAAAAAGCTTCTCAAGAAGAGTCCTACCAAGTACGGTCTCAAGAAGAGTGTCAAGATCAAATAATTCAAAGTGCAGCGATCGCTGTATGTAACAGATATTCAAAAACGGGGTACGGCTTGCCGTACCCCGTTTTTTTGTGCCCCGATTTTTTGTGGAAAACCCTTGATTTTTCGCACCGCTTCGTGTATAATATGGCGGAATGCATTTTATAAGGAGAGAAACCATCATGAAATACTTCGGTACCGACGGCTTTCGCGGCGAAGCGAGCGTAACACTCACCGCGGAACACGCGTACAAGGTAGGGCGCTTTCTCGGGGCATTTTTCAAAAAAGATGACCACCGGCCGCGCATCGTGATAGGCAAGGACACCCGCATCTCCGGCTACATGCTGGAAAATGCGCTCGTCGCCGGTCTGACAGCCAGCGGCAGTGACGCCTATGAGATGTATGTGACGACCACACCGAGCATATCCTATATGGTGCGGCGCAAAGGTTTCGACTGCGGAATCATGATTTCCGCCAGCCACAACCCCTACTTTGACAACGGCATCAAAATCATTGACGGCAAGGGTTTCAAACTCTCACCGGACATCGAGGAGCAGATCGAACGATACATCGACGAAGGACTCCCGGAACTCCCCTACGCCACGCGCGACCAGATCGGCAAGGCGTACGACTACTCCAGGGGAAAGGAAACATACACCGACTATCTCGAAGCGCTCGTGCGCGAGGCTATCGAGGAAAATGGCGGCGAGCGGGACACGATGACGCCGTTTTCCGGCCGCACCGTCGCACTGGACCTGTCGAACGGATCGGCCTATCGACTGGCTGTGCAGGTATTTGAGGACCTGGGCGCGCAGGTGATCGCGAGAAACCGCGAACCAAACGGCACCAACATCAACCGGAACTGCGGCTCCACGCACATCGAGACGCTGCAGGAACTCGTGTATGACACCGGAGCCAATGTCGGATTCGCCTACGACGGAGATGCCGACCGCTGCCTGGCGGTTGACGACGAGGGCAAGGTGATCGACGGGGATCACATCCTCTACCTCTGTGCCCGCTACATGCGAAAGCACGACCGTCTGAAGGACGATACCGTCGTCACCACCGTGATGAGCAACATCGGACTCTACCGCGCCTTTGACGATCTGGGCATCCGCTATGAGCAAACGCAGGTCGGAGACAAATACGTCAGCGAGAACATGATGAAAAATGATTTCTCGATCGGCGGCGAACAGTCCGGACACATCATCTTCAAGGAACACGCCGTCACGGGCGACGGGATCCTTACCTCACTGATGATCATGCTCGCGTGGCTTGACGCCGAGGCGCCGTTATCGGAGCTGACTGAGGACCTGAAGATCTATCCGCAGCTTCTGAAAAATGTCAAGGTGGCTGACAAGGAAGCCGCCCTGCGCGATGCGGATGTGATCGAGGCGGCAGACGCCGTCAGCGACGGACTCGGAAATCGCGGACGTCTCCTCCTTCGGGAGAGCGGCACGGAACCGTTGATCCGCGTGATGGTCGAAGCGGAAACCGACGAACTCTGTCGGGAAAATGTCGACCGGATCGTCGATGTACTGCATGCCAAGGGGCACGCCGTCGACTGACCGTAATGACATAACAATAAAAATGCAAGTGTCGGGATATTTTTCCCGAAAACATAGAAAACAAAATCAAGGAGAAGAAAAATGAGTTATACCGTAGAAAAAATCGAAGGAAACAAAGCAAAGTTTACAATCACCGTTGAGAGCGAGGCTTTCAACGCAGCCCGCGACAAGGCGTTCAAGAAGAACCAGAAAAAGATCAGCGTGCCGGGCTTCCGCAAGGGCAAGGTGCCGCGCAAGATGATCGAGCGCATGTACGGCAAGGATGTATTTGATGACGACGCCATCAACATGGCAGCGCCGGATGCCTACGAAGAGGCGATGAATGCTGAGACGGATCTTGAGATCATCTCCCGTCCGAGCTACGACATGGTGGATGTGAATGATGACGACACCTTCGTTTTTACCGCAACCGTTGCTATCCGTCCGGAGGTCAAGCTTGGTGATTACAAGGGCATCGAGGTTGAGAAGCGCACGGTCAAGGTGCTGGCAGCCGATGTCAACGCAGAACTCGATCGTGTTCGCGAGCAGAACAGCCGTATGGTCGAGGTTACCGACCGCGCCGTGAAGAAGGATGACATCGTCAAGATCGACTTCGACGGCTATGTGGATGACAAGCAGTTCCAGGGCGGCAAGGGTGAAGACTACGATCTCGTGATCGGAAGCCACAGCTTCATCGACAACTTCGAGGATCAGCTGATCGGCAAAAATATCGGCGACGACGTCGATGTCAACGTTACCTTCCCGGAGCAGTATCACGAGGCAAGCCTCGCAGGCAAGCCGGCATTGTTCAAGGTTAAGATCAAGGGCATCACGGAGAAGGAACTTCCGGCACTCGACGACGAGTTCGCCGAGGAGGTTTCCGAGTTCGATACTCTGAAAGAGTACAAGGACGATATCAAAAAATCTCTGACCGAGAAGCGCAAGAAAGAAGCGGCTGACGCCAAGGAGGCCGAGGCTGTTGAGAAGCTTGCCGAGACCGCCGAGATGGACATCGCTGAGGAAGCGATCGACGATCAGGTTGAGCAGATGGTTCAGGAATTCGGTTATCGCCTGCAGATGCAGGGTATGGATCCGCAGACCTACATGCAGATGACCGGCATGACACCGCAGGTGCTGATGGGTCAGATGCGTCCGGAGGCCGAGCGCCGTCTGAAGACACGCTTCGCTCTCGAGGCTGTCGTTGAAGCTGAGAAGATCACACCGGACGAGGCTGATGTCGAGAAGGAGATCGAGGATATCGCCAAGATGTACGGTCAGAAGCCGGAAGAGTATAAAAAGAATCTCACAGACAGAGATCTGAACAGTATCAAAAAAGAGCTGGCTGTCAAGAAAGCAGCCGAGTTCATAGCCTCGAAAGCAAAAGAGGTTGAGACCAAGAAAGAGGACGACACAAAAGAAAGCGAAAAGGAGGATTAATCCATGGCATTAGTACCTTACGTCATCGAGCAGACAAGCCGCGGCGGCGAGCGCTCCTATGACATTTATTCCCGACTGCTGAAAGAAAGAATCGTTTTTCTCGGAGATGAGGTAAATGATCAGACTGCAAGTCTCGTGGTTGCGCAGATGCTTTTCCTCGAAAGTGAGGACCCGAAAAAAGATATTCAGTTTTATATCAATAGTCCGGGCGGTTCGGTTACCGCAGGCATGGCGATCTACGACACGATGAACTACGTCAAGTGCGATGTATCGACTATCTGTATCGGAATGGCAGCAAGTATGGGGGCATTTTTGCTCTCAAGCGGAGCCAAGGGTAAGCGTTTCGCTCTCCCGAATTCTCAGATCATGATCCATCAGCCGTCAGGCGGTGCCAGAGGTCAGGCGACCGAGATCAAGATCGTCGCTGAGAACATCTTAAAGACCAAGGAGAGACTGAATCGTATCCTCTCCGAGAACACCGGTCAGCCGGTTGAGAAGGTGACGGACGACACCGAGCGCGACAACTTCATGGACGCGGAAGAAGCGCTTGAGTACGGCCTTATCGACGAGATCATCACCTCCCGCGCCGACGCAGATACAGAAGAAGAGAAAGGAAAGTAAACCACAATGGATAAAGAATTCGGACACGGTTCCCTGTTTCACTGCACGTTCTGTGGGAAAAATGAGCGCCAGGTGGCCAAGCTTATCTCCGGCCCCAACGGCATTTTTATCTGTGACGAGTGCGTGGATCTGTGCAATGAGATCCTGGACGAGGAAGAACAGAACATCATCCCGGAGCCGGGCGGAGCGGACGATATCAACCTGCTGAAGCCGATCGAGATCAAGGAGTTCCTCGACGAGTATGTCATCGGGCAGGATGCGGCGAAAAAGGCACTCTCCGTCGCTGTCTACAACCATTACAAGAGGATTCTCTCCGGACCGCAGCTGGATGTCGAGCTCCAGAAGAGCAACATCCTGATGGTCGGACCTACCGGATCGGGTAAAACGTATCTGGCGCAGACATTGGCCAAGATTCTGAATGTACCGTTTGCCATCGCTGACGCGACGACGCTGACGGAGGCCGGCTATGTCGGTGAGGATGTCGAGAACATTTTGCTCAAGATCATCCAGGCCGCGGACTACAATATCGAACGCGCCGAGCACGGTATCATCTACCTTGACGAGATCGACAAGATCACGAAAAAGGCCGAGAACGTCTCTATCACACGCGACGTCTCCGGTGAGGGTGTACAGCAGGCGCTCCTCAAGATCCTTGAGGGTACCGAAGCGAGCGTACCGCCGCAGGGTGGACGCAAGCATCCGCAGCAGGATTTCTACCATATCAACACAGAAAACATCCTGTTTATCTGCGGAGGAGCCTTTGACGGACTTGACAAGATCATCAGCCACCGTATCGACCGCAAGTCGATCGGTTTCGGGGCCGAGATTGCGGATCCGACCGAGCAGAACGTCGGCGAACTCTTCGCCCAGGTGATGCCGGAGGATTTCGTGAAGTTCGGATTGATCCCTGAGTTTATCGGCCGCGTGCCGGTGACGGTTTCACTGGATCTCCTCGATGAGGACGCCCTGATGGAGATCCTTACCAAGCCGAAAAATGCCATCACAAAGCAGTACCGCAAGCTCATGGAGCTTGACGACATCGGCCTTCGTTTTGAGGAGGATGCTCTGCGCGAGGTGGCACATCTTTCCAATGAGCGCAAGACCGGTGCCAGAGGACTGCGCGCGATCTTAGAGACCGCGATGATGGATGCCATGTTTGAGCTTCCTTCCCGCGAGGATATCTCCGAATGCGTCATCACGAAGGAAGTGGTCGACGGAGAAGGGCCGGCCCGCTATCTGTCAAAACCGACGGCAGAGATCGCGGAGAAAACGTCCAACCGAAAGGTTGAAAGTAAAAGTAAAAAAGGTGAAAGTGCTTAATCATGATTGAGGAAACGAACTATACAATACCAATACTGCCTCTTCGGGATATCGTGGTACTGCCGGGGATGCTTGTGCACCTCGACATCAACCGTGAGATCTCGAAGCTTGCTGTTCGTCAGGCTATGGAAGGCGACGGGACTATTTTTATAACCGCACAGAAGGATCCGAGTGTCGACGCTCCGTCCTTCATTGATCTGTTTGAGGTCGGTGTCATCGCCAAGATTCGCCAGGAGGTCAAGCTCAAGGATCGCGTGATCCGCGTGATGATCTCTACGAAGGAGCGTGCCCGTCTGCTGGCACTCACGCAGACGAAGCCATATCTGTCCGGCGACTGTATCACCGTGGGCGACGAGGATACCCTCTCACGCGTGGAGGCCGAGGCGATGATGCGAAACCTCCGCGAGCTCTACGATGAGTACCTTGCCGAGAACCCGCGCGCCAGTCGTTCGGCTCAGGACAAGATCCGCGAGACCGAGTCGCTCAGCAACCTCATCGATGTCATCACGATGCAGGTCGGGATCAGCTTTTCCAAGCGTCAGGAAATCCTGGAATGCCTGAATTTAACGAAACGGTATGAATTGTTAAATGAGTATTTAATTGAAGAAGTCAACATCTTCCGCATTCGTGAAGAGTATAAAAATAAGGTGCAGGAGGAGGTCTCCAAAAACCAAAAGGAGTATTTCCTGCGCGAACAGATGCGTGTCATCCGCAGCGAGCTCGGCGACAATCCTGAGGAGGATCCGACCGAGCGCTACGAGAAGGAACTGGAGAAGCTTGAGTGTTCCGATGAGATCCGGGAGAATATCCGGAAAGAGATCACGCATCTGAAATCAATCGGACACAGCTCCGCTGAGCGGATCGTGGCCGAGGACTATATCGAAAATCTGCTGGCACTGCCATGGGATCACGCCTGCGAAGAGGTCTGTGATATCCGGCATGCCGAGGACATATTGAATGAAGACCACTACGGTCTCGAGAAGGTCAAGGAGAGGATCCTTGAGTTTCTGGCTGTGCGTGCCCTGACAAGCAAGGGAGACGCTCCGATCATCTGTCTGGTCGGACCGCCGGGAACGGGCAAGACCTCGATCGCGAAGTCAGTCGCCCGCGCTCTCGAGAAGCCGTATGTGCGGATCTGTCTTGGCGGTGTGCGTGACGAGGCCGAGATCCGGGGGCATCGTCGTACCTATGTCGGTGCGCTGCCCGGACGTCTGATCGACGGACTGAAGCGTGCCAAGGTGAAAAATCCTCTGATCCTGCTCGATGAGATCGACAAGGTCGGCAAGGATTTTCGCGGCGACACCTCTTCTGCCCTGCTGGAGGTTCTCGATCCTGAGCAGAATGTGAATTTCCGAGACCATTATATCGATATGCCGGTGGATCTGTCGGATGTGCTGTTCCTCTGCACTGCAAACTCCGTCGACACCATCGACCGGCCGTTACTCGACCGTATGGAGATCATCCGGATCGCGGGCTACACCGAGAACGAAAAGTTCCACATCGGAAAGGATTATCTGGTGACCAAGCAGCTTTCGAAAAACGGCCTGCTGAAAAAGCACCTGAACATCTCCGATTCTACCTTAAGAAAGATCATCTCCGGCTATACTAAGGAGGCCGGCGTGCGTGAACTCGAGCGCAAGATCGGTACGATCTGTCGCAAAAGTGCGAAGAAGATTCTGGAAAGCGAAGACGAGTCGATGAAGCTTCCGATTCGTGTGACGAATAAAAATCTCCCCGACTTTCTCGGAAAGAGGAAATACCACGATAACCCGGCGAACAAACATGATGATGTCGGAATCGTCCGTGGTCTCGCCTGGACCGAGGTCGGTGGGGACACGCTCGAGATCGAGGTGAATACGATGCCGGGCGAGGGTAAACTCAAGCTCACCGGTCAACTGGGGGATGTAATGAAGGAAAGTGCGGAGATCGCGCTTTCTCTCGTGCGTTCGCTGTTGCCGGAGCAGGAGGATTTTTTCAAGGAACATGATTTCCACCTTCATGTTCCGGCGGGTGCCGTGCCGAAGGACGGACCGTCAGCCGGTGTGACGATGACAACGGCGATCTATTCGGCCGTAACCGGACGGAGTGTCCGCGCGAAGACAGCGATGACCGGCGAGGTTACGCTTCGCGGACGGGTGCTCCCGATCGGCGGACTGAAGGAGAAGCTTCTCGCGGCGAGATTGGCCGGGATCGACCAGGTGATGGTACCGGAGGAGAATCGCCCGGATGTCGCGGAGCTGGAGGCTGAGATCACGGAGGGGATCGAGGTCTGTTATGTCGAGAAGGTGGAGGAGATACTCAAGGTTGTATTAACGTAAGGTCCCGGACATAGTCCGGGATATAATCCGGGATATAATCCGGGATTTTTATGTGTATTCTGTCCGGGCCCGCTTGCGCTTAATTCCCGGCGTCGCTGCACGACACCAAAATACGGTGTCTGCGCAGCGACGCCGGCAAAATGACCCGGACATGAATACACATAAAGAATCCCTACGACAGTGATATGTTATATATGGTAGGAGTGTTATATATGGTAGGAG
The DNA here is from genome assembly GCA_016280325.1 of Eubacterium sp. Taxonomy (GTDB): domain Bacteria; phylum Bacillota; class Clostridia; order Lachnospirales; family Lachnospiraceae; genus Eubacterium_F. The sequence goes on along the minus strand of JAEEGM010000123.1, from coordinate 1,954 downwards.
TTGTTACTTGTTATGCAAGTTGAATTGGAGACGGTCTGTGGAATCACCAGTGAGTTACCACAGCATGAGATATTAGAGGTGGCATTTTGGGGTAGGTCAAATGTGGGGAAGAGTTCGCTTCTGAATTGTGTATGGGGGCGGAAGAACCTAGCCAGGACGTCGGGAGAACCCGGCAAGACGCAGACGATCAATTATTACCTGGCGAGCCTCCCCACCTCCGCTGATGGCAAGCGAAGTGATGGGGCTTCCACCAATGGTGCGCGAGATGCCGGAAGTTCCGCTGATGGTGATCAAAGCACCGGTGCCTCCGGGAACCGCGACCTGTATATGGTCGATCTGCCCGGCTACGGCTATGCGAAGACATCTCGCGAGACGACGAAGAAGTGGATGACGATGATTCGTCGCTACCTCGAGACCTCGCAGGCACTCCGCGTCGTATTTTTGCTGATCGACAGCCGACACGAGCCGACGGCACTGGATATCGAGCAGTTCCGCCTGCTCTTCTCTCTCGGCTTCAACCCGCTGGTCATCGCGACCAAGACAGACAAGTTGAAGAAAAACGAGAAGGCAAAGAACATCGCCAGGATCCGCCGGATCCTTACCGCGGAGGCGAAAACCATCCTCGGTAACAATTCTGATGAAGAAATCGACCTTCCGGTGATCGGCTTCTCCGCCACCTCCGGCGAGGGCAAAAACGACATACTCGAGTACTTGGATTATTTTATTGGTTTGTTCACTCAGGCTGATTAAGTGAAAACGCCGCCGCATGCATGTACTCACCGGCTTCTTGTGTGAAAGCGCAACCGAGCGACATTAGCGACCCGGCGCTTGAAACAGGATGTTTCAGGAGCTTTGGCAAGCACGCCAGCCCGAACACGGATGTGAGGGCTGTGCAGCCAAAGAACCTAAGGCGTGAGGCCGGCTGTTCACACAAGAAGCCGTCGGTAACGATTACAACGAAAGGAAATGATCTATGTCAGATTTTGAAACCATCCGCGTCGTGGCGTCGCAAATCGCCTGCCACTACCGCCACAACGAACTCCTTCAGGGCCGCCGTGGCTCGCGTCTGCCGGATCGAAGTGTCATCATCCGACTGTTACGAGAGATCCGAAAACTCATGTTTCCGGGGTATTTTTGGGATGCGGAGATGATCGGAAGAAGGCCGGAGGAATACACAGAGGACCGCCTCTACAACATCCACCGCCTGATAGCGGAACAGATCGCGACGGCCATAACCTATACCAACTCGCAGCCGGATCCGGACAGCCCGGAGGCTTCGGAGGTGCACCCTACGGATGAGTGTATCAAACGTGCCAGGGAGATCGCGGACGAGTTTTTGAAAGAACTCCCCAAGATCCAACAGTTGTTGCTCAAGGATGTCGACGCGGGATTCGACGGTGACCCGGCCGCCAAGGATAAGGAGAGCATCATCTTCTCCTACCCCGGTCTCTACGCGATCTTCGTTTACCGCGTGGCACATGAACTGTATATAAGAAATGTTCCTTTCATCCCGCGAATCATGACGGAGTATGCCCACAGTCGTACCGGAATCGATATCAACTCCGGCGCAAAAATCGGCGAGTATTTTTTCATAGCCCACGGAACCGGTGTGGTTATCGGTGAGACGACCACGATCGGCGATCATGTCAAACTCTATCAGGGCGTGACACTCGGCGCGCTTTCCACGAGGAAGGGGCAGGCGCTGCGCGATGTGAAGCGTCATCCGACCATCGAGGATAATGTCACAATCTATGCCAATTCGACCATCCTCGGCGGCGAGACGGTCATCGGGCATGATTCCGTGATCAGCGGTAATACGTTTATTATTCAGTCGGTACCGGCGGGGACCAAGGCGTCGGCAGATCTGCCGGCGGTAAGGCTCATGCCGCAGTATGAGGTGCCCTACTACGGGGACAATATCTGACGGAGCCGTCATAAACACTGGCATCACAGG
>JAEEGM010000018.1 GCA_016280325.1 Eubacterium sp. | reverse complement strand
GCACGCTCTCACCCTCCGCGAGCGCAGCAAGCAAAAGCGCCCGGTTCGTCATACTCTTCGAACCGGGCACGCTCACATCGATATCAACCGCCCCATTAAATGGTTTAACACAAAAGACTTGTTTCATGAAACTTCACCAAACTGCCCTTTTGTTTTCTTTTATTTTTACTTAAACTCTTTAACTCTGTTGTAGATACTCTCGGCATCAAGCCCATACTTAGCCACCAGCTCAAGCGCCGGCCCCGACTCACCAAAGACATCGTTGATACCGATCTTCAACGCCTTCGTCGGGCACTTCTCAGACAGGCAGTCACAAACCGCCGATCCCAAACCGCCGATCACAGAATGCTCCTCCACGATAACCACCTTGCCGGTCTTCTTCGCGGACGCGATCACCAGATCCTCATCAAGAGGCTTGATCGTGTGGATGTTGATCACCTCAGCATCGACACCGTCGGCAGCCAGCTTCTCAGCGGCCTCCAGACAATTCGAAACCGGAAGTCCGGACGCGATGATCGTCACATCCTTACCCTCACGAAGAACCACACCCTTACCAAGCTCAAACTTGTAAGACGGATTATCATTGATCACCGGCACAGCCAGGCGGCCGAAACGCAGATAGCATGGTCCCTGATGCTCATACGCTGCCTTCACAGCTGCCTTCGCCTCGATATCATCACTCGGCACGATCACGGTCATCCCCGGGATCGTACGCATTAATGCTATATCCTCATTACACTGGTGTGTAGCGCCATCCTCTCCGACCGAGATGCCGGCATGCGTCGCACCGATTTTTACATTCAACTGCGGATATCCGATCGAGTTACGCACCTGCTCGAACGCACGTCCTGCCGCAAACATCGCGAAAGTCGACGCGAACGGCACCTTGCCCGTCGCTGCGATACCGGCAGCGATACCCATCATGTTACACTCAGCAATACCACAGTCAATATGTCTCTCCGGAAACTCCTTTTTGAAAGTACCGGTCTTCGTAGCCGCAGCCAGATCAGCGTCGAGCACTACGAGATCGTCATGAGTTTTCCCCAGCTCTACCAGAGCATTTCCATAGCTGTCTCTGGTTGCAATCTTAACAACATCACCCATCAGATCTCACCTCCTGCCTTCTCAAGCTCGGCCATAGCCTTCTCAAACTCTTCATCATTCGGCGCCTTGCCGTGCCAGCCAACCTGGTTCTCCATAAAGGACACGCCCTTGCCCTTCACCGTCTTGGCAATGATCGCCGTCGGCTGTCCCTTGGTCTGACGTGCCTCATCAAACGCCTTCTTAATATCCTCAAAACTGTTGCCGTCAATATTGATCACATGGAAGCCAAATGCCTCGAACTTCTCATCGATCGGATACGGTGAGCATACCTGGTCGATCGCGCCGTCGATCTGCAGTCCATTGTTATCCACGATCACTACCAGATTGTCAAGCTTTCTCGAAGCAGCAAACATAGCCGCCTCCCATACCTGACCTTCCTGGATCTCACCATCACCGAGAAGTGTGTACACACGATAGGAGTCCCCGGAAAGCTTGGCGGAAAGTGCCATACCGACAGCCGCCGATATTCCCTGTCCGAGTGAACCCGATGACATATCCACACCCGGGATATGCTTTTTATCCGGATGTCCCTGCAGATAGGAACCGGTGTGACGCAAGGTCTCCAGATCCTTCACCGGGAAGAATCCACGGTTCGCCAGTGCCGCATAGTACCCCGGAGCCGTATGTCCCTTACTGAGTACGAACCGGTCTCTGTCCGGCTTATCCGGATTGGCCGGGTCAATATTCAACTCCTCAAAAAACAGATACGTAAAAATATCCGCAGCCGAAAGCGATCCACCCGGATGCCCGGACTTCGCCGCATGTGTGCCGACGATCACGCCCTTGCGCACCTCGACTGCCTTTTTCTGAAGCTCTTTGATATCCATAGAAATCCTCCTCAATTATTTACCGAATACGGCGATGTAATCCTTCTGGAAATTCTCGATGCCCTTGTCTGTCAGCGGATGCTTGGTCATCTGCTCGATCACGCCGTACGGTACCGTAGCGATATCCGCACCTGCCAACGCACAATCCGTCACATGGATCGGGTTACGGATGCTGGCTGCGATAATCTCCGTCTCAATCTCCGGATAGTTCGCAAAAATGGCCGAAATCTGCTCGATCAGATCGATACCCGGCATGGAGATATCATCCAGACGTCCCAGGAACGGCGATACATAAGCCGCACCGGCACGAGCCGCAAGCAATGCCTGATTCGCGGAAAAGATCAGTGTCACATTACACTTGATCCCCTCGGAAGCAAGCACCTTGGTCGCCTTCAAACCTTCGATCGTCATCGGGATCTTCACCACCATGTTCGGATGAAGTTTCGCGATCTCACGTCCCTCAGCGATCATACCTTCCGCATCCACCGTCGTAGCCTTAACCTCACCGCTGATCGGTCCGTCCACGATGGAAGCAATCTCCTTAAGCACATCCTCCTGGCTTCTTCCGCCCTCTTTGGCGATCAATGACGGATTCGTGGTCACACCACAGATAACCCCCATCTCCTCAGCCTTACGGATGTCCTCGATCTTCGCAGTATCCACAAAAAGTTTCATAGCAACAGTCCTCCTATCACAATAATATTGGGTTTATTATCACATAAATACGACGAATACACAAGTCGTATTTTTATACAAATTTGTATACTTTTTTACACGGATTCGCAAAAATATGCACGACACCGGATCAGGGATAAAAACACATCCCTTCCAAACTGTGTTTCCAGACGCCGTCAAATCCGCTACTGTAGGTAAACTCTCTCGTCACCTTGAAGTCTCCGTCACGTTCCTCGTAGGTACCCCTGGTACCGTTCCCGACGATCGCGTGGCCGGACGGATCCCACTGAACGAAAACCTTTCCGTCGAACTCCGTCTCCTTCTGGAAAAGAAGCTTCGCTTCTTTTTTCTTGCTGTCGATCTGCAGCTTGACCGCGTGGATCAGTCGACCCTTATCCACCGCGAAAGTCAGTGTATCGATCGTTCCATTCGACTCACCGCGAACCAGTGACAGCACACTCTCGTTCATATTCCAACCGACAAGCGGAAGATCCTTTTTCTGCTCGGGTTCGACCTCCACCGCCTCACCGGACGCCGCATCCTTGTCGTCCTTCTTGTCCTTGTCATCCTCTGTCTTTTTCTTCTTTTTCGGAGCCGTCGGATCGATCACACGCTTCTTGAGCGTTGTCTTCTTCCAATCCTTCTTCAGACCGACCACCAGTTTCACCTTCGGCCGCTCGCTGAGCAGACCATCAATCCGCATGATCCCCATCGGATTTGACAGTGAAACATAAAGATTACCGCTCACCACGGAAGAAAGCGAAGTCGGTTTCATTCCCTTTTCAAAGGTATAAACAAGCTCCGTCTTGCCACCCTTCATCGACGTGCGCACCACCTGATAGCGCTTGCCGTTTTGGATAAGCGCGAAGACGTTTTCATAATCATCATAAGCAAAATCCAGGATCTGCCTGATCCCGGTAAAAATAGCCACGCCCTCGACCTGACCGATCCTATTGAGCCTCACCACATGCGTTCCCGCTGTCTGGTAGATGACATGGGAATCGTTGGCATACACCCGTCCCCCATGCTCACTCTCGGTATTCATACAGCCGCGAAGCGTTCCGTTATTGTCATAAAAATAGATATACTTATCGTTCTTCGGCAACAGGAAAAACAATCCGTTCTCAAGTCGATAATCACTCTTGCCACGCTCATGCTGAATCCTTGTCGGCGACTGCATATCCGGCACATCCACCTTGTAGGTGATATCCTCACGATGCGAGCCGTTTCCGTCCAGAAGCTCCAACACAATATAGTTTCTCATCCCGGGGATCAGACCACCCACGATAAACTCATGCTCGGTCCCCAGATTCTTGGTGTTCCCGTTGTTGATATAACGGATATGATCCGGAATCTTCTCATCCTCGACAGTGATCGTATAACGTACCATACAGGGTGACTGCGTCTTGAAATAAAAATAATACGTATTCGGCAATGTACCAAAGGGGTTGTACGCAATCAACGGCTTTTCGAAATCCGGATTAGAACGACGGATCAGACGGTCCAGGCGATCTCTGGACGACTTGCTGTACGCGACGGTGAAAAAATCCCCGTCATCGAAGTTCATCACATTTTTATTCTCTCCCTCACGGGATAACTCGGTAGCGAGCGAGTCGGTTTCAAAACGATAGGCGTGAGAATCCTCCTGGTCGCTCTGATCGAGATGGCGCCTGGAATCAAACTGGCTGACCTCGTCCCCGCCCTTAGACAAAAAGTAGACGGCAGCTCCGCCACCAGCTGCCATCAAGATGGATATGATTATAAAGATTTTCAGTATCTTTTTCATTACAAGTGTCCTTTATTATCTGTCCCATTTATCGCAGAGCGAATTGATCTGATCCGTAAACTTGGCTGTATCCTTATTGGACAAGCCTTCATTTTTACGTATGATCGAAAGCAAACGCTGACCGGCGGTAAGCAGTCGCGAGAAGACATCGCTCGCACGCTTGGATGCGGCACGCTTCTTCTCTGCCGGTACCGGCTCAGCCTCACGGACGAATTCACCTCTGATCGGATCAAACTCGGTTCCGCTGTAAGGCGCACTGGCGATAAAGGCGTGCTCCTCCAACGTCCGACAGAACTGCTGGCACACACTGTCCTCGCCGTGCACGACAAATACTCTCTTCGGCGGCTTCTCGGTGAAAGACTCCACCCACTTAAGCAGACCGTTCACATCTGCGTGTCCGCTGATACCGTTGATCTTGGTGATACGCGCCCTGACCTCGATCATCTCGCCGAAAAGCTTGACCTCATCGATACCGTCAAGCAGCGCGCGTCCCAGTGTCCCCGCGGTCTGATATCCGACGAAAACGATCGTCGAATCCTCACGCCAGAGATTATGCTTTAAGTGGTGACGGATACGACCGGCATCGCACATACCGGATGCCGAGAGGATAACCTTCGGATTCGGATCGAAGTTGATAGCTTTGGAATCGTCCGATGTGATGGACAGTTTCAGACCGGGAAAACCGATCGGATTGATACCGCGACGTACCAGGTCCCTGGCTTCTTCAGAGAAGCACTGCTCGGCATTTTTCCCGAATATATGCGTAGCCTCCACCGCGAGCGGTGAGTCCACATAGACATCAAAATCCGGACAGGACGTGATCCGTTTCTGTTCCTTGATCTGTCGAAGGAAATACAGAAGTTCCTGTGTACGCCCGACAGCAAACGCCGGTATCACGACATTTCCGCCACGCGTAAAAGTCTCCTCGATGATGGCCGCCAGATCCCCCACGTAATCCGGCACACCGTCAGAATGCACGCGATCACCGTAGGTCGACTCCATCACGACATAGTCTGCCGCCTTGGTATAGTGCGGATCCCTGAGAATCGGCTTGTTGATATTTCCCAGGTCACCGGAGAATACGATCGTACGCTCATCCGCGCCCTCCTTCGCGAACACCTCGATCGAGGCGGATCCGAGAAGATGGCCGACATCGGTGAACCGGATGCTCACCTCGTCGGAGATCGTGATCACGGAATCATATTCACAGGGAACCAAAAGATGGATGGCACCGAGTGCGTCCTCCATCGTATAGACAGGCTGATAGATCTCGCCGCCGGCTCTGGCGGCTTTACGATTGCGCCACTCCGCCTCGAACTGCTGGATGTGCGCCGAGTCACGGAGCATGATCTGCGATAGCTCACAGGTTGCCTTGGTGGCAAAGACCTGTCCGCGAAAGCCTCTCGCATACAGAAGCGGAAGCAGACCGGTATGATCGATATGTGCATGTGTCAGAAAAACATAGTCCAGTTCAGAGGCATTGACCGGGATCTCCTGATTCTCGAACATATCCCGTCCCTGCTCCATACCGATGTCGATACAAAACTTCTTCTCTCCGACCTCCATGTAGTGACAGCTTCCCGTCACCTCGTGGTCGGCTCCGATGAAAATCAGTTTCATGCCAATCCTCCCCGATCTGTCTTACATAGCTGTATCAAAACTTCTTGCTGATCGTGATCTCCACATCGCTTCCGACGATACGTACCTTTACCTCATCGGCAATATTCGCCACGATGGACCGCTCCAACTCGTCCACGGCATGGGCAGCATCTTCATCCTCACCGGATTTGCCCTCCATCTCGGCACGGTAACGCATCATGGACCACTCATAGACATCTCCCGTGACCTGATAACCGCTCGGGCTTCCCATGCCCATCAACCCTATCGTCAGCGGAGACGGACCGTCATCACGCGGCAAAAGCGCCGACCCGATCATATCGCGAAGCTTGCCCATGAAGCCCCTCGCTGCCGTATTTTTCCCGGAAGATGACAGAGACACAAGCTCCTCCTTCATGGTCAGCGTCAGCTCCACATCCGCCTTCAGATGAATGTCAAACTTCTTACCCTCACTCTCAATCCAGTAGGAAGACTCGTTCTCACCGGTAATGGTAGCGATCATCCCGAACAACTCCTCCGAGAGAAGGCGAAAACGCAGTTTCTCCTTTGCATCCAGTCCGGCATCCACCGCAACCTTCTCTGACGCCGCGAGAGCTTCCTTCATTCCGGTCCCATCCGGTTTAACTGTAATCACTGATGTTTGCATAGCATCCTCCTTCGTTTTATATCGAGGGCACGTGTAAAAACGCCTGCCTTTCGCTTCCAATCCACGCCACCCTGTTTCCCTGCATCACATATATATGATTCTATCATTTTTGTCGCGAAAAGTCAACGGCACGAAAACAAAAAAGGCGACCGAAGTCGCCCCTGATCTCACTTATGATACGGCTCGCCTTTCAGGATCCGAAAAGCACGGTAAATCTGCTCCAGCAGGACTACCCGCATCAACTGGTGCGGAAAGGTCATCCGCGAAAAACTGATCCGGTCATCTGCCTCAGCCAGAAGATCCATGTCGAGTCCGATGGAACCACCGATCAGAAAGACGATGTGTGACACCCCATTCACACCGAGATTCCCGATCCCCTCGGAGAACTCCACGGAGGTAAGCTCCTTGCCGGCAATCGCCGTGGCCACCACATACGCCCCATCCGGGATGTGCTTGCGAAGTCGCTCGGCTTCCTTGGCACGGATCAGGTCCTCCTCGTGCTTACTCGCGCCGTCCGGCGTCTTCTCATCATCCACCTCGACGATTGTAAGATCACAGTAACGGCTGAGTCTCTTGCTGTATTCCGCGATCGCCTCCTGAAAGTATTTTTCCTTAATCTTCCCCACCGACAAAATCGTTATCTTCATAGTAATCTCCACTATTCTTCAATCGTTACCTTACACGTCTTTATCTTGGTTCCTGAGTACGCCTGGATCTTCACGGTCCCGCTTTCGGCCACGGCGGTGATCACACCCTTCGAAGTCACCGTCGCGATCTGCTCATCCAGCGACCGGAAGGAAACCTTCGGCATATCCAATACCTTATCCGGCTTCCACGTACCCGTCAGCGTAAAGGTCTCTCCCTTTTTCAGAGTCACCTCGGTTTTGTTCAACTTGATCCACGCCAGCTCCTGCATAAAGCCTTTCATTTCCTTGGCGGCAGTTTTGGATATCATATCCGTATAGGCAAAAAGCGAATACCCTTCGGTATTTCCGTCCTTGATCTTTTGGAGCATTTCCTTTAGGTTGGTCTTCTTTTTCGCCCATCCGTAATCCGGTTTAACCTCGGATTCTTTTCTGCCGGCACGATAGACCCCGAGGCCGATATACATCGGCAGGTCGATCTTATTTTTACTCCTCCAGAGTGCCAGACGCTCGGAATAAAGCTTCGTTTTTTTACCGTTTAATTTATAATTGTCTGACCAATAAATCTGTGGCACGATATAGTCGATATAACCGGGCTTGCTCATCCAGGTTTCGACATCTCCGCCGATCGACATACTGTACTCGAAGTTTCCCGCCGGACTGATTCCGAACTGACAATTTTTATCGATGCTTTTTACGGTATTATAAACCTTTTTTATTAATTTATTTACATTCTTGCGACGTGTCTTCGCCTTGACCTTGGCATACTTATCTCCGAGATAAAAATAATCATCAAAATGGATTCCGTCGACATCATAATTCTTGACTATCTCTTTGACCTGATTGACAACCCGGTTGATCGTTTTTTTCTTGGCCGGATTAAGAATCTTGGAGACCGTCACGCGGTACGGATTCATCCACGCGTGAAGCTTCAGTTTCTGCTTGTGCGCCTGCTCCACCAGGATCTTCAGCGGATCGTAACCCGGCGAACGCTTGTCACTGCACATGTAGGAACTCCACCCTACCACCTTGGACGGATAGATCGCGTCGTCGTATGACCTCACATGAAAGTAAACCTCGTTGCAGCCGTAGGCCTTGATCTTCTTGAACATTGTCTCCGCGTTCTGCCGGAAAGCCGCCTCGGTACGGTTGGAAAGTCCTGCCGCGGCAAACTCATAAAAACAAACCCACACGGCGCGATGTGCCGTCGTCCCGGCCTTCGCCGTCGGTGTCTCCGATTTACTTCCCATCGCAGCGCATGCAATTAGCATTGCAATTGCTAACGCTCGGATTACTTTCTTCATGGATCAAACTTCCTTTCTGTATATGTCCCCTGCCGGCGGCAGTGATTGGTCACCCGAGGAGACTTATCAGGTGGTCGAAAAGTACAGCATTCGCTGTACTTGGGGGCCAATCACGACTGCGCCGGCGCGCTTGCTTCATACAATTCCCGATAGTAACCGCCAGCAGCAATCAGCTCCGCGTGCGATCCCTGCTCGACGATACGCCCGTCGCGCATTACCAGGATCACATCCGCCTCGCGGATCGTCTGCAACCGATGTGCTACGATAAAGGTTGTCCGTCCCTTCATCAACGTGGCAAATGCCTTCCGGATCCGCACCTCCGTGCGCATATCGATCGACGAAGTCGCCTCATCCAGGATCAGCATCGGCGGCGGCGACAGCATCACACGCGCGATACACAGTAGCTGCCTCTGCCCGGCCGAAAGTCCGGTCGCGTCGCTGATCACGGTATCGTACCCCTCCGGTAGCCGCCTGATAAAGGAATGTGCATGCGCTGCCTTTGCAGCAGCGACGATCTCTTCCTCCGTCGCTTCCGGCTTACCGAACGCGATATTCTCACGAACCGTCCCGCTCATCAGCCACGTCTCCTGCAGCACCATCCCGTACTGCGCGCGAAGACTGTCTCTACTCACCTCGCGGATATTTTTATCCGAAACCAGAATCCGGCCCCGATTCACATCGTAAAACCGCATCAGCAGGTTGATGATCGTGGACTTGCCGGCACCCGTCGGCCCGACGATCGCCACCCGACTTCCCGGGCGCACGTATAGATTCAGATCACGGATCAGCATATCCTCCGGATCATTTTTCTCACTATTCTCATAGGAAAACCACACATGGTCAAGATTAACCCTACCATCCGTATCCGTCAGAACTGTGTCATCCTCATTATTTCCTTCGGTTTTCGTGTCGATCAGTTCGATCAGTCGCCCCGCGCACGCCACCGCGTTCTGCAGTTCGGCGATCACACCGGAGATCTCATTGAACGGCTTGGTATATTGATTTGCGTAGGATAAAAATGCCGTCAAAACGCCGACCGTGATGCTTCCCCGCACGGCAAACAGCGCGCCGAAGACACCCACAGCCGCATACACGATACTGTTGACAAACCGCGTCGCGGGATTCGTGATCGATGAGAAAAATGTCGCCGCAAGGGAGTGTTTTTTCAATTCCTCCGCCGTCTCATCAAACCGGTCACGGAAGTGCTCCTCCCTTCCGAAGGCGCGCACCACATCCAGGTTCTCAAACACCTCATCGATCACGGTGGTCTGCTCTGCTCGCGCCTCGGACTGCCTGGTAAATGAAGTATACGAGCGTCTCGCGATAAACCTTGCGACCAGCAGCGAAAGCGGTGTCACGACCACCACGGTCACCGCGATCGGCGCGCTGGTAATAAACATAAATACAAGCGTTCCGAGTATCGTGATCACACCGGAAAACAGATTCGATAATCCCATCAATAGTCCATCCGACACCGTATCCGCGTCCGCGATCACACGGCTCACGATATCACCGTGCGGATGCGAATCGATATAAGCGATCGGCATTTCCTCTATCACGGCAATCGCCTCCGTACGAAGATCTCTCACCACACCGAAACTGATCTTATTATTGCACAGATTCATCAGATACGAAGCCAGCGCGCTGACACCGGCGCAAGCCGCGATCTGCCATATGATGGGGAAGATATTCTCCCACATCACGCGTCCCGGACCCGGTATTTCATCCACCGCTTCCCCGATTTTTATCGGAATAACAAGTGTCATCACAACCGTTATGATAGCCAGTAAAAATGACAGCAGGACCGTTATCTTATACGGCCTCAGATATCGGAACAGGCGACGGTAAATCTCACGTTGTTTCATCCCTCGTCACCTCCGATCCGGAAGGTCTCCTGATAGACCTCACAAGTGTCGAGGAGTTCTTCGTGGGTACCGAACCCCACCTGTTGCCCGTCATCGAGCACCAGAATACGATCCGCGGAACGCACCGAAGCGATACGCTGAGACACGATAATGATCGTTGTTTTTAAGGACTCAAAATACGTATACAGTTTCTCCCTGACCGCCTTCTCCGTCGCGGTATCAAGAGCTGAAAACGAATCGTCGAGGATCAACAGTTCCGGTCTTTTCACCACTGCTCTGGCGATACACAGGCGCTGTCTCTGACCGCCGGAGAAGTTCCTTCCACCGGCTTCCACCTCGGTATCGAGACCGTTTTTATCACGGATAAAGTCCGCCGCCTGCGCCACCTCAAGGGCTTCCCAGATTTCCTCATCCGTAGCATCTTCTCTTCCCATCCGGAGATTCTCCCGAATTGTTCCGGAAAAAAGAGACGAGCGCTGCGGCACATAACCGATCCTTTCCCGCTCCCCGGTCAGGCTCCACGATGCCACATCCTGTCCGAGCACATCAATGGATCCTTCGCCGGCCTCATAGGCTTTCCGTATCAGGGAAAGAAGCGTGCTCTTCCCCGCACCCGTACCACCGATGATCCCCAGGGTTTCTCCTCTTCCGACAGAAAAATCAAGACCCGTCAGCGCCTCCTCCCGGCTCCCCGGATAAGCGAATGACAGCTGATGGCAGGCAAGGCCGTCAACACCGGCTACAGGCTCTTCCACATCGGCTTCGCCGTACTCCGCCTCCTCCAGCTCGAACACCTCACGGATCCGGCCGGCACAGGCCAGTGCCCGATTGACATTCAGGATCAGATTGGCAAGCTTCACAAGTTCCACGAGGATCTGTGACATATAGTTGATGAGTGCGACAACCTGCCCCTGTGACAGCCCGCCGAACTCAACACGCAGGCCACCCACACGGATCAAAACAAGGATCCCCAGATTGACAATGAGAAGCGTCAGCGGATTCATCAGAGACGAGATCCGGCCGACATGCTGCTGCCCGGAAAACACATCCTTTGTCTCCTTCTCAAAGTTCTTCTTCTCCGTCTCCTGTCTTAGAAACGCGCGGATCACACGCACACCAGAAAGGTTTTCCCTGGTGCGAAGAAGCACCTTGTCAACCCGCGTCTGGACATTTTTATACAGAGGGATCGTAAGTTTGAGACAGAGCGCCACGATGGTCGCTAATACGGGGATCACCACGACAAAGATCAACGCGCATCGGACATCGATCATAAACGCCATCACCATCGCTCCGAACACGATAAACGGCGAGCGTAAAAATAACCGCAAAAAGAGATTCACACCGGTACCGACCTGGTTGATATCGCTGGTCATCCGCGTGATCAAAGTCGACGTTCCCGTGCGTCCGATCGCCGCCTGCGAAAGGTGCGTGATATGAGTAAAGAGCGCGTGCTTGACATCCGTTGTAAAGCAGACCGCCGCCTTGGCGGAAAAATACTGTGCCGTGATCGAGATGATCATACCGACCGTGGCGAGTCCGACGAGCACCGCTCCCATATGCAAAATAAACGACGTATCACCGTCCGCAATTCCGCGGTCGATGATCGCCGTCATCACCAAAGGCACAAAAAGTTCCAGCGTCGCTTCTCCCAGTTTGAAAAGCGGCGCCAGAACAACTTCTTTGATATAAGGTTTAAAAAATGCGAGAAGAAATCTCATACTACTTCATCTCCACCGTTTATACGATTTCATGACTCCGTACAATATCGCGGATTGTCACATACAGGCTCGGCTTCAATTCCTCGAGTGATACCGGCTTCTCTTTCAGGATCACCTGATAACTGCAGCCACCCACCAGCTCAAATATCATAAAGAGCATCAGATCCGGGTTATCAAAGCGGCGTCCCGACGCGTCGATCATCCGGTGATACCCCTCGTAAAACTCGATGGTATCCGGCGTGGTCTCATCCTCGATCGACATGTGATGAAACGCTCCCCAACTGAGATTCTTCGTGATAAATCGAAGCAGGTCCGGTTCACGCTTCATACGATCCAGAATCACGTCAACGATCTTGACAATCGCATCCTCAAACGGGAAGATATCCAGATGATCCAGATCGATTCCGACCTCTTTGGTCGCCTGCGCCAGGATCTGTGTCGCCTTCGAGGCGATCAGCTTGTCACGAAGATCAAACTTATCTTTGAAATACAGATAAAACGTTCCCTTCGCAACATCGGCTTCATGCGCGATATCCGAGATCGAAGTCTGTCGGATCCCCTTGGTATTGAAGAGGTGAAACGCTGCCGTAAACAGCGCTTCACGTTTCTTCTTTTTTTTCTCATCCAATTTACTCATTCTTAATCATCTGCCTTTACTGCCTCGGTCTCGATGATGAATTTCACTTCGCCGTCCATGCCGTTATCGATTCCGGAAAAGCTCTTATACTCTCTTCCTGCATCCATAATTCCCTGTACACGATCAACCAGGTTCTTGATATCATTGTTATAAAAATCCAAAAGTTTGTCGATCGCTTTTTTGCGGAACTCTGAGAAACCGTCACTCAGTTTCTTCGCACCGCCAAACAGCTTGCCGGTTCCATCCTTCAGCTTGCCGACACCGTCCACCACCTGATCAGTAGACGAATCGAGTTTTCCTGCCCCGTCACTCAACTGTTTCATGCCATTGCCCAACTTGTCAACGGAAGAACGCATCGTCTTGCCACCGCTGATCAGATCCGTACATCCCTTGGTCAGTTTCTTGTCGTTCGCTGAAAGCTTGTCCGCACCTTCACCGAGCATCTTGACGCCCATGACCAATGCCGGAAGTTTCTGCGAAAGACTGCTGATCGCTGTCTGGATGGTCGCAATCGTCGTCGGGTCAGCCATGGTAGATATGCCGGTTACCAGCGTAGAAATCGTCGTCGCGATCGTCTTGGCACCGCTAGCCAGGTCACTGCTTGATGCAGTAGCCTTCTCGAGTTTCCCGATGCCGCTCTTCTGTGCGTCTGTTACTGTCTTCAGGCCTTCGATTGCCTGCTTCTCTCCGGCTGTTGTCTGCTCCAGAGTTGCGATTGCCTGATCCAGGTTCGGAGTTCCGGCAGCCTTTGCTGTCTTCAGTCCTTCCAGGACCTTTTCGTTGGCTGCGAGCGCGGTCTCCAGACCTTTGATCGCGGTCTCGTTATTGGAAAAGCTGCTCTCGAGATCACTGAGTCCTTTGTTCACGGTTCCGATTCCGTCAGATACGGCAGTCGCTCCCTTGGTGAGCTGCTCCATCTTATCCTTGTCAGCCGCGGCAGCGATACCCTCCGCGAACTTCTCAATACCGCTGACGATCGATGTGATCTTCGTCAGATCAAGACTTCCGATTGCCGAAGTAAGTGTCTTGATTCCGGAAGTCAACTGTCCGGAGCCCTTCACATAATCCTTGGTTCCCTTGGCCAGTTTGTCCGCTCCGTCGATGTACTTGCCGACGCCCTTTTTCAACTTCGGTGCGTTGGCTCCAAGTTCACGGATACCCGCTGTCAGCTTCTTCACGCCTTCGGAAGCGTACTTTTTAATCGAAGATGCCAGGGTGTCTACACCCTTATCCAGTTCCTTCACACCATCCGAAAGCTTTTTCGATCCGTCATCCAGCTTATCTATGGCATCATCGAGATCATCGACCTTGTCATCGATCTTACTGAGATCGATATCAATCTTGCCATCCTCATTGTCTGTGATCATATTCAGGAGATTGGCACTGGCAAAGGTGAAGGTATTTTTCATCTCGAAATCCTTCACGTTACAGGTGAGTGTAAACTCATTCTTCAACTTGTCATCAAGTTTTTCCTTGATTTTTCCGGTCAGATTCAAGGACTCCTTCAGTCCCGGCATACCGAGAACGATCACGATACTCTTCGATCCGTCATCGATAATCTTTCCGCCATCATCCAGTACGAGATCGGTGAATTTTTCACTGTCAAAAATCATTCCCGTAGCCATCAAAAATGGCGTGTTGACCGTCTCGCTTTTACCGGCGATCGTCACATTTTTCTTACTGTTATTCTCATAAGAAATCGTGATCTTCATCTTGCCGCTCTGACCGACGATATCCTCCGGCTTAACCTCTTTTCCGTCAAGTTCAAACTTGAATTTCACGGAAACCGGAAGCTGCTCTTCTGTTTTTCCCTGATAATAAATATCCGCCCCGTTGGTGTTCCAGGTCAGGTTCTGACCGCTCTGGTCAAAGGTCTCATCGCCCTTGACATTTTTGATGTCCGAAAGCTTCGAAACATCCTTGATCGAGCCTCCTGCTTCACCTGCCCCCTGCAACTGATCGGACACGGTGATCGACTTCGTCGAGCCGTCCGGGTTGGCCATAACGTAAACAGATTCCTGCTTGCTGACCTTCGCCTGTGCGGTTGTCGGCATGATGCTCAGGCTCATAGCTGCCACAAGCGTCCCTACCACCAGACGTCTTACCATGTTGTTTCTTCTCATCATTGTCGTTTCCTCCATTCCGAAGCGTAGTGTGAAAAACTGGCATATCAATGCAATTTTCACACTTTCCTCCAATCTTTACTTCTGTTTACCTGACAACTTTGACATCTATACCTAACACTTTCACTTTCACAAACAATTCCTATTGCCGCGAGACAACCGATTACTGTTACCAGTCAATCTTTCGCATGCTCCATGTCAACTTACATATCAGCTTGTCAAATACCATCAACAACGCCGGCAGGAATAGGATAACGCAGACCGTAGAGATCAACGCTCCTCTTGCCAACATCGAACAGATCGACTTGATCAGATCGATATTCGTTACCATGGTTACACCAAATGTCGCCGCGAACATGATCAAACCACTCGTAAGGATCGACTTGATCGAAGACAAATGCGCAATGGCGATCGCTTCCCGTTTGCTCTTTTGTCGCCCTAGTCGTTCCTTTTGGTATCGGCTCGTCATCAGGATCGCGTAATCGACGGTCGATCCCAGCTGGATCGTACCGATAACGATACTGGCGACGAACGATACATCCGTTCCCATGTAGAACGGGATACCCATATTGATCAGGATCGCCAACTCGATGACGGCCACCAGGATGGCCGGCAATATGAGCGACCGGAACGTAATCATAATGATCAGGAAGATGAACCCGATGGAAATGATATTGACATTTCGGATATCTATTATCGTCGTTTCTCTCAGGTCCTTCGTCAGAGGTGCTTCTCCGATGATCATCGCCCGTTCGTCGTATTTTTTGATAATATCATTGATCTCACCGACCTGCTTGTTGACCTCGTCGGTAGACGTTCGATAATTCGAACAGATAAACTCGATCTCATGCTCTTTGCCGGAAAGTTTCTCACGAAGTCGATCCGGAATCATAGCCTCCGGCAACTTCTCTCCCACGAGAGAACTGATACCAAGTACCCACTTGACACCGTCAACCTTTTTGATCTGAGCGTTGATCTCTTTTTTCTCCTTCGCCTCCATATCACTCGGAAGCATCAGGATATGCAGGTTGTTCATATGGAAATCATCATCCAGCTTGTGGTTTGCTATCGCCGAAGGCAGATCCTGCGGCAGTGAATCCGCGATACCGTAAACCGTATGATAGTTGGCGTTTCCATACCAGGCAACCGGAAGGATGACCAAAAACAGGATGAACAATACCGCCCACCCCTTGTGGATCACCTTTGATGTACGCTTGAAACTCGGCAAAAAGCTGCGATGCGTCGTCTTCTCGATCGCCTTGTCCAGACACAGCACCACGGCCGGCAGGAAGGTGATGCAAACCAGAACGCCCATCACGACACCCTTTGCCATGACGATACCCATATCCATACCAAGACCGAATGTCATGAAGCACAGCGCCAGGAAGCCGACGATCGTTGTGATCGAACTACTGGTAACCGACTTCATGGTATTGGAAATCGCGTGCGCCATGGCTCGCTGACTGTCGCCGGGGTATTTTTCCTTATTCTCACGGAAACTCTCCAACAGGAATATCGAGTAGTCCATCGTAACACCGAGCTGCAGGATCGCCGCGATTGCCTGCGTCAGATAGGAAATCTGGCCCATAAAAATGTTGGTACCCATGTTAAAGACTACGGCAATTCCGATACCGCCGAGGAAAACCACGCCGGTAAGGAAAGAATCCATCGTGATCAACAGGATAAGCAGCGTGAGCGCTACGGCAACCGCCACATAGATCGGCATCTCGTCCAGCGCGATCTGCTTGATATCCGTTGTGATCGCCGCCATACCGCTGACAAACGCCTGGTCCTTGACAACCTCGCGGATATTTTTGATGGCGTCCATCGTTGTCTCCGTCGATGTCGTGTTGTCGAAAAGCGCGATCATCATCGTCGCGTTATCCGTAAATAATGCGTTGCGCAGCTGCTCCGGCAGCATCTCAACCGGTACAGTGATATCAAGCGCATCGTCATACCAGAGAACTTCCTTGACGTGCTCGACCTCCTCAACTTTTTTCTTCAGCTTCTGAACATCCTTGTTCTCCATGTTCTCCACGATTACCATGGAGAACGCGCCCATTCCGAACTCATCCACCATGACATCCTGTCCATACACCGTCTCCAGTGACTTCGGAAGATAACTCAACACATCATAATTGATCTTTGTCGAGATGTAGCCGATCCCCGCCGGGATCACCAGAATCAGAGTGATCAAAATGATCAGGACGCGATGCTTCGCAATAAATTTACCATACCTTACGCCCACTTTCGTTCCTCCCTTTCTTGTACTGTCTCAAAACTGAACTTTGGTCATTTTACAATTGACAGTGTAGCACAAAAATGACCGTTGGTCAAGATTTATTTTCAAAATTTTTAAATAAGATAAAAAGAAAAGAACTTTCCAAGCGTCCCACGCTGCGAAAGACCCGCGCGAAATACTTGGAAAGTTCCGTAATTACAGTTTCCAGATGTCTCTGTTGTACTCTTCGATCGTACGATCCGACGAGAAAAATCCGGCATTGGCGATATTCGCTATCATCTTCTTCGCCCAGCCACGTCGATCTTCATAATCGGCATACGCCCTCTCTCTTGTCTGGCAATAGTCATCAAAATCCGGGACGGTCATAAACCAATCTTTGCTGAGCAACTCGTTATACAGACGGCCGAGATGCTTCTTGTCGCCGATCTTCAGCATTTTTTTACATACGATGAAGTCCACGCACTCCTTGAGCACCGGATTTCTTCCATAATAATCGATGGAGCGATAGTCTCCTCTCGCGTACCGGTCGATGACGGTCTGCGAGTCCTCACCGAAGATATAGATGTTCTCGTCGCCGACCAGCTCGTGGATCTCGACATTCGCGCCGTCTTCCGTACCGAGTGTGACCGCACCGTTTAACATGAACTTCATGTTACCGGTACCACTTGCTTCCTGGCTCGCAAGTGAGATCTGCTCGGAAATATCGCAGGCCGGGATCACCCTCTCCGCGAGCGTGACGTTGTAGTTCTCAAGCATCACTACCTGCAGATACGGACGAACCTCCTTGTCCTTCTCGATCAGTTTCTGCAGACACAGGATCAGATGAATGATATCCTTGGCGATTGTGTAGGCCGGCGCCGCCTTCGCGCCAAAGATTACGGTAATCTTGCGCTTAGGTCTCTTGCCACGCTTGATCTCCAGATATTTTCTTATCACATAGAGGCAGTTCAACTGTTGTCTCTTATACTCATGCAGGCGCTTAACCTGAATATCAAAGATCGAATTCGGATCGACATCCACGCGCATGGCATGGCGCAGATAATAGGTAAGCTCCAGTTTCTTCTTGCGCTTGATCTCGAGAACCTTCTTCATCGCACGGTCCTCATCGATATGCTCCATGAGTTTTTTCAACTCCGTCGCATCCTTTTTATATCCGGTCCCGATCGTCTCATCCAGAAAATGGGTAAGCGGTCGGTTGCATTCCATCAGCCAGCGACGGAAGGTGATTCCGTTCGTCTTGTTGTTGAACTTCTCCGGGTAGATCTCATAAAAATCATGCAGCTCCGAATTCTTCAGGATCTCCGTATGCAGCGCCGCCACACCATTGATGCTGTGGCCGTAGTGCATATCCATCTTGGCCATATGGATCCGGTCTTCGTTGTCAATGATCGCAAGCTCCGGCTTGTCGTATTTTTCTTTCACATCCTTGTTCAGGCGCTCGATAATCGGAACCAGCTGAGGCGCGACCTTCTTGATAAACTTGCGCGGCCATTTTTCCAGAGCTTCCGCCAGGATTGTATGGTTGGTGTAGGCGCAGATGTCCGTGACGATCTTCGTCGCCTCTTCCCAGGTGATGTCGTCTTCTTCCAGTAAAAGACGGATCAGTTCCGGGATCACCATCGACGGATGCGTGTCGTTGATCTGGATAGCCACATAATCTGCCAGATCGTGAATGTTGGAACCACGCTCTCTCGCCTCGGCGAGGATCAGCTGTGCGCCCGCGCTTACCATAAAGTACTGCTGGTACACGCGAAGCAGACGACCGGCATCGTCACTGTCATCCGGATACAAAAACAGCGTCAGATTCTTGCGGATATTGGTCTTGTCAAAATCGATCCCCTTGCGGATGATCGTCGGATCAACCGAATCGATATCAAAAAGGTGCAGCCGGTTCGTGCGGTTCTCATAGCCTGTGATCAGAATGTCATACATCGAAGCATTGACCTTGAACCCGCCGAACTTCACCGGGAATTTCCGCACACTGCGTCCGAGGATTGAACGCTTCTCACGCCAGGCGTTCGGATACTCCATCTGACGGTTCCGCTTAAACTTCTGATAAAACAGTCCATCATGGTAGCAAAGACCGATTCCGTCACCGGGCAGTCCCAATGTCGCGATCGAATCGAGAAAGCAGGCTGCCAGACGACCGAGTCCGCCGTTTCCGAGAGACGGCTCCGGCTCTCTCTCGAGGATATTGGCGAGAGATTTACCCTTAATGCGCAATTCTTTGCGCACCTCACTCCAGAGTCCGAGGTTGATCAGGTTGTTCCCGATCACGCGACCGATGAGAAACTCTGCGGAGATATAGTAGAGCTTTTTCTTCTGCTTCTTCAGGTCGACTTCCTTCTTTTTTGCCTCGCGCTTCACCAGATGCAGCAGGGCGATGTAAACCTCCTCATCCGTACAGCGATTGATATCCCTGTGATAGAGTTTCTGACAGATTTCACTGACCATGATTCTTCCTCCTATTGACCGTTATTCCATATATTTGGCAGCCGCCAACGCTGCCACGGCACCATCGGCCGCAGCTGTCGTCAGCTGGCGAACACTCTTCGTACGGCAGTCACCGGCGGCAAAGATTCCCGGCGTCCCCGTCTCGCAGGACTCATCTGCCACGATATATCCCTGATCGTCCAGTTCGACGAGATCAGCAAAAGGCTGATTGTCCGGCTGCTGGCCGATCGCGATAAAAAGGCCGCTCACTTTGAGTTCCTCGGTCGCCCCGCTCTTAACATTTTTCACGAGGATTCCCTCCAGCATTCCAAAACCAAGTATGCCGGTAACGACTGAATCCAGGACAAATTTCACATTTTCCTTGTCGCGAAGCGATGCCACATCTTTCTCATCACCGCGGAACTGATCTCTGCGGTGGATCACATACACCTTGTTGCAGTAATTCGATAGGAAGGCCGCGTCCTCAAGAGCGGTATTGCCTCCGCCCACGACAGCAACGTCCATTTTTCTGAAAAATGCTCCGTCACAAGTTGCACAATACGACACACCGGAGCCAACCATCTCCTGCTCCCTGTCAAGACCGAGCGGACGATTCTTCGCTCCGGTAGCAAGTATCACCGCGCTCGTCTCATACTCACGATCGGCGGTTTTGACAATCTTCACCTTACCGTTATCCGCGATGCCCGTAACCTTCTCCGCTTTGTACACGGCGCCGAGAGAGATTGCCTGATCATACAGTCCCTTGGCAAACTCAAAGCCCGAGACATGCGCAATCCCCGGATAATTCTCGATATCCGGCGTGTTGATGATCTGCCCGCCGTAGGTCGTCTGCTCCAGGATCAGCACACGCTTTCCGGCTCTCGTGCCATAGATCGCTGCGGTAAGCCCCGCCGTCCCGGCACCGACGATTATCATATCATACAGTATCATAATTCTGTCTCTCCATTCTGCTAAACTTGATGCTTGTACCGGTTCTTCTGCCCGTTTGGGATACCGATCCCACTTATTTGACCAGCTCCAGAATCTCCGACTTCGAGATCACGCCTACGGACCGGTTGACTTCCTCCCCGTTTTTAAACACGATCAGTGTCGGGATCGACATCGTCTTGAACTTCATAGCCAACTCCTGGTTGTCATCGACGTTCACCTTGCCGACCTTGATCTCATCCGTCTCCGATGCCACATCATCCACGACCGGTGAAAGCATCTTGCAAGGACCACACCAAGGTGCCCAGAAATCAAGCAATACCGGCTTGTCGCTATTTACTACTTCTGCCTCAAAGTTCTCACTTGTAATTTCTATCGGTTCCATATTCTGTACCCCCTTCCGAAAAATAAAAGCATTTTTGATTATAACATAGGTACAAGTCCATCGTCAATCCCCACCGCGATTCCGGATCGATTCTGTCACATGGGCGACTTCCGCCTCAAAATCTCTCGCCGACAAAAGATGCGCACCCGCCCCACGGATGATGATCTGCTCCAGACCGTCACTCGTCACCACGGTCACATGATAGCGCTCCGCTTTCTCCACGGTAAAGCGCTCGATATACTGATCGGCGGTCTCCGCCGTCTTCGTGTAGACCACATGAATGTTGTGATAGTCAAAAGTCTCCGTCGGATGCGAAGCAACACGGTAGGCATCAAACACCAGGATAACATCACAGCCGCGATACCCCTGGTAATTGCACAGAATATCCTGCAACCGGCCTCTCGCCTGCTCCAGATCGCCCTTTGCCAGATCGGATAGTTCCTTCCAGGCATGGATCACATTATATCCGTCCACGAGAAGGAAGTCTCCAAGTTTTTCTTTATTCTTCCTTGGCTTAGCCGCTCCCGCCGGCTTCGACGCACGACGTATCGTCTTTTCTTTCGCTCTACTAAGAGACCTTCTCGGCGCCCGTTGATTGGCATGTGTTGCCTGCGCCAGGATTCCGTCGATCTCTTCGACTCCAAGCGCCTCGTCCATCATCCGCAGTCGGTACTCTGCCGCCAGCTCTCTGTCGTCCGAAGGTGTCTCACCACCCTCTGCATAGAATACGGTTCCGTCCTCATCTACCCGGATAATCCTCTCCGGATGCCAATCCACCTGCACATGCGCCATATCTGCCACCTCTTCCCACGGCACATAGTACCCCGCGCCATGTGCACAAAAAACAGAGCCGGGTGGATGTTTCTCATCGGCCTCGGGATCGTACGCGACCGTCTCCACGATCTCGTCCTCATTATGGCAGGGGAGGTATCCGTGAAAGGCGAGCGAAAGCTCTCCCTGACCGCCGGTGTAGGCCGACACCTCCACCGCATAGTCCTGCATCGTCACCACCGGCGCGTAGCCGATAAGAACAGACCGCGTGCTTCCCGTGGCTCCTTCGCCCTTCTCCTCTTCCATGGAAAAATGCCCGCACATCCGCTCTATATCTGTCATTGCACGTCCCACCTGCTCGGTAGGAACCGAAAGTCGAAAGTTATAATACGGCTCCAATACACGGCATTCCGCCTGCATCAGACCGTGTCGGATCGCGCGGTAGGTCGCCTGACGAAAGTCTCCCCCCTCCGTATGCTTCAGATGCGCCCGTCCGCCGATCACCGTAAGCTTCACGTCTGTAAGTGGCGCTCCGATCCGAACACCCTTGTGTTCTCTCTCCATAAAATGCGTCAGGATCAGTCGCTGCCAGTTGAGATCCAATTCATCCGTGCTCACCTGTCTGTCTGCGAGAACGCCACTTCCCGGCGGAAGCGGCTCGATCCCCACATGCGCCTCCGCGTAGTGACGTAACGGCTCATAGTGACCGATCCCGTGAACCGGCTTAGTTACCGTCTCCTTGTAGACGATCTGCGCCTGCCCGAACGCCACATCGACACCGTAGCGCTCTCTGACCGTCTCCTGCAGGATCTCCGTCTGCACCTTACCCATCACGCGGACATGGATTTCCTCGGTTTCCTTCTCCCAGGTGATATGAAGTTCCGGAAGCTCCTCCTCCAGTTCCCGAAGCCTGGGTAGCATCGTCACGGGTGGCATTCCCTCCGGAAGAATCAGGCGATAATTCAGCACCGGTTCAAGCAACGGTTCCAAAGGAACTCGGCCACGCTGCGCATACATCCATGTACGTGCAAAACGTGCTTGTCGAGATTCCTGCAAGCCTCCTGCCTGCTGGTTCTCGGTGTCACCCAGCCACTGCCCGGGATACGTCTCCTTCAGCCCCGTCAAAGCACAGACCATCCCCGCGCCCGCCTCCGTCAAAAGTTCGAACTTTGCACCGGAGTAACGGCGAATCTGATCCACCTTCTCACGGACTTCCTCTCTCTCAGAACCGGAGTCGGCGCTCTCTTGTTCGTTACTCTTACGACTCCTACTCGCATATGCCAACTCTGTCTTCGGTGTCAGCTTACCAGAAAACACACGGATATGCGTAAGCCGTACCCCTTTTTCATCACGACTGATTTTGTACACACGCGCCGCAAATATTTGCTCCTCATCCTCCCTGTCAAAGTTCTCTTCCGTATAGGCCTGCAGGAGTCCGTAAAACTCCGCTACGCCCTCATTTTTCAAAGCCGAACCGAAGAGACACGGATAGAGTTTTCTTTCCCGGATGAGACGTCGGATCTCTCCCCTATCGATCCCGTCCCCCTCGAGATACGCTTCCAGCACGGTTTCATCGAGCATAGCCACCGCTTCGGCCGTCTCATCGGTCAAAACAGCTTTACTCCCACTCTCACTCCCCATAGTCAGATCCGCCCCGGTGAAGTCTACGCATCCTTCCGAGAGTTCTGCGCACATTTCTCTCATCAATTGCTCTTTATCCGCACCGGCAAGATCCATTTTGTTGATAAAGAATAATACCGGCACCTCATATTCCTTCAAAAGACGCCACAAAGTCCTGGTATGTCCCTGAACACCGTCTGTCCCACTGATCACGAGAATCGCGTAATCAAGCACTCCCAACACCCGCTCGGTCTCCGGTGCGAAGTCCACATGCCCCGGTGTATCGATCAGTGTCCCGATGGGAAGCACCGCCTGCTTGGAAAAGATCGTGATCCCGCGCTCCTTCTCCAGGGCATAGGTATCCAGAAACGCGTCGCCATGATCGACGCGTCCCGTCTCGCGCAGCATCCCCGCGGTGTATAACAGTCCCTCGGACAGCGTGGTCTTGCCCGCGTCCACATGAGCCATGATTCCGATCGTCAGATTTTTCATACCCAATATCCTACCATAAGTCGCCTCTCCACGCAACCCTTCGTCTTCCATGACAGAATCTTCCATAATATAGGCAAGAAAAAACACCTTGTATTTTTCCAAAAAAGGAGTATGATATAAGTTGTTAAAAGAGAATAAAATGCTAACGGAGGAATACTATGAGTTTTTTCAGCAGGCTTCAGCCGCAGGAGAACCACGGACTTGATATTATCATTGTCGGAAGCGGTATCGTCGCAGCGACGCTTGTGGAGCGCCTCTCCAAGGAAGGCCATGACATCACGATCATCGACAAGGACAGAGAGCGTGTCAACGAGATTGCCAGCTATAACGACGTTATGGGTATCGTCGGCAACGGCGCGCGCTACGGCATTCTGATGGACGCCGGTATCACAAGAGCGGATGCTTTCATCGCTGTCTCCGAGGATGACGAGTTGAACCTTCTCAGCTGTACGATTGCCAGTCATGTCAGCAAATGCGCCACTTTCGCGCGTGTGCAGACACCGGACTACAGTTCGGAGGCGAGATACTACCGCGATAAACTCGGACTTACGATGGTGATCAATCCGGAGTTGTCGACAGCCAAGGATATCGCGCGTCTGCTCTATCAGCCGAACGCCCTGGAGGTAAACCCTTTCGCGCACGGGCGCGCTGAGATGGTCAAGTTTCAGGTATACGAAGACAACCCTCTCGTCGGCAAAACCATCGCCGAGATCGGTGCCGAGCTTCCTCACGACCTGCTAATCTGCGTTATAGAGAGAAATGATGAGGTCATCATCCCCAAAGGAAATGACCATATTGAAAACGGCGACCTGGTATCCTTCGTCTCCTCGAAGGAACACGTTCGAAAGTTTTTTGATTACATCGGATTTGACACACGCCGTGTATCGGACTGTATGATCATAGGAGGTGGAACCTCCGCGTTTTTCGTCGCTACCGAACTGCTCCACATGGGCATCAACGTCAAAATCATCGAACAGGACCCTGCCCGCTGCGAAGAACTCTCGGTGCTTCTGCCGAAAGCAATCGTGATCAACGGAGACGGCACCAGCGAAGAACTCCTCCACGAAGAGAACATCCGCCAGGTTGAAAGTTTTATCCCGCTGACCGGAATCGACGAGGAGAACGTGCTTCTCGCTCTTCACGCCGCCAAAGTCAACGACAACGTCAAGATCGTCACCAAGATCAACCGCGTCAACTACCGCGAAGTCATCCGCGGCATGGACCTCGGCTCCGTGATCTACCCGCGCTACATCATCGCGGAAGCGATCATCTCCTACATCCGCGGTATGATGAACTCGCAGGGCAGCAACGTCGAAACCCTGTACCACATGTTCAACGACCGGGTCGAGGCGGTGGAATTCATGGTTACCGAAGAATCTCCCGTCACGGAGGTTCACCTGCGCGACCTCAGGATCAAGAAAAATGTCCTGATCGCTACCATCAATCGCAAAGGGAAAATTATTATTCCTTCCGGTCGCGATCGCATCCATGTAGGCGACTCCGTTATGATTGTTACGACAAATTTGGGGTATGATAACATCAATCAGATATTGGCATAAATTGAATCAGGATAGAATTATTTATTAAATCCTATTAAAAGAAAGAGACAAACTATGAACTATTCCATCATTCGATATGTCGTGGGAGCCGTCCTGAGAATCGAGGGCGTACTTCTCCTTCTGCCGGTCATCGTTGACTTCATCCACGGCGAAGGAGTCTGGTATCATTATCTGTTTTCCGCAGGTATCTGTCTTCTGACCGGTGTCCTGATGACGATACGCAAACCCAAAAGTAATATTTTTTATCTGAAGGAAGGCTGTATCTCAACCGCTCTCTCATGGATCGGACTCAGTGTATTCGGCGCTGTTCCGTTTCTTCTGACCGGAGAGATTCCTTCCGTGATCAATTCCTTATTTGAAGTTGTCTCCGGATTCACTACAACCGGAGCCAGTATTCTCAGCGATCTGAGCACGTTTTCGCACGCATCGCTCTTCTGGCGTTCCTTTACACACTGGATCGGAGGCATGGGTGTCCTCGTCTTTATGATTGCCATCCTGCCTATGGCCGGAGGTTCTTCCATCAACCTGATGCGTGCCGAGTCGCCGGGTCCGGATGTCGGCAAACTGGTTCCTCACATGCGTGAGACCGCCCGCATCCTGTATTTCATCTATATGGGCCTGACAGGCACGATGATCATCCTGCTTTTATGCTCCGGCATGCCGGTCTTCGATTCCTTTACGATGGCATTCGGGACAGCCGGGACAGGCGGCTTTGCCGTACGCAATTCCGGATTGATGGACTACACGGTGCTCCAACAGAATATCATTACGGTATTTATGATCCTATTCGGTGTCAATTTCAACGCCTTTTACTTTATTATATTCAGAAAATTCAAAAAAGCCTGGCAGATGGAGGAGGTTCGCGCGTACTTCGCGATCATCATCGGTGCCATTACGATTATCACGATCAACACCCTGCATATGTGCAGCGGCGTCTGGGACGCGATCCAGAAGGCCGCGTTCCAGGTCGGTTCGATCATCACCACTACCGGATTTTCGAATACGGACTTCGATCAATGGCCGGAATTGTCCAAGTATATCCTGATTCTTCTGATGTTCTGTGGCGCCTGCGCCGGCAGTACGGGCGGTGGGCTGAAGGTCTCCCGCATCATTATCCTGGTTAAATCCATCGGAAAAGAGATGACCCTGTACCTCCACCCGAAATCCATCCGAAAGATCAAGTTTGACGGTTCTCCGCTTCCGCATATCGCGGTACGTTCCACAACCGTTTACTTCCTTGCCTACATCCTGTTATTCCTTTTCTCCCTGTTCATCGTTTCCTTCGATGGGCCGAATTTTGAGACGAACTTTACGGGTGTCGCTGCAACCTTCAACAATATCGGTCCCGGCCTTAACGCGGTCGGTCCGACGCAGAATTTTAACTTCTTTTCGCCAATATCAAAACTGGTTATGATTTTTGACATGCTGGCCGGGCGTCTCGAGCTCTTCCCCATCCTGGTGTTGCTCGCACCCAAGGTTTGGATCGAGGATCTGCGTCACCGTCACCATCACGCGCACACGCACAGCATCTACAGTAAGAAGAAAAAGTGACGAATACAACGCTATCATTCTATGCATAAAAACAGCCTCGGGCCACTTGGTCCGAGGCTGTTAATTTACTCTACATTACTCAACATTTTTCAGCGCCTCATCCATCGGAATCCGCCGTATTTTGATGAATTGGAGTGCCGCGACAAGTGCGTAAGCAACCGCGCCGAGTCCAAACATTTTTACGTAAGTATCCCATCCGATCCATATGGTCAGCCACCCGCTCATCTTCGCCATGAAATAATGATATAGGATGACGATCACCGGCGTGGCCACCAGGAAACTGAGAACGATTGAAAGCACGACCACCCACGTCGTCGCCATCAGATACAGCCTGCCGACCTCTCCGTCGCGATACCCCAGGATCTTTACCATAGAAATCGAGGTTGTATTGCGCTCCAGCACGAGTTTCGTCAACAGGTAGATCAGAAGCACGAACAGAATGATCGAGAACACATTCCACAGTTGGAAAAGATTCCCCATCGACACATCGAGCTGTCGGCTTACCTTCGTCAGATCCGTCTCCGTGATCTTTGTCTGCACATACTTCTCGTCAATATCGATCAGTTCCTGATCGCTGAAATACGCGTTATAATACTCATACTCCGGCGGCGTCGCGAGCCTGTGTAAAAGCATCTCCGTATCATTCAGCACATCCGTGATCCCCATCTCCGGCTTCAGCGTATCATTGAACATCTTTCTCGGCATAAACACCGCCAGGGCACTTGGATAACTCTCGACAGACTCTACCTTGAATGTGTAGTCTTTCTTCTCATACTCCTCATGCAGGACAATCTCGTCTCCCGCCTTGATTCCATATTTTTCGCTTATACCATCCGAAATAGCTATTCCCTCTTTGGGCAGTTTGACCTTCATATACTTTGAATTGTCCTCAATACCGTATACCGTAAAGGTCTCCTTCTGCTCCTCCTTATCGCCGGTCGGATAATAATCAAGCGACGACAGACAGAATTTCTCCGCCTTGGGATAATTCGTCTCCACCTGCGTTTTCAGGATGTACTGATTCTTCGCCGGCATCGTATCAAGCACCGTCTCCTGATAATGTGTCAGAAGCGGTCCCATCATCATACCGAAAAGCAAAAATACATTCGCCAGCATGATCCCGACAAACATCGTGATATAGTTTCCCATGTTTTGAAAAATGATCCGTAAACGAAATCTTGAGAAGAAACTCCATCTCGGCAGACGAACCGCTTTACTGCGCTTATGCTTCGCAAGATCATGACGAAGAAACCGCAAAGGCGACAATCTAAGTGCGCGTCGTATTGAGAAGTAATTGATGACGAACATGATGATGACCGGGAACACGGTCGTCAGCAAAAATGCCTCCGCGTTCCAGAGCACCACAAAGGTCGGAAGCGAGTAACTTCCGTAGTACATAGCCGCCGCTAAGTCCTTAAACACCGTATATCCGAGCACGTTTCCGATAAGCGCCGAGATCAGAGTCACGATCACGGGTAACGCCAGATAATGTCTCAGGATCTCATTTTTAGAATATCCGGACGCCCGCAACGTTCCGATTACCGCCGCCTCCCGCACGATCGTATGACGGATCGTGATGGAAAAGACAAAAGCGAGCACCGCGATCAGTACATACAGCAGGACCTTCATCATCGTCGAGTCGCCGCCGAAGTCGACACCGGTAAACTGAATCGCCTGGTTGGCGTACCGCGGCAGGAAGTCCTCCAGAGATACATAGCGAACCGTCGTCTTCATAACCTCCTCGGCCATGTCGATCTCCGCGTCATCATCCGCCGGATCCGTCGGATAATCCCAGGCATATTCATAATGCACCTTCATTTTATCATTCTCAAAGGCCTTAAAACCGGATTCCGAAACCACACCGACACCAAACAGTACCGAATCAAACATCATATCACTGTTGTCGGAAAAAAGCGCAGAGTAATCCGACATGGCCACCAATCCCGTGACCGTCATCTCCCGTCCGGAAAGGATCAGCGTATCTCCGACGGAATAATGGTTGTTGTCCGCATACATACGGTCAATCGCAACCTCATTCTCCTTCTCGGGGAAAGCCCCCTCCATCAGACATTCACCGTTGACCTTATCACGTTTCTTAAAAAGCCTCAGCGTACTGCTGCCACTGATCAGATTGCCCTCGCTTCCGGTCCCTGTAACTACAGGGGAATTGTTCGATGTTTTCGTATCCTCCTTCGTCTTTCCCGGAGCAACAACCGGCTCGATAAAGAGTTGCTTTTCGATCGTCACATGCGCGTCTTCTTCGATTCCCTCGAGGGCCGCGTCACCGGGCTCATCTTTGGTAATGAAGTGTCCCCACTCCACATTGTACTTATCAAAACTCTCATTATATGCGGCGATCATCGAGTTCGCGGCCACGAGAAACCCCGAAATAAAGCCGATCACCAAAATCATGAATAAAAAGATTACTACATATTTACCCAACTCCCCCTTCAACTCCCGGGGGATTCGTTTCATCAGTGGATTTTTCATTTTGGCACCATCTCTCCGTCAAGAATTTACTGTCACATGCATCATGGCATACCCATACATACCCGCCCACACCGGGCACAGCAACTTACCAGTCTAGATCCATCGCCTTGATCTTCACCTCATTGGTCTCATCCTTACGGATTTTGCCGTCTCGCAGCTTGATCACGCGATCCGCCATGTTCTTGATCGCGTCGTTATGCGTCACCATGATCACCGTATTCCCGTACTTCTGGTTCACCTCTTCGATCAGCGCAAGAATCTCCTTCGATGTGGTGTAATCCAGCGCACCCGTCGGCTCATCACAAAGCAAAATGTCCGGATTTTTCACGATCGCGCGACCAATCGATGTTCTCTGTTGCTGCCCACCCGAAAGCTGATTGGGTAGTTTATACCGATGCTCATACAGCCCCAGCGTGTGAAGAAGATCATCGATATCCAGAGGCTTATCGCTGAGATACGCCCCTACCTCGATATTCTCCTTGACATTCAGATTCGGGATCAGATTATACATCTGAAAAATATACCCGAGGTGATTCCTCCGATACGCCGTCAACGACTTTTCATTCATATCGATGGTTTTCTCACCACCGATCGACACATAGCCGGAATCCGCGTCATCAATTCCTCCGATGATATTTAAGAGTGTTGACTTACCGGAGCCCGATGGGCCAAGAAGAACACACACATCTCCCTTCTCGATAGAAAATGAAATCCCGCGCAAAACCTCTACACGGTTCTCATCATTACCGAAACTCTTATGTAGATCATTGACTTCAATAAACATGATTGCCTCCATTCCGGTCAATACAATTTGTCATGTTTCCTTAATGCCTAACTGTGATTAGTTTTATCTAACCACAACTATAATACCCCATTCTCTCCGTCATGTCAAGCAAAAATCCATCGTTCCCGTCAAAAAAACGCCTGATGGCTTTTCACCATCAGGCGTTTTCAATCACATATGTTTTTCACTGTAGGTACCCCTACCCACAGTCGCTCATTCTCACTTCGCCAACAGTTCCTCCGCCAGCGCTTCCATCGCCGGTATATCTCCCGACTTCATCTTCGACTTGATCGACACCGTCGCGTCGCAAATCGTGATATTTTTCATAGCCTCCAGCTTCTCCCGGATCTTCTTTCCGGCCACCGGAGCCCAACTTCCGTTATCCAGGATCGCCACCTTCTTATTCTGGAAGTTCTTGTGCCCCAACCGATACAGGAAGTTTTCCATCGTCGGGAACAGTCCCCCGTCATACGTCGCCGAAGCAAATACGATCTTATCATAACGGAATGCGTCCTCAACAGACTCCGCGATATCCTCGCGCGCCAGATCCGTCACAACAACCTTCTTCGCACCCTTCTCCGTAAAAATCTCCGCGAGCTTCTCACAAGCCTTGCCGGTATTCCCGTGGATGGACGTATAGGCGATGAACACGCCGTCATCCTCCGGCTCATACGCCGACCAGATCTGATACTTATTGATATAGTAGGAAAGGTCCTCCTGATCCGGCAGGATCGGTCCATGAAGCGCGCAAATCTTCTGTATATCCAGTCCCTCTGCCTTCTTCAGAAGAGCCTGTGCCTGTGCGCCGTACTTACCGACGATATTGAAATAGTAACGTCTTGCCTCGCAAGCCCAGTCCTCATCGGTATCGAGCGTTCCGAACTTACCGAACGCGTCCGCCGCGAAGAGAATCTTCTCCGAAGACTCATAACTAACCATAACTTCCGGCCAATGAACCATCGGTGCCATCACAAATGTCAACGTATGGCTACCAAGTTCTAAGGTGTCGCCCTCTCCGACCGCTTTCACTTTCTCACTATAATCCTTTTCTGTAAACTGCCCAAGCATCCCGGCAGACTTCGTACTTGTGACGATCATCAGCGAAGGGTATTTTTCCATCACAGCCTCGATCGAACCGCTGTGATCCGGCTCGAGGTGCTGAACAACCAGATAATCCGGTGTACGGCCGCCAAGTTCGGTCTCCAGATTTTTCATCCACTCATCAGTCCCGCGCGGATCGACTGTATCCATGATGGCCACCTTGTCATCCAGGATCAGGTACGAATTGTACGCCATCCCGTTCGGCACGATGTACTGGCTCTCAAAAAGATCCAGATCGTGGTCATCCACTCCGATGTAACGAATTGCTTCCGAAATCTCTACTTTACTCATACTCTGTCCAACCTCCATTCTTATCAATTTCTTTCTGTCATTCTGTTCGCCCCTGCATTCTGTAAGAAACTCCCTCATTCAGACAGGAATCTGTCTGCCCAATCATAACCGTCCTACTCTCACTCCACCCGGATCAGCAGGCATCCATGCCCCGGAATCTCCTCTGTAGAGCGGATGTTGATCTCCTGGTTTCTCCAAAGTTCGATCGCCATTCCGTCCTTATTACTGATAAATGGCTTCGGACAAATCGGTGTCGACGCTGTCGCGATATTGAACATCGCCACATACTCCGCATCATCATAACGATCCTTCGCACGCCATACGATCACATCGTTGTCACGATAAGCTTCTCTCGCTCCGCTCGCAACCTCTGTCAGCCGCAATACTGCTACGTTTGTCAGCAACTGTAGCGTCTCCTGATCGAGCTTATTCATCTCCGAACCGATCATCAGAGGTGATCGGCAGATACTCCACAATGTAAGCATTGTTTTTTCTTCTTCAACAGAAAAATGTGTGCGATGCTCGTTGCCGAGACCGATACCGAGAAGTCCGATCGGCAGGTCATCGCAATCCGGGAATCCTTCATCCGACGGCTTCCCCTGCCAGTTTTTACACACATCAAACATACCGCGAAGGCTGTCCCAACTATCCGTGAGTCGCTCCGTCACCTTCCACATCTCCGCATTCATCCGATAGAAATCGCACTCCTCCAGAACCGCAGGTCCCGGTGAAAGCGATAGGATCATATCACGGGAGCACTTATCCATCGCCTGCCGGATCATCTCGATCTCTACACGATCCGTATCGGAATCCAGCCGTCCGATATCGTCACACTTAACAAAATCCACTCCCCATTCCGCATACAGTTCAAAAATGGAATCGTAGTATTCCTGTGCTCCCGACTTCGACGGATCCACCCCGTACATGTCCGGATTCCAGGAACTGATTGAGTATGGATTCGCGATCTGATTCGCTGTGATCTCCGTATTCCATAACTTACTATGAGAATGCGCAGCGACACGAGGAATACCTCTCATCATATGAATACCAAACTTCAAACCCAAACCGTGAACATAACTTGCCAACGGCGCAAATCCCTCACCGGACGTGGCCGAAGGAAACTTAGCCACCGACGGAAACGGTCTGGAATACTCATCCATCTCTATCCGATTAAACGGCGCAAAAATCTCTGCGCCCCCCTCCGGAATCGAGGTGTACGAATACCAATCCGCGTCAACTACGATATACTCCCAGCCGAAATCCTTGAGATTCTCAGCCATAAAGTCCGCATTTGCCTTGACCTGAAGCTCGTTAACATTTACACCATAGCAGTCAAAACTGTTCCAGCCCATAGGCGGTCGAAGCAATTCCATCTCATCATTCCTCCTTTTTGAAAAATATCCCGAAAGATGTTCTCATTATAACACGTTTGTAGAATATCCGCAAGGGGAACCTAAAAAAACAACACAAAAAGGTGCCTGCAAACCTCGCATGCAGGCACCCATCTCGTTTCTTACTCTCTTATCTCTCACATCTCTTTATTTCTCTTTATCAGACAACGAATCACTCAAACAGCGGAGTAGACAGATAACGGTCTCCCGTATCCGGGAAGATCACAACGATGTTCTTCCCTTTGTTTTCCGGTCTCTTCGCCACCTGGGTAGCAGCCCACAGAGCCGCTCCTGCCGAAATGCCGGTGAAAACACCGTCTGTCTTGACCACCTCACCACCGGTCGCGAACGCGTCATCATTCTCGACCGTGATGATTTCGTCGTAGATATCCGTATCAAGCGTATCCGGAACGAATCCGGCACCGATACCCTGTATTTTATGAGCTCCACTTTCTCCCTTCGAAAGAACCGGTGATGACGCCGGCTCAACAGCGATCACCTGAACATCCGGTTTCTTATCCTTCAGATACTTACCAACTCCGGAAAGCGTACCGCCTGTTCCGACACCGGCAACAAAGATATCAACCTTTCCATCGGTCTGCTCCCAGATCTCCGGACCGGTTGTCTCCAGATGTGCCTGCGGATTCAGCGGATTCACGAACTGTCCCGGGATAAATCCGCCCGGAAGCTCCTTGGCAAGCTCTTCAGCCTTGGCGATAGCGCCCTTCATTCCCTGCGCGCCGTCTGTCAGAACCAACTCGGCACCATAGGCCTTCATCATGTTACGTCTCTCAACACTCATCGTCTCCGGCATCGTGATGATGATGCGGATACCAAGCGCGGCAGCGATTGCAGAAAGACCGATTCCCGTATTTCCACTTGTCGGCTCGATGATCACAGAGTCTTTGTTTATCTTCCCACTCTCATACGCATCGAGGAGAATTTTCTTCGCGATACGATCCTTGACACTGCCGGCCGGATTGAACGCCTCGAGCTTGGCGATGATTGTCGCCTCCAGACCGTTTTTCTTTTCGTAGTTTGTCAGTTCCAATGCCGGCGTGTTTCCCACCAGATCGGTAATGCTTTTGTAGATAGCCATATGTGTTCCCTCCTGGAAATAGATTTTACGCGCGGACGCAACCGAAGGAACCACCTCCGGTTGCTGCGCAATTTACGTTCTGTTTATCAACCTACCGCCTTGAATGCTTCCTCAAGGTCCTCGATAATATCATCGATGTGCTCGGTTCCGATCGAAAGACGAATTGTATTTCTGCGGATACCTACCGATTCCAACTCCTCATCGCTCATCTGAGAATGTGTGGTGCTGGCCGGATGGATAACCAGAGACTTCACGTCAGCAACGTTAGCAAGCAGGGAGAAGATCTCCAGGTTGTCGATAAAGTCGCGCGCCTTTCTCTCATCACCCTTGATCTCAAAGGTAAAAATAGAACCGCCGCCGTTCGGGAAATACTTCTTGTACAGTTCCTGCTCCTTCGGGTCCTTCGATACCGACGGATGATGTACCGCCTCAACCTGCGGATGATTGTTCAGATACTCCACAACCTTCAGTGCGTTCTCAGCATGACGCTCAACGCGAAGTGACAGTGTCTCAAGTCCCTGAAGGAAGATAAACGCGGAAACCGGTGACATGGTCGCACCCGTATCTCTCAACAAGATCGCACGGATCTTGGTGACAAAAGCAGCCGGTCCGACAGCCTCTGTAAAGCTGATTCCATGATAACTCGGGTTCGGCTTCGTCAGAGAATCAAAACGTCCGCTTGCTGCCCAGTCAAACTTTCCACTGTCGATGATCACACCACCGATAGTCGTTCCATGACCACCGATAAACTTGGTTGCACTGTGAACAACGATATCCGCACCGAACTCGATCGGACGAACCAGGTACGGTGTTCCAAATGTGTTGTCGATCACAAGCGGAAGTCCGTGCTTATGCGCGATATTCGCGATTGCCTCAATATCCACCACATCCGACTTCGGATTGCCGAGCGTCTCGATAAAAATACCCTTCGTCTCCGGGCGGATCGCCTTCTCAAATCCTTCCAGATCATCAGCCTCAACGAATGTCGTCTCGATACCGTAGTTCGGAAGCGTGTGCTCGAGAAGGTTGTAAGTGCCACCATAGATATTGGAAGCCGATACGATATGACCGCCACCCTCGCCGAGTGTCTGGATTGTGTAGCTGATCGCTGCTGCTCCACTGGCAAGTCCCAGTGCTGCCACACCACCCTCAAGTGCCGCGATACGACGCTCGAACACATCCTGTGTCGGGTTGGTCAGACGTCCGTAGATGTTTCCGGCATCTGCCAGACCGAAACGCGCTTCCGCATGATCACTGTTGCGGAAAACATAAGACGATGTCTGATAGATCGGAACCGCTCTGGAATCCGTAACCGGATCTGCCTCTTCCTGTCCTACATGTAACTGAAGTGTTTCAAATCTTAAATTTCTGTCCTTGTACTCTTTCTTGCTCATTACTCTCATCCTCCTTGTGTGCTCGTATTTTTATTCCTACAATTCAT
Source organism: Eubacterium sp. (assembly GCA_016280325.1). Taxonomy (GTDB): domain Bacteria; phylum Bacillota; class Clostridia; order Lachnospirales; family Lachnospiraceae; genus Eubacterium_F. The sequence continues at coordinate 13,766 of JAEEGM010000018.1, read as the reverse complement.
ACTGTTTTGGTATGAATTAGTGACCATGCGCCTATAATACACTACACAAAGGATAATGTCAAGAGGTTTTCAGCAATTCATTATCCGTTTTATTTATCCCCGGTTATAAGTTTTACTTATCGCAAGAGATCATATACAAATCATATACAATAATCTCCGTTTTTAGTGATCTGCCAATTCGCCAGATCCTCAAGGGTAATGCTGTCCACTACGTCATTGATGGCATCATTCATTCTCTTCCACAGGATACTGGTTGCGCACTTCTCAACCCTCGGACAGTCGTAAAGGCTTCCGTCAACACAGTCCACCGGCGCCAGACTCCCCTCCGTTAACCGCAGGATATCACCGGCCGTATACTCGATAGGCTTTCTCGTCAACAGATATCCGCCTTGCGGTCCGCGAATGCTTCGCACAAACCCCGCCTTATTCAGTACAGAGATGATCTGCTCCAGGTATTTGTCCGAGATTGTCTGCTTCTCCGCGATCTCACGGATCCGCACCGGACGATCCTGATCACTGAGTGCAAGCTCCATCATCAGTCGCAGCGCATACCGCCCTTTCGTAGATATTTTCATATTATGCAATCCTCCATTCCGTCACAAGGTGCATGTGAAAAATCGGCACAAACGCATATTTTTCATACTACCTCTATTCCCTTGGCCTATTTCCTACCATTCATATATGATATACTCTGTTTAGATTAATGTCAAGTAAAAACTCCCCGCGTTTCTGCGAGGAGTTCTGTCCGTATCCTTTATTTCATTCAATTCTTCAGAGATATAAGCACGATTCTTTAAAAACACGATTCATTTCAAAAATGCCGTCATTTCGATATTTTTCTCGCTACCACAACGAAACGTCCCTCATCCACATGGTACGCGCAGGTCGCCATCGACAACAACTGATCCCCATACTTCGGCTGCACGCCGGTATCATAGGCGGACATTTTCTTGATATTTTTCACATACTCGTTGAAGCGTTCCTCCGAGAGGTTCCCCAGATAATCATAATACTTGAATACTTTCTGGTCCTCCTTGTACACCTGCGAGCGAAATGCCGCCACGATCTCATAATCGTGCTTTTCATAAAGCGTATCAAAATGGATCACCTTATGCTTCTTATAGAAAGAAACATCCTCGAAGTCCAACAGATGAGCGAACATCATCCCGCTCTTCATATGATGCCCGTAGATCATCAGGTTGTCAAACGGGTTGTCCGGATCGCACACCGCGTCCAAAAACGGCATACCGTTGATATCATCCTTCTTATCAAAGTTTCGGTGAAGATAATACTCGTTCTCCTTCGGCGTAAACATCACCGGATAGTTGATCGGCGTATCGTCGACCTTCACCCAGCCGATGACATCCTTATTCTTCTTATATAATTTCTTATACTTCTTCAGGATCTTCTTCTTTTCACCGGAAGGTGCCTCAATCTCGATCTCTTCCGCTACATCCGGCGCATCGTCCGGCTCCGCTTCCGTCTCTTCGACGAGTTGTCCGAGCGCCTCCATCTCGTCACCGGCCTGCTTAGCATTCCAATAGTAACTAAACAGATACCAACCACATCCGATAAAAACGAGCGCAAACACGACAATCAGTATATTCAGCACAATTTTTTTCATACGAAACTCTCTCCACATCTCCGGACATATTATCCGGCCCCAAACTCGGATCAGAGATCCAGGCCACGACGCATCGGCGTGTAGCGAATCCCGTCCTTTTTCTGTTCCTCCTGTAACGGTTCAAATCCCACCGCCTTGTAAAACCCAACTGCGTACGGTGACGAATTCACGGTTACCGCAGGCAGCTCCGGCCCGGAATCCCGGATAGCCGCGATCGCGATGCGGACCAGCCGCGAAGCGATCCCCAGATGATGAAACCGGCCCCTCACAAACAAAAGACTGATGTGCTGCTTGGGGCGGATTGCGATCACACCGACCAGATAACTGTTCTGGTAGCAACCCCAGAACTTCATCTCCCCACTCTCCATCTTCTCTTTCATGGAATGAAACTCGATGAAATGCTGAAAGGTTTTCACGCCCATTTCCTCATAATCCGGCGCCTCGTATTCATTGAAAACCTCCCAGATCAGTTCCAGCGCATCCCTGAGCTGACCGGAATTCAGCTTGCAAATCTGCATCTTACATGGCCTCCAGTGTCTCTCGGATCGCCTTAATAAAGCCTTCGCTATTCAGTACCGTCACATCCTGCATTGACGTGATCAGAGCCAGATCCTTGGTCATCTTGCCGGACTCGATCGTAGACAGTGTAGCCTTCTCCAACTTATCAGCAAAACTACACAATTCAGAAATGCCATCCAGCTCGCCCCGCTTTCTTAGGGCACCTGTCCACGCAAAAATAGTCGCAACCGAGTTTGTCGATGTCTCTTCTCCATTCAAATGTTTGTAGTAATGACGCTGCACGGTACCATGTGCTGCCTCATACTCATATACGCCTGAAGGTGAAACCAGGACCGAAGTCATCATCGCAAGCGATCCACAAGCCGATGACACCATGTCACTCATGACATCACCGTCATAATTCTTACATGCCCAGATGAACCCGCCTTCCGTCTTCATCACGCGCGCAACTGCATCATCGATCAATGTGTAGAAATATTCAAGGCCGTTTTCTTCGAATTTATCTTTATACTCGTTTTGATAAATCTCTTCAAAAATGTCCTTGAATCGATGATCATACGTCTTTGAGATCGTATCTTTCGTTGCGAACCAGAGGTCCTGTTTTGTGTCCAAAGCATAGTTGAAACACGATTTCGCAAAGCTCGATATCGAACGATCGGTGTTATGAACCCCCTGGATCACGCCCGGACCATCGAATTCCTGTATGGTCTGGCGGATTTCCTTACCGTCGGTTCCGGTGAAAACGAGCTCCGCTTTGCCGGCTCCCGGCACACGGATTTCCACGTTTTTGTACACATCACCATAAGCGTGTCTAGCCAGTGTGATAGGTTTCTTCCAGTTTTTTACACAAGGATCGATACCTTTCACCTGAATTGGTGCCCGAAAGACCGTTCCGTCCAAAATCGCACGGATTGTCCCGTTCGGGGATTTCCACATTTCTTTCAGGTTGTACTCCTCAACGCGTGCAGCGTTAGGAGTGATCGTTGCGCACTTAACCGCCACACCATATTTCTTTGTCGCCTCCGCGGAGTCGATCGTGACCTGATCATCGGTCTCATTGCGATATTCAAGTCCAAGATCGTAATACTCGGTTTTCAACTCAATGAAAGGCGCAAGCAATTCGTCCTTAATCATCTTCCAGAGAATTCTGGTCATCTCATCGCCGTCCATCTCCACCAAAGGTGTTGTCATCTGAATCTTACTCATCGTTTCATTCTCCTCTTCCTAAGTTTTTTGTTTTTTATTGCACATGTGAAGTGCCGGTCGCCTTCATTTTTCATCTCTTTCTTCTATAGGAATACGGGCAGACTCTGCGCATCACAGTAGTACCATTGCGAAATATCTTCTCTACGTCAAGAAAAATAGACGACTTCCTCGGCCGGCGGCTTGGCACTCTCCACCTTATCTGCCCACAGCACCGGGTACATCATCTGATAGCCGGGGTTGAATTCCGGCTTTACCTTTACCGAAACCATTACCCAGGAGTCGATCGCAAGCGACTCTGCCTCCTTGGCATGGCAGAGGAACCCAATCTTCTGGATATCATCGGCACAGCAGGTCATCGCCGCCCTCGCAGGCACAAATGTACCACTCGGGAAGTTCTCAGACCGATACACCTGTCCTTTGAAGGTAATCGTCTTTCCATCGTAACGCTCCGGATTCTCGGTAACATCGATGTACCAAAGCCCGAAATCATCGTCCTCAAGCGTGATCTCTGACGCGTTGACATCGTAAGGAAGCTCTTCCTCGATATTATTCTCCACCGTTCCGTCCTCAGACTCAAAGAGCACCTGCGTCATACGGTTGATTCCCTTCACCGCGCGCCGCATGGATGGCTTGTCCATTGAACTGGTGCAGCGGTTAAAGATCACCATATCCGACATCTGAAACTGTGGCATCATCATCGATTTCATATTGTTCACATACATATCAAAAGTCTGCGCATTGACCGTAGTAAAGCACTGCACGACCACCCAGTTCTCCGGAAGAACCTTGTTATAAATTGAATCAAGATTCCACATTCCGTTAACCTCAATGATTACGCGGTCTGCGCGGTATTTTTTCTGATTATGCGTGCAGACGTTCTCCGTGAACTCCTCTTCATTCTCCACCGTGATCACATCGATCTTGTGCGCGCGAAGCATCATCTCATCGATTTCAACCTCGCCTTCCTCCGTCAGGATCATCAGCGTCCTCTTGCCATCCGAGAAGTTTCCCTCCTCGATGATCTCACGGATGCAGGTCGTCTTCCCGCTCTCCAAAAACCCGGTAAAAAGGTATACCGGGATGTCCTTATTCCCAAACATACTGAAAACAAGCCATTATGTCATGCGTAAAAATGCCGGCATAATGGCGTCCTCCTTTCCTTTATGAAAACAATCCGCGAATCTCGTCCTCCTTGAGTTCCGCACCGATCACGCAAAGTCGTCCCGTATAATCGGCGGAGCCACGGCGAATCTCATACTCGCCCGGCACCAGATCGAAGTGGAACCACTCGCCCTCTTTCGCCGGCACGATACCCTTGGCACGCAGGATCTTCCCGAATGCACCGACCGCGTCTCCGTCTGCAGAGGCCGCCGAAAGCTTCTCAAGAATCCCCTTCAACTCGCCCTCCTCATATTTCTTCGGGCTCTCGATACCCACACTGGTAAACACCTCATCCGCATGATGATGGTGATGGTGATCATGCTCATGATGGTCGTGGTCGTGATGATGCCCACAGCAGCACTCCCCATCATGGTGATGATGCTCATGGTCATGGTGCTCATGCTCATGGTCATGCTCATGGTCGTGGTCGTGATGATGCTCATGCCCCTCATGCTCGTGCTCATGGTGGTGCTCATGATCATGGTCATGCTCATGCTCATGATCATGCCCGCAGCACTCGCTATCGTGATGGTGATGCCCGCACTCCGGACACACATCCTCTTCCTCCAGAAGCTTCATCTTCAGCGAATCACTGTCATCGAAAGCACTCACGATCTGCTTCCCGTCCAGTTCCTCCCACGGAGTGGTAATAATGGAAGCGCGATTATTTTTCTCACGTATCAAATTTAAGCATTCATTTAACTTATCATCACTCATATCTCCCGTACGTGACAGAATTACGGTCTTCGCGCTCTGAATCTGGTTATCATAGAACTCACCGAAGTTCTTCATGTACATCTTGGCTTTCTTCGCGTCTGCCACCGTCACGGCAGCGCCTAATTGAACTTCGATTCCATTTTTATGACCTGCAAGCACCAGCTCACCGTCCTCGGACACGCCCTCATTCTCATCCAGAATCCCGGCCACCGCACGAATCACATCCGACAGTTTGCCGACACCCGACGGCTCGATGATGATCCGATCCGGCGAATACTTCTCAAGCACCTCTCCCAGCGCCGTTCCGAAATCTCCGACCAACGAACAGCAGATGCAGCCCTGGTTCATCTCCGTAATCTCGATCCCGGCGTCCTTCATGAAGCCGCCGTCAATCCCGATCTCGCCGAACTCGTTCTCGATCAGGACGATCTGCTCTCCCGTAAATGCCTCACTGATCAGCTTTTTGATCAATGTTGTCTTCCCTGCACCCAGAAACCCGGACACAATATCAATCTTAGTCATGATTCTTCCTCCTGTCCCACAACTTCTTTTTGTATGCTTTCAAGCCATTCATTGGCTTCCTTCAGGCCATCCTCCGAATACTCGAAGTTCTGTGTAAAAATCTCCTCATCGCTCTTTTCGAGCACATACGGTCCTTTCCACGCCTGCACTCTCAGCACCGGCTCGATATCCTCACCCTCACCGGTCGAATCATCCTGATTCAGGACGTCATTTTTCCCGATACGGAAGCACATCCCGCGGTAACTTCCCTTGAAGACCGTCTTTTTATAATAATCAATCGAATACAGATTGATCCCATCCATCATAATCGCTCACCCTCATTACAGTTTCGCTTCATCGAGCATCTGACACCTCAGCCCCGTACCACCAGACTCCGAACATCACAGTTTCGCGTCGACAAATACCTTGTAGATCGCCTGGATCGCGGTCTCAAAGTCATCACTGGACACACCGATGATGATATTCAACTCCGAAGACCCCTGATCGATCATCTTGACGTTGACATGCGCGTGCGCAAGTGCCGAAAACAGGCGTCCTGCAGTACCACGCGTGCTCCTCATGCCACGGCCTACCACCGCGATCAACGCGATATCCGACTCGATATCCATATGATCCGGCTCGCACAGTTCCTCGATGCGGGCGATCACCTGCTGCTCCTTGTCCGCGAAGTCCTTCTGACGTACGATGACCGACATCGTATCGATACCGGACGGCATGTGCTCCAGCGAGATTCCGTACTCTTCAAAAGCCGTCAGCGCCTTGCGGCAAAAGCCGACAGCGTTATTCATCTTGTCCTTCTCAAGCGTCAGCGATACAAAACCTCTCATTCCGGCGATTCCGGTGATCGTATACTTCGAATTCCGGCTTGTCCGCTCCACGATCATCGTGCCTTCCGCCTTCGGATCGTTCGTGTTGCGGATATTGATCGGGATACCAACCTGGCTGACCGGAAAGATTGCGTCCTCATGCATAACGGAAGCGCCCATATACGCAAGCTCTCGAAGCTCCGAATACGTGATCGTATGGATAACCTGTGCCCCCTTCACGATGCGCGGATCCGCCACCATAAAGCCCGACACATCCGTCCAGTTCTCGTAGATATCCGCCTTCATGGCACGCGCCACGAGAGACCCTGTAATATCCGAACCGCCACGTGAGAAAGTCACGACCTGGCCATTTTTCTTCGAACCATAGAACCCGGGGATCACGACCGTCTTATGCGCCGAAAGATGCGAACGCATCAGCTTGTAAGTCTCCTCGGCGTCGAGCGTTTCGTCGTCATTGAACCGGATCACGTTCGCCGCGTCGACGAAGTCATAGCCGAGATACGCTGACATGATCTTACCGTTTAAGTACTCTCCGCGCGAGATCACATACATCTCGCCGGCACCTTTCTCAAGCTGCTTGCGAATCTCGTCAAACTCCTTGGATAAAGACACCTTCAGGCCCAGGCCACGGATGATCTGGGTATAACGCACCCGGATCTGCTCCAGCACCTTCATATACGGCTTTTTCGCCTCCATCAGGCTGTAGATCTTGTACAGAAGATCCGTCACCTTCGTATCCTGTGAATTTCTCTTTCCCGGCGCGCTCGGCACAACATAGATTCTCGACTCATCCGCACGGATGATATCTCCCACCTTTTTAAACTGCTCCGCATCCGCGAGTGAACTGCCACCAAACTTAACTACCTTTTTCATATCTCCACATCCTCCGAATAATCTACATTGTCGTACCGGAACCCGAACATCTGATAGAAGTCCTCCCAGTACCCGTCAATATCGCCGAATTCCGCGATATTCTCTGTCGCGACAGCCTCCCAGACCTTCGCTACCTCCGCCTGTACCTCCGGCTTCATCTCGAGGTCATCCATGCGGATATACCCCTCTGCGTCCGTCTCCCTCGCCGGAAGCTTCTCGGTATAAAGCCGCACCATCTGCTCGATGCACCCCTCATGCACGCCCTGGTTCTTCATCACCTTGTACAAAAGTGATATGTAGAGCGGTACGATCGGGATTGCCGCGCTCGACTGTGTGACAAGCGCTTTGTTCACCGATACGTAGGCCTTGACATTTTTACCGGAAAAATGCTCCGATATCCGTTTGGACGTCTCAAACAGGTCCTTTTTCGCCTGTCCGATCGAACCGTCCTTGTAGATCGGATGCGTCATCGTCGGCCCGATATAGGAGTATGCGAGCGTCACGCAACCATCCGCCAGGACACCGGCTTCGTCAAGCTGGCGGATCCACTCCTCCCAGTCTTCACCGCCCATGACGGTGATCGTATCGCGTATCTCATCCTCGGTCGCCACCGGAACCGTCACCTCGGTGATCTCATTGGTTCGCAGGTCGAGTGTCCGATTCGTATACGGCTCTCCGGTCGTCTTCAGCACGCTGGATACGGCCTTGGACTCGCCGGTCGCCTTATCAGTCACCGTACGTCTCGGCGCCGCCAGCGAATACACCACCAGGTCGACCTGGCCAAAATCCTCACGGATTGTATCGATCACCTGTTGTTTCATCTCATCGGAAAAGCCGTCGCCGTTGAAAGACTTGGCATAGAGCCCGTCTGCGGCCGCCAGCTCCTCGAAAGCCTTCGTGTTGTACCAGCCGGCAGAAGCCGTTCGCTTCTTCTCCGGACGACCTTCTTTTTCGAATGCCACACCGATCGTCGAAGCTCCGTATCCGTAGGCCACGGCAATCCGGCTCGCCAGACCGTAACCGGTCGAAGAGCCGATGATGAGGGCTTTTTTCGGGCCGTCAACCTGCCCCTTTGTCTTCGCGTGCGCAATCTGTCTACGAACACTTTCAGCGCACCCCTTCGGATGCGCTGTCGTGCAAATAAACCCTTTTACTTTTGATTCCACTACCATGATTTCTGTTTCCTCTCTCCTTTGTTTCTTTTAGTTTCTTTTATGAATATATATGATAATTCATCAATTGTCAATTCATCTCGATGATCTCATCATCATCAATCAGATGCCCACTCTCATCGTAATAATGGCCGTCTTCACCGACATATACCCATTCATAATCCAGTTTCCTGCGGATGATAATCACCGTGATCATACCGATAAGGGCCACACCGAAGCCGATTGCCGTCGGCAGGATCGGCGCATGATCACCGGTCTGCGGTGTTCCGTCGACGATACCATCCGTCTCAACGGAATAGCCGCCTCCGCCGCCACCACCGGAGCGGCCACCGCCGCCCGAACCACCGGAAGACGAACCGCCTCCGCCGCCACCGGAGCTGTCGGAGCTTGCATGTCCGCCACCGGACGAACTGCTATTTTTCTTTGCTTTCGAAGCATCGACATCACGGTACGCAAGCGCATATACCGAGAATCTCGATGTACCGATCGTAATCGTATTGGCCGAACTGTCCTTATCCTCCAATACGGTCGCGGCGCCGTTATGAACACGGACAAACGCGAACTCACGCACCTTTCCGGTCTTCGGCGAGCGTCGGATTGACGCCGGGATCGTAACCGTCACGGAAATCGGACTCTTGGTCTGACTAACCTGATTCTCCGTTCCGCTTCCGACCGTCTTCCACAACGTGATATCGAGGTACTGCGCCACCGTATAATCACCGAGCGCGGCGATAACAAGTTCCTTGTCCGCCTGGCTCACACTACCGTCGATATTGGCAACGCGAAGTTTGACATTCGCGTCAGATCCTTCCTTCAATACCGTCCTCTCCGTCGAGTTCAGTACGTAGGATTTCAGTTCCTTATTTGTCGACGTAAAGGTCGTCGCAGGCGCGCCGTCTATCAACTGCACCTTCTTCGTAAGTGTACCGGCGTCGCCTCCGTCACCGTCGTCCGTATCATCCTGGATGATGTCATCCTCCGGATTGTAGTTGTCATCGTCCGGATCCACACCATCGTCGATTCCGTCTTCCTGCATGAGCGTACAAGTCTTCGATACGATATGACCGGCGTAATCCTCCGCCAGAATGAAGAAGGATGTCGTCGTCTGATCTGCCAAAAGATCGATCTCACATTTTCCGTTGGTAACCGGCTTATTCGAGCCATTTACGGTTACCCGTTTCAGATAGTCATCGGTTACCGTAACCGTCTTCTTATTCGCCTGATAAACTGCAGAATCCTCGATTCCCGTGATCCGCGGTTCTACGGTATCTTTCTTGTAGTTGTATACGCTCTGCTCGTATACCTGTCCATTTTTGCCGTCCTTTTCATTCGTATTGACCACATAGAACTTCTCTTCCCCGACATTGGTATCATCCGTCAGCGGAATCTCCGTCAACGTCGGCTTTCCGCTCGCATTTTTGGAAAGAAGGAATCCTGTTTCCGGCACAATCTTCACCGGATCCGCGATAAACCATCCGGAGCTGGAGAGTCCACCAGTCGGGTAAGTTACCTTATACTGACCCTTGGTATTCTTTCCGGACTTCTCCGCGTTCTCAGTCAGCACGGTCAGGATACCGGCAATATTGCACGCATCATCGAATCGATAATTCTCCGCGTATCCGCCGGTCGGAGTAACGATCATCGTCTCCGAAGGATACTCTGGAATATTAACTGTCGGCTTAACATTCCGTCCGCCTGTGAATACCGTGCTCTCGCTGTCGTTGTACGGTGCGTCCGTCACATATCCGGTGATCGTCACGCTCGTATCTGGCACCTTCTGGCCACGATAGATCTCCTGATCCTTGAACTCAGCAACGAGAAGCTTTTTATTGATGCGGATCGAGCACTTCGCTGTTGCTGTCTTCCCCACCGTCGGTGAAGGCAGGAACGATCGCGTACTCGTGTCATAGTTATCCATATAGGTGACCTTGATCGTCGCCTCGTGCAGCCCGGCTACCTGCTTAACACCGTCTTTCGGCTTGATCTTCAGTCCGCTCAGCAGGTTATCATAATCCGTCTTATTCTTGCATGTGTAAGGAAGCGTAACGCCCGTTTCCACATCGAAGAAGTCGTTATCAGAAAGCTCAACACTCTTGATGATCGGGAAGGAATTCTTATCCTCCGGTTTCTTGAGACTCAGTGATTCTTTGGTAGTAACCGGATTACCATATGTTCCGTCCTTAAACGACAGATCTTCAACTTTCAGCCCATATCTCGGCTTCTGAATATAGAACCTGCGTATCGAGCTCAACTTCGAGTTATCCCTCGCAACAATCGTGTAAAGCCCGGCCTCACCGTCTCCTTCCTCGCAAGGCAGATCGAACTCGATCGTCTTGTTGTCCGGATCCGTACTTGTGATAGGATTGTTCGGAAGAATAGACGCGCCCACGAGATTGGCGTCCGTCATCATCTCTCCCTTGTAAACCCATACGGACGGAGCCGGATCACCATGCTCATCCTTGAGAAGCGTCTGATCATCCTTGATCGTAAAGTGAACCTTCTCTGCATAGAATTTCACATTGTCATCAAATGTCGTCGGCGAAACCGTGCCGTCCGGATACGGACTTCCCGGATCATGATCCGCCATGATATCCGGCGCGCTGACATCGAAGTCAATCACGCGGTCGGTCGTCACATAGGTGGTCAATCCGGCGCCATTCACAACCTTCAGGACAATAATACCGGACTTCGCTTCTTCCTTCGTCAATCCGTATGTTAACCCCGAAATCGGAGTCCAATCCGTCTCGGTTTTGACTGCCTCCGCGAAGGTGTCCTCGTAATTGTCCTTATTACTTCCGGCCGAGATATTGGTCTCTTTTTCACTGTAGATCTTGAAAAATACTTCTCCTCTTCCACTCTGCTCATCGCCAACACATCCAAGACAGAGATCGAAGGTTGCATTGAAAAACATCCGCATCGTGATGTTATACAAAAACTCTTTCCACACATTGTCATCGACGTAGAAGTATGGGAAGTAGTCCGTTGAACCACGTGCTGCGTCAGATGCCTTGTCTGCCCCGGCGGTTTTGACATCTGTCTTTTTAGTTGCGCCATTCGGACGAATTGTATAGCCCGGCTTGGTGGTGTCGATCAGAATTCTTTTCTCAATCTGCTTGGAAATCTCACCGGTTTTGCTGTTGTATATGTAATAATACTTGATAACCGGATCCTTTAACCCGTTATCATTAAAGGTGTCGGTATATGTTTTAAACTGAACCGACTCTCCATCGATGGTTACTCCGGTTTGAAGTTGTGAATTCTGGTCATCTTTAGTTAGATTCAACTCACCATTGTGCTTAGCTTCATAAGGCACCTTATCTGTCGTGCCTGTCGTTTTTACGTTGGCATCGTAAACACGGAAGTCCCCCGTGGACTTGACCACCATGTTTTCCACATACCAGTCTGAAGTATATCCGTCCACCTTACCGTCTCGATCCGCATCAACGGCCGTGTTGTACCGCGATGCGTCGTCCGGCTTGATCTCCATGCCGCCCATTTCTTCGCCACGTCTCTCGAGACAGGTAACTTTTCCATCTGTGATGTTCTGTGCCTCATACCAGTAGTTATCACCAACCGCATCATTGGCATCGATATTGATCACGACATCATCACATGACTTCAATACATAGCCATCCGTCGTGATACTCTCACCGGCGGCATCCACTATCGGATCCGGCGTTCCGGGCGTCGCAGCATACAAAGTCGGCGTTACTGCCTTCTCCCAACCGGTTACCGTCGATGCATCATCTCCTGTTTCCTCACCATAGACAAAACCATCCGCATCGATATAATCAAGCCAAGTCTGCCCCTCAGGCACGCTGGTCGAAAGCATTGGGTTCGTATGATAATATACACTCGGCCCGGTACCGGAGAACTTCAAGGTTAACTTTTTACGCTGAATTGTGATCTGAACAGCATCCGTAACCTTGAACTCATGTCCTTCGTCGATAACTTTGCCTTCATTATCCGTAATGCTGAAGTAAATGGTAAGCATTTCCTTATATTCGTTCAGTTTGGAACCATTCGTATCTCCGACAGGAAGCTGCGGCTTAGGACGCACGATATACTGCATATCACCGGAAACCAATGCCGTAAATGCAGTTCCTTCCGACTCTGTCTCACCCTTTGATCCGGATCCCATCTTGATTCCGGTAATCTTAACCTTTGTGTTGTCAGGGAAGTTTCCGGTTGTGCCCTTTACCTTAAGATCCAAAACCGTTCCGACCTTTTTACCATAGGTACCATCCGGGTACACACTTTCATCCGTGATCGTTGTTCCTTCGACAATATCACTTCCGGAATCTGCCGGTTCATAGCCGTAGGTGACCGTTCCGAAGTCAATATCCGTTCTGTCAACCTTGGCATTCGCACAGATCAGACGTATGCTACCTGTCGTAATATTTCCAGCCTTATCCGTTGCTGTAATCTTCCATGTATGATCCGCTCCGGCCGGTAAATTACTGAATGTAAACGTATTGAATTTCCCGGTTCCCGAAGTAACCTCTCCACCGTTAGTAACCATCGAGCCATCCGAAATCGTCCCGACAGGTGCAATCGTCGCACTATCCAGCTTATAATTATCCACCACAAATATCTTTTTCGATTCACCCGGCATTACATAGAAGGATGTTATCCCCTCATCACCGTCACCGTACACAAACTTATCCTTATTAACCACCTTATCATCGGCATCCCGTGTTTCAAACCATGGTGAGGTACGATCGATCGTATCAACAGGCTGCTTAATCGTCGTCTGATTGCCTGCATAATCCGTAAAGCGGGCATAGACACAGATTTTATCCTTATTCTTGTCATCCGTATCATTTAAGTTCAGTTTCGTTAGGTCCCACTCTCCTGTACCGGAACCGGAAACTTTCTCCCACGTCCCACTGGGCGTATCTGTTGGTGTATCGCCGGTATACTTGGTTACCAAATAGCGAATCTCAGGCTCGCAGACGCCCGACGGTGTATCAGCGCTAGTCTGACTCATGGAAAACGTAATCTTACTGTTATCGCTTTTTTTGATAATATATCCATCTGTCTTATTCCCAGCCACCCCTCCGGTTAAACTAAGGTTGCACTTGGAACTATCCGGCGCCGTCGCATCCACGTAGAACGTTTTATTGGTTCCGAAACTTCCATCTG
>JAEEGM010000122.1 GCA_016280325.1 Eubacterium sp. | reverse complement strand
GAGCAGGCATTGATCTCATCGGAAACCTCCATGTCGTCGAGTTTTCCCTGTTCGCGCAGCTCCTTCATCGCCAGAAGCGCGATATCCATGAGTGACACATACTTGTCGTCACGTCCCTGATACATCGCGTCGTGGGCATTTTTATATCGGTTATACGTCTCCTCGATCGGTGCACGGTAGTCACCGTCCTCGAAACGTACATCTGTCAGCTCCGTAAGGAACGTCGTGTGGCGGCAGTGATCCGACCAGTAAGTGTCGAGAACTCGGATCTCCGTGACTGACGGATCGCGCTTTGCCTCCGAAGCGTCCCAACGTCCGCTGAAGTAATTCTGAATATGCTTAAAGTCAGCAAAGGTCATCGCCAAACCAAGTGAATCATAGAGTGACTTCAACGCGGCGTCATCCATCTCCGTAAAGCCGTCAAAAATCTTCACATCCTCCGGCTCCGGATATACGGCAACCAACGTCTCCGGGACAGTCTCATCCGTCTGTCTCGAATCCACCGGGTTGATGCAATAACTGTGAATCCTCTCGTAATCCTCCGCCGTGATATCACCCGAAAGAACATAAGTTGTCGCGGAGCGGATCACCGGTTCCTCCGTCTCATCGAGAAGACGGACGCACTGCTCTGCCGAGTCCGCACGCTGGTCGAACTGTCCCGGCAGATACTCAACGGAAAACACATGATCTCCGGACTCCTTCGGAAACTCCGACTCGTACAGAATATCAACCGGCGGTTCGGAAAAGACCGTTACCAGCGCCTTTTTAAAAATGTTCTCACTGACGTTCTCCACGTCATAGCGCACCAGCACCCGCACGGACTTCAACCCGTCGAGGCTCAAGTACTCCTTCAATTCTTTCAGAAGTTCCTTCGCATGTACCGCATAGTCTGCTTTTTTTTCTACATAGATTCGCTTTACCGCCATCTTCTGCCCCTCCGTTGTGATCACACTTGCATCTTCCATAACTTATGCCTTACCTATGTTTCTTATGCTGTAACGCCACCGATCGTGACACGGTTCTTCCAATACTCCTGAACCTTAAATGTGTACTGCTTCTTCAGTGTCTCATCATAGTAGTTGTTGAACTGCGTGGTTTCCTCTGAGGAGATCTTGTTCTCAACCTCTTTATCATAGGCTTCCGGATCGTTGTTGTTGATCATCTTTACAACAAAGTAATCCGTTTCCGTCTCGATGACATTCGAAATCTGATTGTTGGCCATGCCTTTGATCAGCTTTCTTGCTGCCTCATCGGCAAAGTTTGTATCCGTCTCAAGAAGATTCTCAGTTGAATACATGATTCCGGTCTGGTCGTCAATCTGATCGTTGTCCTTATCTACCAGCAGTTTTGAAAAATCATCAGCAGCCTTGGCTTTTCTCTGGAGAGACTCAATATCACTCTTGGCCTTCTTGAGAGTAGCCTCGTCCTTCAGCACAACCGCACTTCCGCTGGCTGCGTCTGAGCTGTCTTTTTTCTTCTCGGTATCTTCCTTGGAAATCTTGTAGTACTGCAATGTATACTGACGGAAGTCTTCCTTCTTTACTTCAGCCTTCAGCTTTGCGTCATCGATATCAAATCCGTCGATGATCTTTTTCTTTTCCTTCTCAGCAAGCTTCTGCTTCTCGATCGAAGCACGAACATTGGACTCGCTTAAGCCCTTGACATCCTTCTTGAGTTTCTTGATCTCCTTCATTGCGTCCTTGAGTGACTTGTCGATCTCCTTCTGCTCGGAATCGTCCAGTGTCAGGCCATCCTTCTGTGCCTGCATATACAGAACCTCACGCTGCTTTAAGTTGTCCATGATCTGCGTCTTGGCACTGTCTGAAAGTGTTCCGCTTCCGGACTCCTGATCCCAGTCCATACCATAAGCGTTATACATAGACTCCATCTGGTAAATATCATACACCGAATCCGTATAATAAACGGTATTCGTGGTTGTCTCGCCATTCGTTCCCGGTCCCTCTACGGTCAGGATCGGTCTCGGTCTCAGCTGGGTGTAGCATACGACAAAAACACCTCCCAATACAACCAGCACGCCGATGATGATCAGAATCAGATTCTTTCTCGACTTGGCTTCTTCTTTCTGAGCCTTCTTGTCCGGCTGCTGAAGCCCCTGTTCTTTGATGATTTTCTTTGCTTTGTTCATGACTTTCTCTTCCTCCGTTACTGTAAAAACATATTCGTGTGTGATTTCCTACAACACACTTCAATATTCTATCACAAAATATCCCTTCGTGCAACACATTAAATATGAAAGTTCTGTGATTTAAAAAAAATATTGACAATTGGAGACAGAAATGTTAATATATCACTTGATGTGCAGGAGTGGCGGAATTGGCAGACGCGCAGGCTTCAGGTGCCTGTGGTGGCAACATCGTGTGGGTTCAAGTCCCATCTCCTGCATAAAACAAGCCACAACATTCGTTGTGGCTTGTTTTATACAGGAGATAGTCCTACGAACCCACACCGTGGGTGCTTTCGTGCTCCGCACGAAAGCTCGAGCGCTTGCGCATCGCGCAAGCGGTCTGTTCAAGTACCATCAGACTTTGCGGAGCACGAACGGTCTGTTCAAGTCCCATCAGACTTCACGCACCGCGCTGGCGGTCTGTTCAACGTCCCGCGAACCCATCACTGTTATCAGGAGGAACACTAATGAGAATCAGCGTCGGCATGCTTTTATTTGCGCTTTTAGATTCGAGCGTTGCATTTTTCCTTGTTTACTATGTAACCAAGGCTAAATTCGGCGGCGACGGCAAAGCCATCGCCCGCGTCCTCGGAGCCGTTCTGGGGACCCTTACCTTTATCGCATATTTTGCCGTGATCGTATGGTTCAACACCTATCCGATCACCGCTTCCGATGCTGTGAAGACTGTGGTTTACTGGGCACCTTTTGTTCTATCGGCTTTGATGCTGATCCTGGTACAGTTATCCAAACCACCGAAGAAGCTTCCCGATCTGATCGAGGAAGAAAAAGAAAAGAACGAAGACGAAGAAAACAAAACGGACGATTCCGAAGAGGAACCGCCCGTATAATCTCGATATTATCCAGATCATCAGATCAGCTTCATATCACTTCTCTTACCATTTTTCAGCATGGACTTGGTAATCTTGTTAAAGTCCTTTCCACCCAGCAGGATGAAACCGTATACCTTATTCGATGAGGTAAAGTAGATTCTCAGGTTATACTTGATTCCACTTACCTTCGTCGAGAAGTTTGCATACTTCGATACCTTCAACTTCTTGGAAGAAGAATTGAACTGCTTGTCATACAGGAACGGATCCTTGCTCTTTTTACACTTAGTCAGTTTCAGCTCGCCGTACAGGCTTTCAACCGTACTCTTCTTCGTACCGATCTTGACGCCGCGATAGGTTGTTCCGTACTTTGCCGGCTTACCCCACTCACCGTCAAAATAATAGGTATATCTCTTCTTCTTAATGTGATAATAACAATCCGAAGTAAAGCTCTTCGGACGATATCCGCTGAAATCCTTTTTCCCAAACTTGGCAACTGCTTTGACCGCACAGGTGTATACTTCATCATTCACATGTACATCAATCTGTGTTGTTCCTGCTTTGAGAAGCGTGACCGTAGCGCTTGCCGATGTCTGATCCGTTGAAAATGAAGAATCACTGACAGACGCAACCGCCTCATCACCCGATACAAATTCAACCTTCGGAAGGCTGCTTCCCGGCGTAAGATTACTGATAGTGAGCTTAAAGCTCTTGCCTGCCATCTTGTTGACGGATGTCAGATTCAGCGTCGCCTGAGACACTGTCGGAGTCGCCGTCACCGATGGACCGGACGCCGTCTGGTCCGCTACGAACCCTTCATAATCACCATCTACTACCGCCTGAGTCGTAGTCGCACCTGTCGAGATGCCTCCGATAGCCATCGCCAAAGCCAGACCCAGCGCACAAATACTCGTACTCTTTCTCATCTTTCTCATCCTTTCTCCATATGTCCAAACAGCGCGAAAATGCGTTGTTTTTCATCTTCAAGTAGTGATTATACACCATTTATCGTTATTTGTCTACACTTAGCGTACATTTTTTACGCTAATTCGACCGCTCCGGTATATAACTGCCAGTAGCGCCCCTTCATTGCGAGCAGTTCCTTGTGCGTACCACGCTCGATGATCTCGCCCTTTTCCAGCACCATGATCCGGTCGGCGCTGCGAACCGTAGACAGCCGGTGTGCGATAACAAAGGTGGTTCGTCCCTTCATCAGACGCGCCATACCGTGATCGATATGCATCTCGGTACGAGTATCGACCGAGCTCGTCGCCTCGTCCAAAACAAGAATCGGAGCCTTCGAAAGCGCCGCTCTGGCGATATTGAGCAACTGCCTCTGGCCCTGGCTCAGATTCAAACCGTCCCCCTCGAGCACGGTATCGTATCCATTCTCCAGACGCATGATAAAGGAATGCGCGCTCGCGGTCCTCGCTGCCTGTTCGACTTCCTCATCTGTCGCGTCCGGTCGTCCGTAGCGGATATTCTCTCGCACGGTACCGGTAAAAAGATGCGTATCCTGCAGTACCATCGCGATGTTTTCGCGAAGAGAATCTCTCTTATACGCGTGAATATCCTTCTGATCGATCGTGATCGTCCCCTGCTCCGTATCGTAAAACCGATTCAACAGGTTGGTGATCGTCGTTTTTCCGGCACCGGTCGATCCGACAAAAGCCACCTTCTCACCGGGCTTAACATGAAGACTGATGTCCTTGAGAACAACGGTATCCGGCTTGTATCCGAAGGTCACATGAGACAGCTCGACCTCACCGCGAATCCCCTTCATCTCCACAGCCTCAGGCGCGTCGGCCTCCTCGGTATCGCTGTCCATCACGGTAAAAACACGCTCCGCACCGGCAAGCGCCGAGAAGATCGTGTTGACCTGCATGGAAAGCTCGTTAACCGGACGCGAAAACTGTCTGGAATAATTTACAAAAATAGTCAGACCGCCGATTGTCATTGCCCCATTCAGACACATGATTCCACCGATCATCGCTGTCAGCGAATAACAAATCTGGCCGATATTTCCCATGATCGGCATGATGATCCCACCGAAGAACTGAGCGTTCACCTGCGAGTTCCGGAGATTTTTATTTTTCTCCTTGAAATCCTCGATCGCTTCCTCTTCGTGACAGAACACCTTGACCACCTTCTGCCCGGTCACGGTCTCCTCCACATAACCATTCAGTTCACCAAGTGCCATCTGCTGTTCGCGGAAATACTTGGAACTCTTCGATGCCACACCGACCGCTGCCACCAGCATAACCGGAGACATAAGGATCGTCACCAGGGAAAGCCACACGCTCTCCGTCAGCATGATAACGAGGATACCGAGAATATTGATGATGCCGGAGAACAGCTGGATCAGCGTCGAGCTCAGCATCTCTCCGATCGCGTCAACATCGTTGGTAAACCGCGACATGATATCACCGGTCGTATTGGTGTCGAAATACCGTACCGGCATTTTTTGCAAATGATCAAACAGATCCTTACGGATTCGGATAAGTGCGTTCTGCGCCACGCCAAGCATGATCCGCATCTGCATATAACTGGCCAGGATTGCCACCGCGTAGATCCCCGCCATCAAAAGCAGCATCCGGAGAAGCTTTACGATTCCCTCCTCGATCAGAGGCGTCACATCCCCTGTCGCCGAAGCGATCTCCTGCGCACTCTCCGCGATCTGGTTCATGATCGGTTTTAATATAAAGGAGCCCAGCACACTTGCCACTGAAGAAAGGATGATCAGTACCGCTGCCAATAAAAGCAGATACCAGTGCACCTTCAGGTAGCCTGCCAGTCGTCGTATCGTAGCGCCCGAGTTCTTCGGTTTACCTCCGCGCATCCGCATCTCACGTCCGCGTCGCCCCGGTCCCGGAGCCACTGTTCCTCTTACTGCCGCCATCAGCCAGCCACCTCCTCTCTGTCTTTCTGAGAGAAGTAGATCTCCTGATAGGTTTCGTTATTCTTCAACAATTCATCATGCGTTCCCATACCCACGATCTTTCCTTCCTCCATAACGAGAATCCGATCGGCATCCTCCACGGAAGAAATCCGCTGCGCGATAATCAGCTTGGTCGTATCCGGCAGCGTGGACCGCAACCTCTCGCGGATCTTGATCTCCGTCGCCGTATCCACCGCGCTCGTACTGTCATCAAGAATCAGGATCTTCGGGTTTTTCAGAAGTGCCCTGGCGATACACAAACGCTGCTTCTGTCCACCGGAGACATTGACACCGCCCTGATCGATCCGGCGCTCATACCCTTCATCAAAGTCACAAATAAAAAGGTTCGCCTGCGCGATCTCGGCAGCCTCCGTCACCGCCTCATCACTTGCCTCCGCATCACCCCAACGAAGGTTCTCCGCGATCGTGCCGGAGAAGAGGGTATTTTTCTGAAGTACCATCGATACGCCGGCTCTGAGGTTCGAGAGATTGTAGTCGCGAACATCGATATCGTCCACATAGACCGCCCCCTCATCGCAATCGTAAAGGCGCGGGATCAGCTGAACAAGCGAGCTCTTGCCGGAGCCTGTAGAACCGATGATGCCGACAGTCTCGCCGGGTTCGATCACAAAAGAGATATCGTCGAGCACATTGCCGTCATGCTTTTTGTAATAGCGGAAGCCGACATTACGAAACTCAATCTTACCACGCTCCACCTTAGCCTCCGGCTTCGCAGCTTCCTTATCATCGAGATCGACCTCGGTATCGAGCACCTCGCGGATACGCGCCGAAGACGCCATCGCTCTCGTTCCCTGGATCATGATAAAGGAAAGCATCATGAGCGACATCAAAATCTGCACCACATAAGTGGTAAACGCTGTCAGATCGCCGATCGGCATATCTCCGACAAGGATCTGTTTGCCACCAAACCATACCACACCGAGCGTCGCCACATTCATCGAGAGTGTCATCAAAGGTATCGTAAAAATAACCACGCGAAGAGCACGAAGTGTCTTCTTCCGCAGGTTTTCATTGGATTTGTTGAAGGTCTCCCGCTCGAAGTCGTCACGGACAAAGGACTTCACCACGCGCTGATTGGTGATGTTTTCCTGAACACGGGAGTTCAGATGATCGATCCCGTCCTGCATCGCGTTGAAGCGCGGAAACGCAACACGGATCACGATCCCCAGCGCGATCACAAGAAGCGGCAGCACGACAACCAGGACAAGCGCCAGCTTGGCGTTCATCATAAAGGCCATGATCAGGCCTCCGATCAGCATGCCCGGTGCTCGCAGCATCATGCGAAGCGCCATCGCAACCATGTTCTGGAGATTGGTGATATCGTTCGTCAGACGCGTCACAAGCGAGCCGGTCGAGAACTTCTCGATATTGGAAAAAGAAAAGCGCTGTATCTTGACAAAAACATCCTCTCTCAGATCACCGGCAAAGTTCACCGATGCCTTCACGGCAAAGTACGCACCGAGTATTCCTCCGAGCATCATAAAAAGCGCCGCGCCGATCATCGCCGCACCGATCAGCAGAATGTATCCCGTTCCTTTTGCCTCAACACCTTCCGCCTGACCGCAACCGTAATTGATGATCAGTGACATCAGCTTCGGGAGCATCACCTCTCCGATCACTTCCACGATCATAAATATCGGCCCCAGGATAAAGGCCGGCAGATATCGCTTGACGTATTTTCCATAGTGTTTCATTCGTAGTTTCTCCTCAGTTCTTTGTTACTCGTCAGAGATTTTCACCCTCTTCTCATCTCATTTCTTCACATCAGCGGTTTCTGTTTCATCAACCCGTAGCGAGATCTCTCCGCTATGAAGTATTTCCTCCGTTCCGTCCGGCAAACGAACCACAAGTCCGCCGGAGTCGTCGATTGCCAGCGCCAAACCTTCTCTCCAGTCTTCGCCCGCCTGACCGGCCACCTCGCCGGGTGTCCCGAACATCACTCGCTTTCCGATCACATTGGATCGTCTTCTGTATTCTTCTAAAAATACCCGCTCCGGCAAACGTTCAAAATACGACCTAAGCTCCCGGATCACAACAGCCGCAATCTCATTTCGTGAAACAGGAGCGCTCTCATTTTTCTCAAAAATATAACCCATGATGCCTTCCAGTTCCGACGGTATCTCCGACGGGCAAAAAACATTGATGCCGATCCCGACAACGATCGAGTCAACCCCTCCATCCGGACTCGAAACCGCTTCCGTCAGGATTCCGCATATTTTTTTTTCGCCGAGAAATATGTCATTGACCCACTTGATCTCCGGCTCCTTACCGCAGATCTCACTCACGGCATGAGCGACGGCCACCGCCGCCTGCGTCGTCACGAGGATCCCATCCTCCATATCGATATCCCGCGGCTCAAGTAGCATACTCATATAGATTCCGCTGCCGTCCGGAGAATAAAAATGCCGTCCGCGACGGCCCTTACCGGCACTCTGGCGCTCGCTCAAAACCACGAGGCCATCCCTTGCCCCGGACGTGCGACGCCGCTTGACCTCCTCGTTGGTCGAGTCGATCTCCGGAAGGACGATCACCTCATGCATGCCCGCCCTGATCGTCGTCGTATAGTCCTGATATTTCTTTAAAAATGTCCCGATGGCATCTGCCGATAATCGGTCAGTCGCTTCCATCCTGCCACTCATGTTTCAATCCCCCGCGATCACTTCTAAGCCCGTCCTCGATTTATTCCGCATTTTTATTTGCCATCCGACAGAAGATGCAGCCCTTCCGCCGGCACCTTGGCCCTCACATAGATTCCGTCCTCGCGGTAAGTTTCCTCCAGTAGTTTACCATAGGTTCGGATATACTGCAACCGTCCCGCCTGATCAAAAGGAAATACCTTCTCAATATCGATCATTCCGGCCCCCGCGATCTCCTCCAGCTTCTGCAGCAGCTGATCCACGCCCTCACCGGTCTTCGCGCTGATAAAAACCTGTTCATCCGCACGGGGATCCTTGGTCCCGGCGATCGCGTCCTGACGAAAAGGCCCCGGGGTGTCTCTTCGAACCCCCGGAGTAAATACCATATCCACCTGGTTAAACGCCGTAAGAATCGGCTTCCCGGCAATATCCAACTCTTCCAACGTCTCATATACAACACGCATCTGCTCCTCATAGCGTGGGTTCGAAAGATCGACCACATGAAGCAGGATATCGGCATATCCCGCCTCCTCAAGCGTCGATCGAAACGCCTTGATCACGGTATGTGGGAGCTTATGGATGAATCCAACCGTGTCGGTAAAAAGAAGCTTCTGTCCGCTCTCGAGTTCCAACGAGCGTGTCGTCGTATCAAGAGTGGCAAAAAGTTTATCCTCGGAAAGCACACCGGCCTGTGTCAGATGGTTGAGAAGTGTTGACTTGCCGGCATTGGTATAGCCGACGATCGCGACGGTGGGCACGCCCGATTCCGTACGCCCGGCACGCATCACGTCGCGGTTTTTCACGACATCCTTCAATTTGCTATTCAGAACGGAGATCCGTTCTCGGATCTGTCGCCGATCCGCCTCAAGCCTTGTCTCACCGGGTCCTCTTGTTCCGATTCCACCACCCTGACGGGACAGAACATGTCCCATACCGATCAGGTGCGAGGAGCGATACCTGAGCTGCGCCAGTTCTACCTGGAGTTTACCCTCGCCGGTTCTCGCGTGCGCAGCAAAAATATCCAGAATGAGGACCGTCCGATCGATCACTTTCACACCGAGCGCCTCTCCGAGATTGGACATCTGCGCCGGTGAAAGCTCGTCGTCACAGATCACGGCGTCCGCATGCTCGAAACGAACGTATTCCAGGACCTCCTCGATCTTTCCCTTACCGATATATGTTCCGGGGTGAAAGCTCTCCCTCGCCTGTATCAGTTTTCCGACCACCTCGGCATCCGCCGTGTCGGCCAACTCAGCCAGCTCATCAAGCGACGCCCTTACATCCGTCCCGTCGCCCACATCCACAGCGAGCAGCACCACTTTCTCTTTTCTCTTCTTGGTTTCTACCAACATACTAATCTCCATTATCTCTCAGGACAGTCGAAACAAACCGCAGTCGAACGGCGTTGACGCTACAGCGTTTTGAAACAGGATGTTTCAGGAGCTTTGGCAAGCATGCCAGCCCGAACACGGATGTGAGGGCTGCGCAGCCAAAGATCCTAAGAGCGAGACGAGGTATTATTATCGACTGTCCGACAGTCACGCAGAATATCCCCTTCTTTTGCCAAGGTTCCAATTTGGATAGCAAACCACTGCTCCGGATGCGGACAACTCTCGATCGCCTCGCCCTTGTCATCACGCATCGCCTCGACAACGACTGTCTCATCCTGCCCGTCCGGCCGCATCAACTCGATCGTATCACCGACCGCGAACTTATTTTTCTGCTTCAGGTAACACCACCCGTCACGGACCTCCTCAATCTGCCCCAGATAAACCGCGCCCTTATCGTAAGTATTCGCATCATAGATCTGTGACTCATGCGTCGTCGCACCGAAAAAGAATCCGGTCGTAAACTGCCTGTATGTGCATTTTTTCACTTCACTCATATAGTAATCCAGCTTGCTCCTGTACGTATCCTCGCTCTCGAAACAATCATCGATTGCCTGACGGTAAGCACGGATCACACTCGCCACATAGAGCGCCGTTTTCATGCGTCCCTCAACCTTGAAGCTGTCGATCCCGGACGCGATCAACTCAGGAACATGCTCGATCATGCACAGATCCTTGGAATTAAAAATATATGTCCCGCGCTCATTCTCTTCGATCGGCAGATACTCGCCGGGTCTGGTCTCCTCGACGATATGATAACGCCAACGGCACGGATGTGTACACGCTCCAAGGTTGGCATCCCGCCCGGTAAAGTAATGGCTCAGCAGGCACCGTCCGCTATGCGAGATGCACATCGCCCCGTGAACAAAGGTCTCGATCTCAAGGCCGTCCGGCTTGCTCTGACAGATTCCCTCGATCTCCTTCAGAGACAGCTCCCTCGCCGTCACAACACGCTTCGCGCCCTGCTCATACCAGAACTGACAGGTCATGGAATTCACGTTATTTGCCTGTGTACTGATATGAATATCAATCTCAGGACACACCTCTCTCGCAATCATAAAAACACCCGGATCCGATATGATCAGTGCATCCGGGCCGATGGTTTTCAACCGTTCAAAGTAATCGCGCACGCCCGCCAGGTCGCGGTCATGCGCGGTAATATTTGCCGTGATATAAACCTTCTTATTTTTCTCATGCGCGATGCGGATTCCTTCGGCCATATCTTCATCTGAGAAATTCTTCGCCTTTGCACGCAGGCCATACTGCTCACCGCCGATATACACAGCATCTGCGCCATATTCGAAGGCCGTCTTTAACACTTCCAGACTCGAAGCCGGGGACAATAATTCCGGTTTTTTTACACTCATTTTTACACTCTTTTCCTGTTATAAAACTGTTGATATTATTTGCAAAAACATCGCTTACTTATTTGTAGATTATTTGATCTTTTGACTGACAGCAATCCCGTCTCCCATCGGCAGGATCAGACTGGCCAACTGTTCATGTGAGGTGATCGCTTTCAGGTATTCACGTAATCTGTCATGGATCGTTCGGTCACGTTGATTAACCGCATAACGTGAATTCATCACGACGCCATCATGAAACACATTATCCGTCACCAGTTTGCCACCTATGTTAAGCAACGCAACCAATGTCGGAAGGTATGAGATGTACTGTCCCTTTGCGGCATCCAGAAAGATCAGGTCATAGGTTTCGCCCGCCTCCTTCAGACGTACGATTGCGTCGGAAGCATCCTCCTTAAGCAGTGTGATCTGATGATTCTTATCATACTTTTCAAAGTTCAATTCCGCCTGAGCATAACGCGTCTCGATCTTCTCGATCGTCGTGATCGTCGCATCTTCCGGCAGACTTTCTCTCATAAAAAGCGCGGAAAAGCCGATCGCCGTACCGATCTCCAGGACACGCCCTGCTCCGACCGTGCGGATCGCGAAGCGAAGCACGTCACCGGTCCCACGATCGATCACGGGAATACGGTTCTCCCGCGCCATCGCTTCGATGTCCGCGAGATACTCCGGCATCGGTTCTCTGTATTTTTCAAGAAAAACATCCACACGTTCCTTCATTTTCCTCGCGCCTTATCGCTTAAACCTCAGTTATTATAGGCAGTATCATCGGGTTGCGTTTCATCTTCTTCCACAGGAAGTCCGCCAAAGCGTCCTTGATCTCCGTTTTCATCTTGCCCCAGTCCGTGACACCACGGTCAAACAGACGATCCAACGCGATGTTGACAACCTCGCGGCACTCATCCATCAGATTCTCCGATTCACGCACATAGACAAATCCTCTCGAGACGATATCCGGTCCGGCAAGAACCATATTGGAGCCACGCTCGAGCGTCAGTACGACGACCATCAGACCATTCTCTGAGAGATGCTGACGATCTCTGAGCACGATGTTTCCGACATCGCCGATCCCCAAACCGTCGACCATGATTCCCGCCGACTGAACACGTTCCACCACCTTGGCATGCGATTCACCGATCTCAAGCACATCGCCGGAACGCAGGATAACGACATTTTCCTTCTTCACTCCCATCTTCTTCGCCACTTCGCCCTGACCGATGAGGTGACGATACTCTCCATGAACAGGGATCGCGTACTGCGGCTTCACCAACGAGTAGATCAGCTTGATCTCCTCCTCGCAGGCATGCCCCGATACATGCGTATCCTGAATGATCACCTTGGCACCCTTCATCGAGAGCTCGTTGATCACCTTGGATACGGACTTTTCATTCCCCGGGATCGGACGCGAACTGAAGATCACAACGTCGCCCGGCTTGATCGTAACCTTTTTATGAATGCTGGCCGCGATACGCGACAGCGCCGCCATCGATTCTCCCTGGCTTCCCGTCGTGATCAGCACAAGCTTATCATCGGTATAATTACCCATCTCCTCGAGCGAGATCATCATCCCGTCAGGAACCCGGATATAGCCAAGCTCGATCGCCGTATTGACGATGTTTATCATCGAGCGTCCCTCGATCACCACCTTGCGATTCTGCCGTTTGGCCGAATTGATGATCTGCTGCACGCGGTCCACATTGGACGCGAAGGTCGCCACGATGATGCGGCTTTTTTCATTATCCTCAAAAATAGCGTCAAACGTCTTTCCGACTGTCTTCTCCGACTCGGTAAATCCGGGCTTCAAAACATTCGTCGAGTCGCACATCAGCGCAAGGACACCCTTTTTCCCGAGTTCCCCAAAGCGCGCCAGATCGATGGTGTCGCCGTAAACCGGCGTATAGTCAACCTTAAAATCTCCGGTATGCACGATGACACCGGCCGGCGTATAGATCGCCAGCGCCGCTGAATCCGCGATACTGTGGTTCGTGCAGATAAACTCGATCCTAAAATCACCCAGATTGATATACTGCCCGTAGGTCACCACCTTACGCTTAACAGTTCCGATCAGGTTGTGTTCTCTTAACTTATTCTCGATGATCGCCATCGTCAGCCTGGTCGCATAGATCGGGACGTTCAGCTGCTGAAGCACATACGGAAGCGACCCGATATGATCCTCGTGTCCGTGCGTGATAACAAAGCCCTTCACCTTGTCACGATGATCTTCCAGGTACGTAATGTCCGGAATCACGAGATCGACACCAAGCATATCATCCTCGGGGAACGCCAGTCCGCAGTCCACGATGATGATACTGCTCTCCGTCTCAAAGGCCGTAATATTCATCCCGATCTGTTCAAGGCCTCCGAGGGGAACGATCCGTATCGTCTCGTCCTTCATATTCTCTTTTTTCTTCAATTTGTAGTTTCACCTTCTTTTCTTTTTATTTATTACATGAGGATATCCACATCCTCTAATAGTTCTTCAAAAAGCTTCGAGAGCGCCTCAAGCGTCGTCTCGTCCTCGACGGATTCATACACCGCCTCACCGTTTTCCGTTACAATTTCACGCAAAATAAGAGCCTCGGCTTCCTCCTCATCTTCACTCGAATCCGTCACCAGAAGATAGGTTTCTCCGCCCAGCTCTGTCTGCTCCAAGATATAAAATTCTAAATCCGAACCGTCCTCATCGGTCAGTGTTATCATTCCCTCTGTCATACTCCAAAAACCCCTGTAATATCAGCGATGCTGCTAATTTATCCACAAATTCCTTTTGTCTGTCCGCGCGAACGCCGCCCTCGCTCAGCACCTGAGCCGCTGCCACCGTCGTCAGTCTCTCGTCCCAAAGTTCTACCGGAAGTTCTACCTTTCCCGCCAGTTCCTCGGCAAAGGCCTTCGACTTCTCCGCTCTCTCTCCAAGTTCTCCGTTCATATGCTTCGGAAGCCCTACGACGATCTTCCCGACCTCATACTCCGCGATCAGCTCACGGATCCTTGCATAAGTCTGTCTGAGCTTATTCTCACCCTTTCGACGAATCGTCTCGATTGGTTGCGCCGTCAGGCCCATACTGTCACTGATCGCCACACCGACAGTCGACCTTCCGTAATCCAGTCCCATCACACGCATATCATACCTGCCTTACCTACGCGCCTCAGCCGTTGTTCTCAAGATTGAACTTGATATAATCCTCCAGGAACACCTCGATGATCTCATCACGTTCCGCACGCATGATCAGGCTTCGTGCCCCCTTGTGGCTGGTGATATACGTCGGATCCCCACTCATCAGATAACCGACAATCTGGTTCACCGGGTTGTATCCCTTCTCTGTCAGCGCCGTGTAGACAGCCGCAATAATATCGCGAACATCGTAATCCGCGTCATAATCCACATTGAAAAATTGTGTGTTGTTGATCTCGCTCATAGTAAACCCTCATTCCACTGTACACTATAGATAAGTATATTCTATACGAAAAATCATTTTTTCGCAACAACAAATTTCAAAATAAATCGATTTTATGAGAAAAATGTCGGCATTCTCAGATCACACACGCATCTCCGGTATCCGTCAGCATACCCGGCTCCAATCCAAGGCGCTTTGCTTCCTCCTCCGGCACCCCATAACGGACGTAACGTTCGTTATATCCGGCCAGAAAACTCTTCCCGCCTTCACTGACATATTCCTCGAGAAGCACCTTCGCCGGCGTGTTCGCCTGCTCTCCAACGAACTCCCTACTCCACGTCTCCACACGGGCAAGGAGAGCCTCACTCCGCTCTTTTTTGATCTCCGGCGGCACCTGATCCTTCATCGCCGCCGCTCTGGTCCCGTCTCGCATTGAATACTGGAAAACATGCATGTCGGCGAATCCGATCTCCTCTAAAAATGCCATCGTCTCCGCGAACTCCTCGTCCGTCTCGCCCGGGAATCCCACGATCACATCCGTCGTGATGGCCGGATTCTCATAGAATTCGCGAAGGATCTTCACTTTCTTCGCAAACTCGGCCGTCGTATAGTGTCGGTTCATCCTCTCCAGTGTCGCGTCGCATCCGCTCTGCAGGGACAGGTGAAAATGCGGGCACAGCTTATCGCAGCCCTTCAGCCCCTCCAACCATTCACTTGTGATGATACGCGGTTCCAGTGATCCCAGCCGGATACGGATCAGCCCGTCGACGTCATCGACACGTCGGATCAGTTCCTGCAGAGGCTTCCCCTCCGCGTGGACAAAACCGTTGGCACTTTTTTCCGTAACCCCATAAGAGGATAAATGGATCCCGTTGATCACAACCTCCTTGCAACCGGCCGCTACACGGTCCTCCACCTCTCTCACAACCTCCGGGACAGGCGTACTCACGAGTTCACCGCGACCACGCACATACGGGATCAGGCAGTAAGAACAGAACTGATTGCATCCGTCCTGCACCTTTAAAAATGCCCTGGTACGCTGCTTATGTGTGTCGGTACCGATCCCTGTTTCTTCTCTTGACTTAAGCCTGTCACTGAGTTTTTCCGCGATAAGATCAGCGATGGTTTCTTTATCCTTGTTTCCGAAGGCAAGATCGATGGTTTCATCCGTTTCGATCGACTCCCCGGCGCTTTCCACATAGCATCCCACTGCGACGATCAGTGCGTGCGGAGCTTTTTTTCGGGCACGATGAAGCATCTGCCTGGACTTTCTGTCGGCGATGTTCGTAACCGTGCAGGTGTTGACAACGTAGACATCTGCCGCTTCCTCGAAATCCACGACGGAGAATCCACGCCCCCGAAAATCCCGTATCATTTTCTCTGTTTCGTAATAATTGACCTTGCACCCCAAGGTCAAAAAGGCAATACGCATTGATCTTTCTCCATTTTTTTGATTTGCCCCCTTGACATTTCACCGTTTCTTTACTATCATTAATACATTAGAGAAAGAAAGAACCCAATATGTTAGGAGGGATGAACTATGAAGACAGTTAACGTTTCACTGAATTCCATCGACAAGGTTAAAGATTTCGTTAACGAAGTAGCGAAGTACAACGCCGAGTTCGATCTGGTTTCCGGTCGTTATGTGATCGATGCCAAGTCGATTATGGGTATCTTCAGCCTGGACCTGTCCAAGCCGATTGAACTGAATATCCACAGTGAGGACGGCAACCTCGACGAGATCGTCGAAAAGCTGAAGCCTTTCATCGTGGACTAACCCATATATCTTCACATGTATTCAGCGCCTCCGCTACCAGCGGGGGCATTATTTCTGTCAGGGCCTTCTCTGATTCTTCGATCTGCTCAAGTCTGGGCTTGGTCACCGGATGTTTCGCCACAAAAATCGTACAGCAATCCTCATACGGCTGAATCGATGTCTCATACGCGCCGATCTTCTCAGATTCGGCGATGATCTCCTGCTTATCCATCGCGATCAACGGACGGAATACCGGCATACCGCAGACCGCGTCCGTAGCGGCAAGGCTCTGCATCGTCTGCGATGCCACCTGGGCGATACTCTCACCGGTCACGAGGGCCAGACATTCCCGCTGTCTGGCTATGCTTTCAGCAATCTGCATCATGTATCTTCGCATGATGATCGTCAGCTCGTCGTGCGGACATTTTTCATAAATCATCATCTGTATATCCGTAAAGTTCACGACATGAAGCAGGATCGGGCCGGTGTATTCACTGATGATCTGCGCGAGATCCACGACCTTTTGCTTGGCACGCTCAGACGTGTAAGGCGGCGCATGGAAGTAGGTCGCCTCGATCTTCACACCACGCTTGGCAATACGATACCCTGCTACCGGGGAGTCAATCCCGCCGGACAGAAGCAACATCGCCTTACCGGCTGTTCCGACCGGCATACCGCCGGCACCGGGGAAACCGGAAATGTAGACGTAGGCAGCACGACGGATCTCAACAAAAACCTTATAATCCGGGTGATGGACATCTACGGATGCGTTATCCATGTGGTTGATGATGTAATTGCCGGCCTGCACGCAGATATCCGGGCTTTCGATCGGGTAACTCTTGTCACTGCGCTTGGCGAAAACCTTGAACGTAAAGGGCTTGTTGCCAAGTCGACCGCGGATATGCTCGACGAGCGCTTCACAAATGTGGGTGAAGTCCTTGTCCGCAATCTCGGTGACCGGACAGATCTGCGAGACACCAAAGACGTGTGAAAGGCCCGTGATCAGCTCGTCTTCATCGTGCTCTGTCAGGGCTTCGACGAGGATGCGCCCCTGCTCTTTCTGCACACGAAAACGACCGTCGACACGATCAGTGCGCTCGATGACACGATGGACGAGGGCGTCTTCGAATTTGTAGCGGTTTTTGCCTTTGATGCCGATTTCGGCGTATTTAACCAGATATGTATTAGCCATATGTATTCCTCATTATTTCCGGAAAAATTGTTACGTTCTGCTCAGGGGTCCGCTTGCGCCATTTCCAAACGCAGCGCTGCACGCGCACACAGTACGTGCGCTGCGCAGCGGCGTTTGCAATAGCCCCTTCGCAGAACATAATCAATTTTTCCTCTTTTAGTTTTTCTCTATTGTCTCTCACCGCTTGGTGAAGCGGCGGAGGGTCGGCAGCAGTTGCTGTAAGACGTCAATTGTGTAGACGAGTTCCTCGCGGGTGGTAAAGCGCGAGAGACTGAAGCGAATGGTGGAGTCGAGGTAGGGTTTGTCGACACCGATCGCCGTCAGCGTATCGCTGAGTCCCGGGTGGTTCGATGAGCAGGCAGAACCGGAGGATACGTAGATTTCCTTGTCCTCCAACGCGTGGAGAAGCACTTCTGACTTGATACCTTCGATGCCGGCACTGATGATGTAAGGCGAGTATGTCGCATCGGCCGTATCGCCCGCTGCGAGCTGTGTTTCGCCGACAGGCTGCTCCGAGCCCGTGACAACACCCTGCTGCTCCGTCCCTCTGTCACCGTGAATAACGACACCGTCGATTGTTTTCAACTCGCTGATAAACCACCGGCCAAGTTCGCTGACCATCTCGTAGGTGTTTCCCTGAGAAGCCCCGTGATCCGTACTGCCGGCGAGCACCTCATACGCCGTTTTCGCCGCGAGGCCGAGGCCTGCGATCCCCGGTACATTTTCCGTTCCCGAGCGGCGATTTTTCTGCTGATGTCCACCGTGGATGTACGGATGCAGTTTCGCGTCCGCCTCAGCGATATAGAGAAATCCCGTCCCTTTAGGGCCGTGCAGCTTGTGTCCG
The DNA here is from genome assembly GCA_016280325.1 of Eubacterium sp. Taxonomy (GTDB): domain Bacteria; phylum Bacillota; class Clostridia; order Lachnospirales; family Lachnospiraceae; genus Eubacterium_F. Next base: position 8,602 of record JAEEGM010000122.1, on the reverse strand, counting down.
CTGACACTGAGCAGATCCACCCCCAGTTTCTTCGGAAGGACGGGAATCTTGCCGTAGGCCTGGATTGCGTCCGTATGGAATCGAATCTCCGGGTTATAGTCTTTCACGGTTTTTACCAGCCCTGCGATATCCTGAATCACACCGAGCTCATTGTTGACCATCATGATAGAGACCAGTATGGTGTCGTCACGAAGGGCATTTTTCAACGTCTCCGGAGCGACTCTTCCATCACTCTCCACCGGTAAAAATGTGATCTCAAAGCCCTGCTTTTCCAGATAGATCAGCGGCTCCGCGACCGAGGCGTGCTCAAATGCCGTCGTGATGATGTGCTTGCCGCTTCTCTGATACGCCAGCGCCGTACCGATCAGTGCCTGATTGTTGCTCTCGGTTCCGCCGGATGTAAAAACGATCGTACCCGGATCCACTTTCATCGTGGCCGCGATTCTCTCCGAAGCGGTGCGAATATATCTTTCTGCGGTAAATCCTTTCCCATGAAGCGACGAAGGGTTACCGTAATCTTCTGTCATTACGCGGGCTACGAGTTCTGCCACCTCCGGCAACGCCCGTGTCGTCGCTGCATTGTCCAGATATGCTTCCATCCTGTATTTCCTCTCATCTGCCGTTTTTTCGATCATCTCATTCAACCATGCCGACGATGCCGTCACATTTTTACCGCGCACACTTCTCTTCTTCGATCACCAGCATCAGATGTGCCAAAACAGCGATGGCTGCTGTCTCCGTGCGCAGGATTCGATGCCCCAGCGAGATCTCCTCGCCACCGGCAGCAAGTACCTCCTCAACCTCACTTCGTTCGAATCCACCCTCTGATCCGATGAATACCGCGATGCTTTGTATTCCTTCCCGTATCCCCTCTCGCAGTCGACGGACCGTCTCATAATCCTCGCACATCTCATAGGGGATCAGGATGCGGTCTGCTGTCGATGCGCGCTCCACAGCGGCCTTGTAATCCATCACAGGCAGTACCTCCGGGACGATCCCGCGCCCGCTCTGCTTGGCTGCTTCCTCGGCGATCCGCTGCCAGCGCGGCAGTTTTTTCGCCGCCTTGGCTTCATCCAGACGGACCACACATCGCTCCGATCGTATCGGGATGATCTCGCATGCTCCGAGTTCCACCGCCTTCTGTATCACAAGTTCCAGCTTATCCCCCTTGGGAAGAGCCTGGTATAAGCTTATTTTTACCGGAAGCTCAGACTTATCCGGGACAGCCTCCCGGATAGCCAGTGTGATCTCACTCTCCGCGATGCTGTCGATCTCGCAGTGATAATCCATCCCTCTCCCACAGGTCACCGTCACGCTGTCGCCGGGCTCCATACGAAGTACATCCCGCATATGTTTTACGTCATCACCACGCACGATGATACGATCCTCGCCCACTTGATCCGGCGGAACAAATACTCTTCTCACGCTATCACCCTTTTACTCTGTCTCTGTAACATACTTGAGGGCACGCCATCACGTGCCCTCATAATAACCTTATTCAATCTTCTTGTCAACCGTCAGTGTCGTGCGTCTATACGCACCTTTCCGTCAGAACAATGTCTGGAACGAACCACTCGAATCATAGAGATTTCGCCCTGTATTCGCGGAAATCTGATTCGCAGCCTGATTGATCAGCGCTGACGCCTTCTGATTGATGTTGTCAGCAAGCGAACTCGATCCGCCAAACAGTGTCTTCAGCGTGGCCTTATCCGCGCTCTTCAACGCGTCCTTATCAAGCGACAACGTATTGTCGGCATTGATCTTGATACCGGCCTTGTTCAGCATGCTCTCCGATGACTCCATCTTCTCGACCGCCCACACCTGCGTCTGCAGGATACTGTAGGAATCCAAATTCTTGGTGTCATTCAGCGTCTTGTTGTAGCTGTTCACGAAACTCTCCACCTTCTTCGCGATGTCATCATCCGAAGCGGTATCGAAATTCGTGTTTCGAAGTTCCTTGGACGCGTTGTAAAGACTCGTCGCATCGCTCTTCAGGTTCGACAGGCTCTTCTCGCTGTCCGTCGTCCCGGACTTCGAAATCGTGTTTGACACGGCCTGCTTGACCGCATCCGAATCCTCGCTGTCATACACGCTCTTCAACGCCTTCTTATAGACGCCGCTCTGGATCATCTTGAGATCATTCAGTCCGGTCATCCACCCCAGCGAAGAACTGTTCGACGTACTCGATGTATTACCGAACAGAGCTGCCGTAGGATTGTACGTGTTCAGCGTGCTGACATCCATTCCATGTCCCATATGCTATCACTCCTTTGATATAAAAGCTTTGGTCATCCCTGACCCACCTAAAGTTCCACCTTTATTCTACCACATTATCGTACTTCGCGCAAGAAAAATGTTTGCTTCCGGTCGAAAAAAACACGCTTAAAAAATGGAATAGGGGCCCCTGGTGTGTAGGGACCCCTATTATATTGAAGGGGAGAGCAGGTTCTCACCCGCCCTGGCATATGTCAGGAACCGTCGAAATCTATCTATCCGACCGGCTCCGGTACCGATGATTCCTCTCCGGCACCCGGGAAAGCGGTTATTTTCCTTTCCCTATATCAATAACTTGGTATCAATCACTGAAATAACTGATGGTATCGGTAAGGTCAGAAGCCAGTTTCTCAAGCTTCTGCGCCTCTTCCGTGATCAACGAGAAGGTGTGATTCAACTCAACCATCGAAGCATTCGTCTCCTGCGTAGCTGCCGCGTTTTCTTCGGAGATTGCGGACAGATCGGCGATGATATTGCCCAACTGGTCTTTCGCTTCTCTGAGTCCGGAGATACGGCTCGCAATACCCTCGGAATCTCTGGATACCGTATCCACATTGGATACCATCCTTTCCATATTCTCACGCGTCGATCCCATCTGCTCAGACTGCGTCTCAAAGCTGACATTCAGTTTCTGCAACACTTCAACACTTCTCGCCGAATCACCGACCAACTGATCCACGATCTTCTTGATCTCGTCAGCCGAATTGCTGGACTGCTCGGCCAAACCGCCGATCTCACCGGCAACAACCGCAAAGCCCTTGCCTGCCTCACCGGCACGAGCCGCCTCGATCGAAGCATTCAGCGACAGGAGGTTCGTCTGTGTCGCAATATCGTTGATCGCCTGTGTAAACTGGCTGATTGCCTTCGCGCTTTCATTGGTCGAATTGATCGTCTCTCCGATCTCACGTACAGATACCTGCACTTCTTCACTGGATTCGATCAACTTGCCGAGCGCTTCCATCGCAGCCTCACAAGCTTCCTTCATATCTCTTGAAGACTCATCAAGCTCAGTAACGTTGTTCGAGATCTCCTCGATATCATCCGCGATACTGTCTGTATTGTTGGCGGCATCCTGGATACTCTCCGCCTGAGAGATAGCTCCGTTACTGATATCATCCACCGCCTTGGATACCTGGCCGGATGCTTCGTATGCCTGCACTGACGAATTCGAAAGTGTCTCACCGGAAGCCTTCAACTCTCCGGACATATCCAATGTCTGATGGATAACCTGACCGAGTCGGTCGCTCAGGCTCTTGGCACCCTCTGCGATCATGCCGACCTCATCCTTACGTTTCATAGCGTCCTTGTCGATGTCCAAAACAAGTTTACCTTTAGACAGCGTATCCAGTTCATTCGCGACGCCACGCATCATCTTAGAAACGCGTGTGGATACCAGAAGTCCGGCACCTGCCATCAAAACAACCAATACAAGCGCAAGAACGATCATCGAGATGACGGCTCCTGTTACTTCCTTATCCACATCCTCACGCGGACGTCCGGCAAATACCATTCCGGCCACCTTTCCGTCTGCATTCGTAAGCGGAGCATAATAAGCAAAATACTTCGTCCCACCGATATCTACATTCGAAGCAAAGTACTCCTTGTTCCCGTTCAGAACCTCAGCAATGACCGCATCCGAAGCCTTGGTGCCGGTCGTACGCTTTCCGCTGGCATCCTTGGTCGTCGTGACATATCGTGTATCCCCGAAGAACAGTGTGTACTGGAGTCCGGTGGTCGCATTCAATTTATCGAGTGTATTCATGTAATCCTCGGTAACATCCTGCTCGCCTTTGAACAGTGCCTCGTCCTTCACCGACCAGTCACCGTCCCAAGTGTTATCCATCTCGCTCTTCAACTGCTCACAGGCTACCTTCAGCATCTCCTCGACAGTTTCATGGTAAGCCGATGTCGTCTTGACCGCGCTGAAAATCGTAAGCACAGCGGCCAGAAAGACGAACCCTCCCACTGCGATAAATATCACCTTGGCGATCAGTTTCTTTTTATGTGTATTTGCTTCCATTCGAACCCTCCAATATCAACCACACTACTCTCCTCATACCCTCATGGTTCAATTATAACGGAAAATGAGTTGAAAGAAAAATCTTAATATGATATAATCTTATATCATTATAGTATAACCGAGTTTACCATAATAACAAAAACGGAGGCGCTTATGTCCATTTCTTATGAGTACTACAAAATTTTTTATTATGTCAGTCGTTATCAAAGTTTCAACCGTGCCGCTAAGGTTCTGATGAATTCGCAGCCGAACATCACCCGCGCAATGAATAACCTCGAAAGTGAACTCGGGTGCACTCTCTTTGAACGCTCACACCGCGGTGTTACTCTGACCAGGGAAGGTGAGACACTGTATGGCTATGTTGAAGAAGCTCACAAGCAGTTGGCAACCGGCGAGGAGATGCTTCGAAGAGCACAAAAAAGAAGAACTGAGAGTGTCACGCTGGGGATTTCCACGGGTATCACAGACCTCGCCGTACGAAAAGTCATCTTGTTCCCAACACGTAATTTTACTTTTTCCAACCATTCAGCCAAGCTTCGGATCATCAATGAATCCACACCCTCGCTGATCCAAAAGATCAACGAAGGCGCGATTGATCTGGCAGTCATCACAACTTCTGCCTTTTCCGACCCTGCGCTTCGTAACTCGATTCTCTACTCGTTCAACGATATTCCGGTTGCAGGCAACTCTTTTCGTGAGAAACTGTACGGTCGAAAGGTTTCACTGAGTGAACTCGTCAACTATCCGCTAATCACGTTGTCCAGAGACACCGAGACCTTCATCTACCATGATCAGCTCTTCGCAAAAACCGGTCTCATCCTGTCTCCCTATATAGAGACACACACGATGCGCCAGGCACTTGCGTTTGCCGAAAATGATATGGGGATCACGTGTTTAGATGAAGAATATGCCAGACCTTCCATCGAAAAAGGGGATATTTTTCAGATAGATGTTATCGAAGGTCTACCTCACCGCGAGATTTGTCTGATCAAGAGCACGCAAGCACGAACGCGTGCCGCCAGAGAGCTGGGGAAAGAAATCCTGCGCTATAATAAGGAGCATAATGTGCCGTCAGCGTGAAAGCTCCAAAACCATGCAAAAAGCCTTGGAATCAATGAACCGGTGGTTAATGAACCGGTTCATGAAGATTTCAAGGCTTTTATAATTTAACTGGGCTACCAGGATTCGAACCTGGAAATGCCGGAGTCAGAGTCCGGTGCCTTACCATTTGGCGATAGCCCAATACCGTGGCTTTCTCAGTCACAGATGGTATTATACACGATTAATATGCAGAATGCAAGCATTTTTTAAAAAAAATAACATTGATCTTAATCGCGATCTTCGCACAGGTATCATATCATCGTCAAGATTGAACACCGGAGAATCGTCTTTATGACAGCTGCGATCCGTTGATGATTTCCGGGATCATCTCATAATCAAGATCATCTGCGGCTTTTATGATTGCCGCAACCCGCGTAGCCTCATCTTCGGGAATACTGTACTGTCCCAATGACTCGACAATATCAACCATACTGTCAAAGTCAAAGTTTTCACCGAAGTCCAAAAGTTTTTTGTATGCCTCATTTAATTCTTCCGAAGTGATCTGCGGACGATCATCCTCTTCTGAAACACTGCGCTCATGTAACGGTTCCAAATCCCCGGCCAGCTTTCTGTAATCAGAAATAAGTTTCGGAAGCTCACGGTCGAGCATTTCCATATCTCCCCGTTCTCCGGCTTTCTCAAGCGTTTCCGCAAACTCTCCGAGTTCTAATGCCCCTATCACTTTTGAGGTACTCTTAAGGGCATGAACCTTGGTCGTGATATTCCTGATTTCACCGGCTTTCCAAAACGTCTCAATTTCATCGGCATTTTTCAAAGCGGTATCAAGATACGTTTTGAGCGTCGCAATATAGGATTCACCGCTCCCGCAATGGCCAAGTCCCGCTTCCACATCAATTTCATCAAGCTGATAGATAAACTCCGGAAGGTCGTAATCTTCATCCTCTCCGTCGTCCGATATAGGTGAAACCTTGTCTTTTGGCAAGAACTGTAAAAGCGTCGCCTCCAGCCTGTCCGGATCGATCGGCTTTGTAATATAGTCATCAAAGCCCGCATTTATATACATCTTGCGCATACCGGATATCGCATTGGCTGTAAGGCAGACCACCGGGGTTTTGTCATTCGGCGTCCCCTGAAGTCCGTGCATTTCAGTAAGGGTCTCGATACCGTCCTTGTTTGGCATCATATGATCTAAGAAGATAACATCATAATGCTTGTTTTTGTACAGTACTATGGCTTCGTCACCGCTTTCACAAGTATCGATCGTTATCTGCGACCGCTTTAACAGGCTTGTAAATACGGTAAGGTTAACAGGGTTGTCATCGACAACAAGCACGTCCGTACCGGGTGCTATAAACTTCTCACGATAGTTGCGTCTTTCCTTCAGGGAGCGTATAAACGCTTCCTTATAATCACCGATGGGTTCCCGTTTCACAACCCTCTGTTCTAAGTCAAAAGAAAACACAGAGCCCTCCCCATAAACACTTTCTGCCTGAAGATGACTTCCCATCATGGTCAGAAAGCTTTGTGCAATGGTCATGCCAAGCCCCGTTCCTTCTATGTTTCGGTTCTTTTTTTCCTCGATGCGCTCAAAGGCTTTGAAGAGTTTATCCATATCTTCGGACTTAATACCTATTCCCGTATCGGCAACAGAGATCGTAAGAATGATCGAGTCAGGCTTATCCGGAATATTTTTATATCCCACAGAAAATGATACAGAGCCTTCCTTTGTGTATTTAACGGCATTTGAAAGGATGTTAGTGATAACCTGCTTTATCCTTATCTCGTCACCGTTTAATACCGAAGGGATCTCTCTGTCTATGTCCATATTGAAAGCAAGCCCTTTATCTTCCGCTTTCTTTTGTACCATATTCACAAGATCGTTGAGTACCGACACAAAGCTGTAATCAACGTTGATTATATCCATTCTGCCGGCTTCGATCTTCGAGAAATCCAGTATGTCATTTATTATTCCGAGCAATGTATTTCCCGCTGTTTTTATACTTTCGGAATATCCCACGATAACGTCATCATGACTGTCCCTGAGCACCATTTCGTTCAATCCCAAAATGGCATTCATGGGCGTGCGAATATCATGAGACATGGTGGAAAGAAAATATGACTTGGCTTCATTGGCCTGGTTGGCCTGCTCCGCCACTTCGGAAAGCTTTCGGTTGAATATCATAAAGAATATAAAGTTATATATAAGCAAAAAGATGAGCCCGACCGAAACGACTCCAAGCAAAAGCCAGTCTATACCGCTGCTTTGCACAAGGTCATCCATAGGAATATAGGCTATCAGATACCATTTCTTAAGGGTTTCGAAAGGTGCATGTGATATCATGCAATCCAAGCCCTTTGAGTTTTTAATGACCATGGAACCGAGGTCGCCGATGATATCGTTCTTTACACGCTCGTATTCCTCTTTGGTCTTATCGTTGTAAGACTTGTAATACTCAAAGAAATTGCTGTTTTTTAGGGATGTGCCACGAATGACATAGTTTCCGTCTTTGTCGATAATACTTATTTCAACGGTCTCATATTCTCCGCTTAAGAATACCAGTTTCTGTTCCAGACGACTTATGGGAACAACACGCATTAAAAGACCGGTCCTTATATTCCCGGTTTCAGAGTCAAGAACCTGCACAAAATTCATAAAAGCAATCGACTGTATTCCGTTCTGAGGATTTGTATAAGCCCTCGTGATATTTACTACGCCGTCCTCATCGCTTACACTGTCAAGGTTCTCGAAAATAGATATGTTTTTGTAGGAAACCGAATTATCTCCGGGACTACCCGGGTTTTCAGCTGTCGAGATACCCGTATAATCCGGATTATCCATGAAAATAAGATGGCCCGATATCTCGGGTGATATCTTGGCCTTTTTTATGTAAGAAATAGCCTCCTCTGCCGTCATCGGCGTCCCTGCTTCCGCAGACCTGTTGACATAGTTCGACCATATATTGCAAAGACGCTGCTCATCTTCAAAATAGTTAGCAATGATCTGATCTACAGTGAGCGTCATCTTTTCAAATGCTTCGATATCATTACGGTTGCTTTCTTCTACCTTATAATTCGCATACCTGACGATAAAAAGCAGTATAACTCCGATTATGAGAAGGTTCGGAATAATGACCAGCGCTTTCTTCACGGATTTTCCTCCGTTTCTTACTCATAGGTTCCGTACAATTTGACAACATCATCCACGGTTTTTTCGCCTTTTCCAACCTGAAAAGCAGCACCTCTGAT
>JAEEGM010000121.1 GCA_016280325.1 Eubacterium sp. | reverse complement strand
CGGATGCTTACCGGGTGAGAGAAGATTTTTCCCGGTATCCGTGATCAGTGACCAGTTGTCGTGCTTGCCGGAGCCGTTGACACCATCGAAAGGCTTCTCGCTGAGCAGACACTCCAGATGGTGGCGGCGCGCCACTTTTTTCATAATCTCCATGACAAGCTGGTTGTGATCGGTCGCGATATTGGCGGTCGAGTAGATCGGTGCCATCTCGTGCTGTCCGGGCGCCACCTCGTTATGCTGCGTCTTGGACAGGATCCCGAGACTCCACAGCTCCTCGTTCAGTTCTTTCATAAAAGAAGCCTGCCGCTCGCGGATGCTTCCGAAATAATGATCGTCAAGCTCTTGGCCTTTCGGCGGCATGGAGCCGAAGAGCGTTCGTCCGGTAAAAATGAGATCGTCGCGCTTCAGAAATTCATCACGGTCGATAAGGAAATACTCCTGCTCGGCACCGACGGAGACGTCCACTTTTTTCACATCGGTCTCACCAATCAGGTTCAGCACGCGTGTCGCCTGCTTGGATACGGCCTCCATCGAACGTAGCAACGGTGTTTTTTTATCCAGCGCCTCACCGGTGTAGGAGCAGAAGGCCGTCGGGATGCAGAGCACGGTTCCGATCGCGTCCTCACGCAAAAATGCCGGCGATGTGCAGTCCCAAGCTGTATACCCGCGCGCCTCGAAGGTCGCACGAAGACCGCCCGAAGGAAAACTGGACGCATCGGGTTCGCCTTTGATCAGCTCCTTGCCGGAGAACTCCAACACCGCGCGGGAATCGGAGTCGGCACTGAGGAACGAGTCATGCTTTTCGGCTGTCACACCTGTCATCGGCTGGAACCAATGTGTGTAGTGCGTCGCTCCGTTCGCGAGAGCCCACTCCTTCATCGCGTGCGCGACGACATTCGCAACCTCCGGTGAGAGCTCGCGCCCTTCCTCGATCGTGCTCATCAGGGCAGCGTAAGTCTTCTTCGGAAGATACTCCTGCATCACCTCCTGGTTGAACACCCGGGTCCCGAAAACATTCTTGATGATGTTGTTTTCCATCGTAGTTTCCATACTTTCCTCCAAATATATCATATTTTGTTACCACACTCGCAGTGAAACATAAATATTGTACCATATCTTCATTATTCAGGCAATACAAATATTTTTTTCGGAAATTGAAAAAAAGGGTTGCCAAGACGATGAAAAAAGGTTAGAATTATACTCGGATAAAATTTTGATTTTTTATAAAAATTTACACATGTGGGGACGGCGATCCGGCAGAAAATGCCGAAAACCCGTCAATGCATGGTGAAAGGGAGGTTACCCAATGAGCAACACGACAAAACTGTCGGCCAGAGCCCGGATTGATGCTTTGGTTGACGCAAACAGCTTTGTTGAGATCGGGGGCGAGGTTACCAGGCGTAGCACCGACTTCAACATGGGGGAGAAAGAAATCCCGGCTGACGGCGTGATCACCGGCTACGGTGTGATCGGAGAGGACCTGGTTTTCGTCTACAGCCAGGATGCGGCAGCGATGAACGGTGCGATCGGAGAGATGCACGCGAAGAAGATCGCTTCCCTTTATCAGATGGCGATCAAGGCTGGCGCGCCGATCATCGGATTGATCGACTGTGCCGGAATCCGTATCGAGGAGTCTCTGGATGCGATCGCCGGATTTGGTGAGATTTATATGAAGAAGGTTCAGGCAAGCGGTGTGATCCCACAGCTGACAGCAATCCTCGGAAGCTGTGGCGGCGGTGTGGCAATCTCGGCCGGACTTTCGGATATCACAGTGATGGACGCGGCTACCGGTTCACTCTTTGTGAATTCGCCGAATGCCGTTGCCGGAAACTTCAAGGAAAAATGCGACACGTCAGCCGCTACGTTCCAGGCAGAGGCAGGCAATGTCGATATCGTATGTGAGAATGAGGCAGAGGTTCTCGGAAAGCTCCGTGAGCTTGTGACGCTGCTTCCGGCCAATGCCGGTATGCCGGCGGTCGTTACGACTTCCGATGATAAGAATCGAACCATCGGAACACTGGGTTACGGACGTGAGGCAATCGAGGCCGTAGCGGACGCGAATTCCTTCGTGGAGCTTAAACCTGAGTTTGGTAAGGAGATGGTAGTCGGACTGATGGCACTCGACGGAGAGACCGTCGGTGTGATCGCGAACACCGAAGAGGGCGTGCTTTCCACGAGAGGCTGTCGCAAGGCTGAGCAGCTTGTGTACTTCTGTGATTCCTTCGGACTTCCGATCATCACATTGACCAACGTGAAGTCCTATGCGTCCTGCATGTGTGAGGAAAAAACGATTGCCCGCAAGGTGGCGGATCTGACGTACGCATTCGCAAGCTCCGATGTACCGAAGATCAACGCGATCATCGGAGAAGCATATGGAAGTTCTTATCTGTCGATGAACTCCAAGCATGTGGGAGCAGATCTGGTATTGGCGCTCGACACGGCTAAGGTGGGATCGATGGACGCAAAACTTGCCGCTGAGGCAGTCGGTGTCGATGAGCAAACCTATCGGGAGCAGCAGGAGGGGGCATCGGCCGCGGCTAAGCGTGGTTATGTCGACAATGTGATTCCGGTAGCAGACTTAAGAAAGCATCTGATCTATGGACTTCAGATGTTCGGAATGAGGTGACCGTATGGCAGGAGAAGAGATTACAATCCCGGTTGCCCTGATGCACACCGGTGTGGCGATGGGAACAGTCTTTGCTGTTCTGATCCTGATCTCCTTCGTGATCTATCTGCTTCGTTTCGTACCGAAGCTCTTTGATAAGAAGGAGAGAGCGGCTGCGAATAAGCCGAAGAAGGATAAGGGTAGTGATGAGAGCGCTGTTCAGAAGGTGGCTCCGGCCAGAGGTCAGGCGCCTGTGAAGAAGGCGGCGGATACTGAACTGGTAGCGGTGATCGCGGCAGCAATCGCGGCGACAATGACGGAAGAGACCGGCGTGCCGGTATCTCCGGATGGTTTGGTGATTAGATCTATTAAAAGGCGGATCTGAAGGCGAATCTGATTTCTATCATCCGAAAAGGCCGGATGATGAAATCAGACGGCAGGCCTATTCGCCTGAAAGAAACACATGTGTTTCTTTCGAAAGTTGATTTTTAATAAAAAGTGTAAGATTATAACACTTAAGAATATTTTCACAAAAACAATAAGATTTTAGCATTTAGCGTTTTCGCAATGCGAGATGGAGGGTAAGATGAAAAATTATACGATTACAGTGAATGGAAACATGTATGATGTAACTGTCGAGGAGAGGGCAGGCGGCGCACCGTCGGCAGCTCCTGCAGCAGCACCGGCCGCAGCTCCTGCACCGTCGGCAGCACCTGCATCGGCTCCGGCCGCGGCACCGGCTTCTTCCGGCGCAGCAGGATCCGTAGTTGTCAAGGCTCCGATGCCGGGCAAGATTCTTTCGGTAAAGGCTTCCGAGGGACAGGCTGTCAAGAAGGGCGATGTGATCCTTCTTCTCGAGGCAATGAAGATGGAGAACGAGGTAGTGGCACCGCAGGATGGGACGATCGCAACGATCAATGTGGCATCCGGCGCAGCTGTCGAGGCAGGCGATACACTGGCTACGTTGAACTAAGGAGGCAAAAATGGAACTATTGGAAAATCTGGTTCACCAGACAGCCTTCTTCAACGGGACGCTGGATTGGCGCAATTACGTCATGATCCTGGTTGCCTTTCTGTTTTTATTCCTGGCAATCAAAAAGGGTTATGAGCCGTTGCTTCTGGTACCGATCGCGTTCGGTATGCTGTTGGTGAATATTTATCCGGATATTATGAAGGACGCCGCAGGCGGTGAAGCGGGCGGGCTCCTCAGCTATTTCTTCAAGCTGGATGAGTGGAGTATCCTGCCGTCGCTGATTTTCCTCGGTGTCGGTGCGATGACGGACTTCGCACCTCTTATCGCCAATCCGAAGAGTTTTCTTCTCGGAGCGGCGGCGCAGTTTGGTATTTTCAGTGCGTATCTGATGGCGATCGTGATGGGCTTCAATGGAAAGGGAGCGGCAGCAATCTCGATCATCGGTGGTGCGGACGGACCGACTTCGATCTTCCTTGCCGGTAAGTTGGGGCAGACGGATCTGATGGGACCGATCGCGGTCGCGGCGTATTCGTACATGTCGCTGGTGCCGATCATACAGCCGCCGATCATGAAGCTTTTGACGACGAAAAAAGAGAGACGTATCAAGATGGATCAGTTGCGTCCGGTTTCCAAACTGGAGCGAATCCTGTTCCCGATCGTCGTTACCGTTGTGGTATGTCTGATTCTTCCGTCGACGGCACCGCTTGTCGGTATGCTGATGCTTGGTAACCTGTTCCGTGAGTCGGGCGTGGTCAAGCAGCTGACGGACACGGCGTCAAACGCGCTTATGTATATCGTTGTTATCCTTCTGGGAACATCGGTCGGAGCGAAGACCTCCGGAGCGAATTTCCTGCAGGTGGATACGCTT
>JAEEGM010000120.1 GCA_016280325.1 Eubacterium sp. | reverse complement strand
GAATTTCCCATCGACAAAAGCAGCCCCGGTATTCCTCCGACATGATCGCCGTGCACATGGGTGATGCAGATGATATCGACATCGTGCAGGCTCCATCCTTTCTCACGGATCGTGATCTGTGTCCCCTCTCCGCAGTCGATCAGAAGGCTGCTGCCATTGAATCTCGTCATCAACGCTGTCAATGCGCGTCGAGGTAACGGCATCATACCGCTCGTTCCGAGCAAACACACATCCAGCATCGCGATTCTCCCTCCGAGATCAAAATAATTCATATTATTATAACACAAAAATGACGCATTCGTCAAGCGCACGGAACAGCCGCGTCATATCCCTGTCCATGGCATCTGCCGGGCGCACTCAAATATTACTCACCCCGGCTCTTTCTCTCGCGTTCCGCCTGACTCATGCGCAGGTAGCGCGGAACGAATTCATGAGCCGCAACCTGTCTTCCGTCCTCCAGGTAGATCCGGCCGAGTGCCGCGAGCGAAGACGCGCGCTGATAGCGAACGGCATCACCGGCGAAGCACGCCAGTCCGGTACCCGACAGCTCGCTGTCCGAACGGTACTCACCGAGCGCCTCGATGATCCGTTCTCGGAAGACCGGTACGCCGTCCCCCAGGAAAAATGTAGGCTTGCCGATCTCACGGACCTTTTCGATCACATCCTCTATCGGCTCCGCCGCTTCCGCAGAAAGCGTCACCGGCATCGTGCCGCTCACATCGAAGATCCCATAGTAAGCCTGCGACCGTCTCGCGTCCATGATCGGACATACCGGACAATCGATTCCCTGCAGGTTGTAGGCCAGTCCCTCGAGCGTCGATACCGGAACAACCGGAATTTCGAGCGCCTGTGCAAGTCCCTTGGCCGTCGCTGCACCGATCCGAAGTCCCGTAAAGGAACCGGGCCCCGCTGCCACCGCGATCGCCGTCAACTCATGCTTATCCACTTCCGCCATCGCGAGCATATCCGCGATCATCGGGAGAAGTGTCTGGCTATGCGTCTTTTTATTGTGGATCGTATACTCACCGACGAGCACATCATCCAGCAGAAGTGCCACACCTGCCACAAGTCCAGAACTGTCAATCGACAATAGTTTCATTCTTTTTCCTCACATTCCGAAGCACTCAGAGTCTTCTCACGCTTCCGGTTACATTACATGATTTCTCTGATCAACGCTCCACGCATATTCTGCGATAATCCATCCCTTTTTCCGGTTCCTTTTCGATCGTGATCCGGACCGCCGTCTCCGGCAACAACTCCTCCACCTGCGACGGCCACTCGATCAGGCACACGCCCTCACCGAAAAGATACTCATCAAATCCGATATCATACATCTCATCCGGATCCCCGATCCGGTATACATCAAAATGATACAGCGGCAAACGTCCCTCATATTCGTGCACGATCGTGAAGGTCGGGCTCACCACCGGTTCGGTGATAGCAAGACCCAATGCAACCCCCTTGGCAAAGACGGTCTTACCGACGCCGAGATCCCCTTCCAGCAGAAAAATATCCCCGGCCGCCGCCTCTCTTCCGATCTTCTCCCCGAACGTAAGCGTTTCCGCCTCGCTCATCGTTTCGATCACTTCTTTGCTCATACTTCCTCCGCTTACATCACAATCCGCAGGACCTTATGTCACCTTGTCCGTCTTCCTTCCTTCACAAGTTCCTTCAATCGGTCAAATTCCTCACACGCACCGCGCGGTATGATAAACGCCGACACCGCCGTCATATACAGATAGATCACATTTTTATGAAGAACCGCCTTGCGGATATCCGCGTAGACAAAGTCTTCCTTATTCTCCCCCTGCGCGATCGAGAAGGTCTCCTCTCCAAACGAATAACTCATCGGGAATAAAAATGCTCCCGACTGCAACTGCGTATGGGCCTTCTTCATCAGCATCAACGGTTGGAATACGAGAAACAGAAGTGCCAGCACGATCAAAAGACAACGCTGCATTCCCGTCCAGGAATCCCAACGGATGATCAATGCCACGATAGCCGCTACGGAAAGCAGCAGACCAATCAGGCCGCCGGGTCGTACATAGTTATGGTACAGAACAAAACCACTCAGGCTCTTCGCGTCCATTTTTACTTCAAATTCAATCGGCATAGTAATCCTCCCTAACCTCACAGAATCATCGTCAGCGAGATTCGTTTCTTTCTCATGTCAACGCCGAGCACCTTAACCTCGACGATATCACCGACACTCACGACATCCAACGGATGCTTGACGAACTTTTTATCCGTCAACTGCGAGATGTGGACAAGACCGTCCTGATGCACTCCGATATCGACAAAAGCGCCGAAATCGATGACGTTTCGAACGGTGCCCTTCAGGATCATTCCTTCCTTCAGGTCCTCCATCTCGAGTACGTCTCCACGCAGGATCGGCTTCGGCATCTCATCACGCGGATCCCGTCCGGGCTTCTCCAACTCGGCGATGATATCCGAGAGCGTCTCGACACCCAGTCCCAGTTTCTCCGCGAGTCGTTCCTTGTTCTTCGTCATCAGCGACAGGCCGGTGACACCGCTTCCCAGATCCTCCCCGTCGAAACCGACGTCATGTAACAGTTCCTTCGCCGCCGGATAGGATTCCGGGTGAACACTTGTCGCGTCGAGAGGTTCCTTGCCGCCCATGATACGAAGGAAACCTGCGCACTGCTCAAAGGCCTTCGGCCCGAGCTTTGCCACCTTCAGAAGTTCCTTCCTCGAGTGGAACCGTCCGTTCGCCTCACGGTATGCGACGATATTCTTCGCGATCGGCTTGGACACGCCGGATACGTACTCCAGCAGTGACGCCGAGGCGGTATTCAGATCCACACCGACATGGTTTACGCAGTCCTCTACGACGGCTCCCAACGCCTCAGAGAGTTTGCTCTGATTCATATCGTGCTGATACTGACCGACCCCGATACTCTTCGGTTCGATCTTGACAAGCTCCGCCAGCGGATCCTGAAGGCGTCTCGCGATGGACACCGCACTCCTCTGCCCCACATCAAATTCCGGGAACTCTTCGGTCGCGCGCTTACTTGCGGAGTAGACACTCGCGCCGGCCTCATTCACGATCACATAGTGGACAGGCTTGTTGATCTCGCGAAGCATATCCGCGATCACAATCTCCGACTCGCGGGACGCCGTCCCGTTCCCCACAGAGATCAACGTAATATCGTATTTGTCAATCAATGCCTTGACCGTTTTCTTGGTCTCTTCAATCTTGTTCTGCGGTGCCGTCGGATAGACCACGACCGTGTGCAGCACCTTACCGGTACCGTCTACCACGGCCAGCTTGCACCCGGTTCGAAATGCCGGATCCCATCCGAGCACAACCTGATCCCGGATCGGCGGCTGCATCAGAAGCTGCGTGAGGTTTTTGCCGAAGACTCTTATCGCTCCGTCCTCAGCGACTTCCGTCAGGTCACTGCGCAGTTCCCTCTCAATCGCAGGCGCGATCAGACGCTTGTAACTATCCGCTATCGTGATAAAAATGAGCCCTTTCGGATCATTTTTCAAATCCTCAATCGACTTGCCTTCATATCGGGTTGCGAGACTCTTCTCGTAGTCCGTGATCAGCTGTCCGGCGAGTCGGTGAAGGATCTCCTCCTCCGGCGCCTCAATCTTGACCGTCAAAAACTTCTCACGCTCACCGCGGTTGATCGCCAGCACCTGGTACCCCTGAAGTTTCTTCAGCGGTGATGAGAAGTCATGGTAGGTCTCGTAAACGGACTTGCGTTCCTGAAGCTTCTTATTCTCAGCAGTCTTTGATGCGCTTCTTGATGCCCCTGCCGTTTCTGCGTTCTCTTCATCACTTGAGCCTTTCCCTGTTTTCTCAGCGACAGTCATTGATCCCTCCTCACGCGTGAGGCGACGGATCTCCGTACGGTAATCCGCTTCGTCGGAAAAACGCTCCGCCAGAATATCCATCGCGCCGGCCAGCGCATCGACGACGGTCTCCACTTCCTTCTCCGGATCGATATAGGCGACCGCCAGGGTCTCCGGATCACAACTCTGATCAGCAAAAACCGCATCCGCCAAAGGCTCCAGTCCCTTCTCCTTCGCGATCGTCGCGCGGGTGCGACGCTTCTGCTTGTACGGACGGTACAGATCCTCCAAAAGCACCATCGTCTCCGCCGCCTCGATCTGCGCGCGAAGTTCATCCGTAAGCTTTCCCTGCTCCTCAATTGATGCCAGGATCGTCTCCTTGCGCTCTTCAAGTCCGCGCAGGTAACGAAGTCTCTCATCGAGTTCGCGAAGCTGCTCATCATCAAGTGAGCCATGCTTCTCCTTGCGGTATCTCGCGATAAACGGGATCGTATTTCCCTCATCGATCAGCCCGATCACGGCCTCAACCTGCCATGTTTTGATACTCAGCTCCCCGGCTATTTTTTTCACAATATCCATTTCACTCTGTCTCCTTTTATAAGATCGGGTAGGGCTACGCCCCAACTCGCGCGCCGCCCACATGCACCGAAAGTGCGGACTTCCCTATGCGGGCGTGCGCAATAAAAACGGCCGCTCACGTCCCTCGCGAACAGCCGGTAAGGTGCTGCTGTTTTCAAATACCGGATTACTTGGAAACAGTAGCACCAATAATGTTCACTTACTGTAGGATCTCAAAAATCATCTCACACGGCGTACCCTCGCAGGGTCACGCGGTACCGCTGAAGTTCAGCCCCGCGCCGTGCATCGCCAACTGCTTGTTCATCTCACGCTCGTATGGATTCTGAACGCCCTTGTACCCGTTCATCATCGCCTTCGCTGCGTCATTTTTCTTGTTATCACCGCTCGTGGTACGCATCGTCGTGTTCGTCTCACCACCGGATACATACACGCGCCCGCACTCCGGACACACTGCTGTGTGCAACGTCACGGATACGGATACCAGCTCCTTGTTCTCCTTGGAGCCCTCGGCTCTCGCGTGTGCCACATGCTCCTGCTCGTGCCCCATCACGCGCCCCGGTGCCGCACTCGGATCGATATGAGCCGGCGCCTTGAACGAAACACCCGGATCATTCGATCCGTCTACGTACTTTCGATTCTTGCAGGTCTCACACTCGGCCTTGCCGACACGCTTATCCTCTTTGGTAGGTTCGGGCTTTCCGTCGGAGCCGATCTTGTGTCCGGTCGTATCGATCGAACCGGGCTTCTGTATCCCCGTCGCGCTTCCGACACCGGCCACAGCCGCTGCCACACCATCTGTTCTCGGACTCGTCGCTCCGACTCCTCCCACGGGAGTCACAGGCATCGCTGAATACACGGGAAAAATACCTCCGATTCCGGAGACAGGACCAATTCCCATTCGCAACACCTCCTCACTACGAACCAAAAAGACACATGGATAGATACTTATATTATAGCGAAAATATCAGCAAAAATCAAGAAGAATATTCGAGTTATTTCGCTTTTTTTCGTTTCGGAAAACACCTCTCCGATTCACGAACACGATTCATGAGTGCGATCCATGATATCACCCGGCCCAGTTTGTATAGTCCGAAAAATCAAGGCTGACATCCTCATATGGCTCTCCGCCGTAGAGCAGCACTCTTCCGCAGTTTTTCGCCGTATTGGTCGCGAAGAGTTCCGCGTCCTCCCTGCTGATCTCCGAGTGAACCGGATCATAGATGGTTTGCTTGGCATCGTACTCCATCGATGTCCAAAACTGCAAAAGCTGATGTCCGGCATCCGCCCTATAACAGCATTTTTCAAATGAATTTCTCGCAAACGTGATCCCTCTCAGCCCGGCAAAAAACAGGGAATACGGATAGCGATCATTCGGATCACAGTCGCGGAAGGTGTTATCCGTGATCACGGGATCCTTATAGTTCAGGATACGGACGGCTGTCTGGCATTTGGTAAAGGTACAGTTTGTGATCGATACACCAAGCTGATAGACACCGCCGGTATAACGATGTGTTCCGACACCGGTCTCCAAGTTGTTGAATACACAGTTATCGATGACAACCGTCTCGTTCGGCGTCTTGTCCTTCTTGCTCCATACCGCGTTGAAGCCGTCACGGTTCGGATCGGGAACATCCAGGTTGATCGCTTCCTTATTCCACTTCCCGGAAGCGGCATGCCCGGTAAAGGTACAGTTTTTAACAGTTACATTCTGGCAGGCATCCATCTCGATCATATGCCCGTAGCACATATTTTTGAACGTGATACCGTCGAACGTGATGTTTTTGTTGTGTCCCATCACGATACCGATCACGGGTGTCGTGCCGGTCTTTACCTTGTTCAGATCGATCGTTCCGGCGCCGGTGATCGAGATGTCATGCTCACCGTTATGCTTGCCGTAGGCACCCTTTTTATTCTTTTTCGACTCGCTGATCAACTGAAAGATCGTCGACGATGCTTTCAGGAGTGGGCCACCCTTCTTCGTTTTCTTGAGAACCGCGCCCTCCTTCAGAACAATCTTCGTCTTTGAGGACACAAAAAGTGTATTGGGGATGTTGTAGGTCCCCTTCTTCAGCACCAGCGTCCCTCCCTTTTGCTTGGTAATCTTGTTCAGGTAGGAACGAAGCATATAAAAATGCTTGGTGTTTTTATTGTAGTTTCCGTACTTCGCCGTCTTATCACAAGGCTTGGTCTTCGGCGAGACCGTGTATGTCTTGGCGTGCGAAGTGGATACGGTCAGCGTGACCCCTAAAAAAAACAGAAGCAGTCCGACACTCAAAATGTGTTTTCTTTTCATAGGCTTCACCTCATGCCGAGCACTTGTTGCGAGGCACCGCACGCGTTCATCCAGAACGCGTGTCGGATCAGGGCTGTTTGGACAGTCGATGCGCTCGGCAGCATCGACTTGCACAACACAGTCGAGTTTCTTACCTCCCTTACGGATAGTATAGAGTAATTATACCCGATTCGAATGTCTTTTTTAAGGCAACATGAAAAATATCCCGACACAAATTCGCTCATGTTTTTCTTGATTTTTCGTCTGTTTTTCGATACAATGGACATGAGTTTTTTTGTTTTCGAACCATAAGGAGGTACTAAAATGGATCTGATACCAAGTTTTTCCGTGGATCATACCCTGATCATCCCCGGCATTTTTGAGAGCCGTGTGGATGTGATTGACGGAAATAAAATAACAACCTATGATATCCGCGTCACCAAGCCGAATGTGGAGCCCGCGATCGACGTGGCCGCGATGCACTCGCTCGAGCACCTCATCGCCACCTTCCTTCGCAACGATCCCGACTGGAAGGACGAAGTGATCTACTGGGGACCGATGGGATGTCTGACCGGCTTTTACCTGATTCTCAAGGGAAACCGGGCGCCGAAGGAAATCCACGATCTGCTGTTTCGAGCCTTTGACTCTGTCAAGGACGCAACCGATGTCCCCGGCGCGTCAGCGGAGAACTGCGGCAACTATCTCATGCACAACCTGGATATGGCCAAGTGGCATGCGGCAAAGTTTGCAGCGTATCTGTCTGATAACGCAGACAACGACAATATCTATGTATATCCGAGAACCGAGCGTCTCGTTACCGAAGGCGGTCAGCAGTTCTATGATTCATGATGAAAAAGGGAGTAGAAAGAGGACTTGATTAGAAAAGTATCTGAGGTATGGTCCGATCTGAATCGGTCCATCTATACCGGAGCCCGGAAAAGAGCCAACCTGAAAGCTTTGACCGCTGTCAGTCTTTTTACTGTGTTTCTCGCGCTCGTTCTGATCATCATTAATCTGATTCACGGCACCGCGTTAGCTCTGATCTTCTCGATCATAACCTTTGTCGCCGGTTCCGCGTGCGCCTTTTTCGCCGGTGTGAAAAAGAACCGCGAGATCGCCATCTTAGCACCGACTCTTTTCTGTATTTTTGTCTTTACCTACTACGCACCGACCGGAGCTGCCGGGGGAACCGGTATCCTGTGGTCCTTTCTCCTGCCGGTCGGGATGGGGTATTTCGTCAGCGTTAAATACAGTATCATCCTGTCCCTATACTACACGGTCTATTTTTTCGTCATATTCTACGCACCACTAAACCTTAATCTGAACCAATACTATTCGGAGGATTTTATTTCGCGATTCCCTCTACTCTTCGCCAGTATGGCGGTGTTTTCTTCCATCGCCATGGTCCAGTACCATCGAAGCATCCTTTTTGAGAATGAGTATACCGACCGGCTGAACGAGGAGGTCAAAAAACAGACAGCGGTTGCCGAGGAACGAAGCCGTCGCATCGAGCAGATGTCACTACAGACAATCCAGACACTGGCTCACGCGATCGACGCCAAGGACACCTACACGCGCGGTCACTCCACCCGTGTCAGCGCCTACTCAGTTCTCGTAGCTGAGGCGCTCGGCTGGGACAGGGAACGGGTAAGCGAACTCCGCTACGCCGCACTTCTTCACGACATCGGAAAGATCGGCGTCCCGGATTCGATCCTCAATAACCCCAAACGTCTGACCGATGTTGAATTCGATATTATCCGCTCACATACAACGATCGGTGGTGAGATCCTGAAAAACCGTGTCATGATCGAAGCCGCGGATGTCGTGGCTCTCAGCCATCACGAACGTTATGACGGAACCGGCTACCCCCGGGGTCTTTCGGGTGAAGATATCCCGATCGAAGCGAGGATCGTCGCCATCGCCGATTCCTTCGACGCGATGAGTTCCAATCGTATCTATCGAAAAGCCTGTGATGAAAAATACATTCACCGTGAGCTGGCCGAGGGAGCCGGAAAGCAATTTGATCCGGAACTCGTGGATATTTTTATCGACCTGTGGGATCAGAGACGCTTTGATGATATCATGAAGTCCGATGTAACGGAGGAAAGTGAGAATCTCGAAGCATCGTCTGCGCTTTTGCAGGATGTCATGGAATCCTTCGCTACACAGAACGCTGCCGAGGAGATCGATATCACGACCGGTGTCATGAGCCGTACCGCCGGAGAATCGGCCATCGCGCAGGCCATGACAGAGTGTGCCGGCTGCTATATCTTCTTCGACGTAGATAATCTCAAAAAGATCAACGATACGATCGGTCACGAGGCCGGCGACCGGCTGCTCAGAATGGTGGGAGACACCCTGACGGAGAACAGTGAGAATGCGCTTTGCTGCCGACTCGGCGGCGATGAATTCATCCTCTTTGTCAAGGAGACCTCGACGGATCGGATCAAAAAAAGGATCGAAACGATCATCGATGAGTTTGAAGAAAAAAAGAGCAAAGATCTGGCCCTCTCCGTCGCTTCCCTGTCTGCCGGCGCGGCGATGAGCACGCCGGAGGATACTTACGAGAACATCTACATACGCGCGGACAAGGCGCTGTATCAGACAAAACAGACCGGCAAACACGGATACGGTTTTTACAGCGAGGCGACCGAAGGGATCGTGATCGATCCGGCCGATACGCAAAAAATGATCCACGCGCTTCGCGACAGCGGAAGTTACGAGGGCGCTCTGGATGTCGAGTATCGTCAGTTTACCAAACTGTATGAGTTTATCGGAAATCTCGAACGGCGCTTCTCTCACAAGTTCCGTCTGATCCTGATCTCTTTGGATCCCGCGGGCGAGCAGGCGCCACATGACGAGGATCTGGAGCGTGCCATGTATTATATGGAGCAGTCCATCCTACAGACGATCCGCGACGTGGATGTCGTCACGCGCTACAACCGCCAACAGTTCCTGGTGATCTTACTCGGAACCGAACCGGAGGGCGTGAAGATCGCGACGGATCGAATCTTCAGGGGGTATTACAAGATGTACGGAAGCAGCATCTTCTCCCCATCATACTCAGAAATTGAGAGGGACTCCTGAAAGGAGTCCCTCTGGATGCCCTAATAGGCGTCCCTTTGGATGCCCCCTGACCGGCAGGCGTCCCTTTGTCATATGGTATCACAACGTGAACTTCGTCTCGTATACGATATCCTTTACTGATGTTCCCAGATACAGCTTGTATTCACCGGTCTTCGCGCTGAACGAATTCGCCGGCACATCAAAGGTCTCCAGTTCTTTCTCACCGATCACAAGACGGAACGGCACCGGCGCATCCGGTGATACCTCGATCTTCTCAAAGGCCTTCAACTGCTTCACAGGCTGATCACTCTCCGGCAGTCCGACATAAAGCTGGACAACCTCTTTACCGGTGCGTGAGCCTGTATTTTTCAGGATACCGCTCACCTCGATTGCAAGATCCGCGCCAAGTGAACCGGTCACTTTGGAATCGCATTTTTCAATCGCAAAGGTCGTGTACGACTCTCCGTAACCGAACGGGAAGAGGACATCCACCTTCTCCGTCTCATAGTAGCGGTAGCCGACCATCAGCTTCTCCGTATACTCGCAGACACGATGGCCCTCCGGTCCGATCTCACCCGGATAGGAGCCGTACTTCTCAGTCGGCGTGTCAGAAAGCCTGATCGGATACGTCTCAGGAAGCTTGCCCGACGGATTCACATCACCGTAAAGCACGCGTGCGAGAGCCAGTCCGCCATTCTCACCGGCATAACTCATCTGAAGGAGGTTGTGAACCTTATCGATCCACGGCATCTCTACCGCAGAACCACACATCAGCACTACCGTCAGCTTCTCACCGGCCGCTGCCGCCATCGCCTCGATCAGTTCATCCTGTGCATACGGCAGTGTGATTGTCTTTTTATCATACCCCTCAACGTCAAAGGCATGATTCAGACCACCGATAAAAATAACCTCATCGTAGTCCGGAATGGCTGCCAGAACTTCCTCGCGGAACTTCTTCTGGCGCGGGAGGATCCTCTCCTCATAATCCTTGCGGATCGCCTCTTCGTCCGGCTTCTCCGGCTCATACATAACCATATCCTTGACGAGCTCAGCGTAGGTACCTTCCTCTTCGCCGGACTCCACCTTCTCGAGCGCGTCCAGGCTCGATGCCTGCCACTCATCGTTGATGGAAAGCTCATTTTCGTTGTCGAGATAGTATCCCGGCATCCATTTATAATACATATCACCGCCACGCGTCATCGGAAGACCGAGCATCGGCGTGATGGTATACAGCATCTTGATCTCAGACGACCCGCCACCGAGTCCGTTGTTACGCGTCGCGTTATCACCGACCACAAGGATTCTCTTATGGGTTCCGTCCTCACGGAGCGGCGAGAGCGGCAGATGCTTCTTGTCATTTTTCAAAAGGACGATGCCTTCTTCGGCGATCTCCTCAATAATCTCCTGATGCTCCGGTGTGTTGAAGCAGCCCTGCTTGTGCTCAGGCTCGCCGATATGGAGTTTCTCGATCAGCGCGAGAATACGATCCACACGCTCGTCAACCTTCGACTCGTCCACTTTACCGGCCTTGACAAGTTCGATCAACGGATCGGCTAAGAAGTACTCCGAATACGCCGGGAATACGCTCATCTCGATATCCACACCGTGATCGATCGTCGCTTCCGTCTCCTGTACGCCGCCCCAGTCAGAGACAACGACACCCGTATAATTCCACATATCACGAAGGATATCCACCAGAAGATGCTTATTGTTGCAGCAATACTCGCCGTTCGCGCGGTTGTACGCTCCCATGATCGAGTAGCTGTCAGCGTCGATACACGCGCTCTTAAACGCCGGCAGATACAGCTCCTGAAGTGTCTTCTCATCGACCTTCGCCTCGACAAGCAGACGCTCCAGCTCCTGGTTGTTCAGCGCGTAGTGTTTTACACAGGCTGCCACATCATTCTCCTGAATCCCCTTGATCAGAGGAACCACGATCTCGGAGATCAGCTCCGGATCCTCACTCATATACTCAAAGTTTCGTCCACAGAGTGGGGTACGCTTGATGTTGATACCCGGTGCGAGGATCACGTCCTTTCCGCGGCCTCTGGCTTCTTCGCCGAGAACCTGACCGAACTTCTTCGCAAGTGTCTTGCTCCAGGTCGTCGCCAGGCAGGTGTTACTCGGCATCCAGGTTACCAGATCCGCCGTATCCCCTAACGGCTTCCAGCAGTCGGGCTCGAATTCCTGGCGGACACCGTTCGGGCCATCATCCATTTTCAATGGCGGGATACCCAGTCTCTCTACATATCCCGAATTGAAAAATGACGAGGCATGGATCAATGCCACCTTTTCCTCGAGTGTCAATTGGTCGCGCAGCTCCGTGTACTTTCCCATAAATTAATCCTCCTGTTAATTTTTGATAAGCTATATTTATTTTTAATGTCTTCCTTTATTGGTCTTCCATCCAATTGTCGTCCTTGGTCAGATTCAAAAGACTGTTCTCATGCGTCGGTGCCAGCTTTCGCATCAGCGAGAATACCTTGTTGCACGCTCTTCCGTCATCGAACGGATTGTATTTTTTCCGGAAGTTCAGATACCGCATCGCATAAGCCATCGGATCGTGGTT
>JAEEGM010000119.1 GCA_016280325.1 Eubacterium sp. | reverse complement strand
TTTTGAGGAGGAAGACCGTACGGTCGTGGAGAGTCTCGACTTGTGCATGGATGCCAGTGACACGGCGATGGCAGAGTGCCTCAAAAGGATTAAATACGGAAAGAAATCCCTGTATCATCTGTTTATGGTCAATAAGAAAACCTTTGAGGATGATATCACAAAGCTATATCCTTTGGTATTCGCGCTTTCACCCGGGCAGCGAAGTATCCTGAAAATGATCGATCCGACCGATCTTTTTGAGGGAACTATCATCCGTAAGAACAGAACGTATAGTAAAAAAGAATTTGATACGGTGGATAAAAAACTGGACAGATCGATAGATAAACTGGAAACGGTATCCATCTATGAGGGGGTGGACCGCGCTATGTATGAAGAGGGCGCGGCGATGACCTCGGAGGCTACATCGGAAATGTATATGGGGGCCGATGAGTATAATAGAAAGGAAGATTCCGCTTACGCGATATTTTTGTTCTGCGCGATGGCCGCTGTCGGTTATGCCGCTATGGGACTGTTCTTTATGAATAAAGCTCCGGTAACCACAGTGATCGAGGAGATCCCCGGTCCCGGCATGAATAACATGACGGTTGACTTTGACCTTTCCATCTATGATGAAATGGATGATATTATTTCGGAGGTGGACGATAGCTTTGCTCAGAGCATGGGAGAGGTTACGGATATAGGAGTTTTGAAGGAAGCGCAGTCAACGGGAAAGGTCCCCGTGGGATATCGTATATTCGGCGTGGCTATGCTGGTTGTCAGTGTGGTGTTATTGGCTATTTCGATATATGAATACATCCAGGTTACGAAAAAGGAACACAATGTCAAGCAGCTTCCGATTCCGAAGACCATTATCGATTTTGATACGGAGAATGAGGCCGGAAAATATGTTACCTACCATGCGGTCACATGGAATCTTAAACGGAGTGAACCGAATAAGGAGGGCTGCGGACGCGAGGACCGCGGCGACCTGAACGGAGACGGCGGAAAGCAGTGGCTGGCGCTTTACACGACGACGGATACGACGATGGGGGATCCCATCCTGGCAGACAGCATCGTCTGCAGAACCGGTAAGGCGGGTGGGAAAAATGCCCCTTCCCTGAAGCATGTACCGTTGACGATGTTTGGCAGGGATTCCATTCAGAATCTGGTGGATCCGGAATTCTGTTACAATGATGAGGTGGACGGTATATGGATGTATTATAAAAAAGGAACGTCCGGTCAGAAACTCGAGGATGATGCTTGGGAAGAGGGGAGTACCATTCCGGAGGTAGAGGAAACATACGGCGAGGCGGCATCCGGTTCGGGAGCGGGGGCGACAGGTTCTCATATCGGAGGAACGAGGCTGGTTCTTTACGGAACCGGAGGTCTGGCCGGTGGATTTATATTGGGACTGTTGTGCATGTGTTTTTTCAAAAGAAGAAAAATTATTTCAGACGGAAAGGAGAACGGATTATGAAAAGACGAATTATGGCATGTGTGATGGCAATTTTGTTACTGGGAACGATACTGCTCTCTCCGGCTCAGGCCGAACGGAGTCTGGCCGGTATGGAGAAGCCGGATTATCTCGGTGAGTACGAGGGACAGGAGCTGATCCGCGGATCGGGAATCGTGCTGTTCGGGGCGAGCGGGATTCCTAAGAGTGTTCACTATTTTTATTCGGACGCTTACTTTGCAGGTTCGTCGAAAACGTATGACAACCACCTGTCAAGTTTTGCCATGAATCTCAGCGGGGCTTCGGGCGTGGATGCCAATGTGGCGAAGATTCTTGGTGAATGCGGGTTTGCTGATGTGGAAGCCAACGATGCCTATCAGAAAGATACGATGGACGGAGCCGGGACTATCTTCGGTCACAAAACCATAAAAATCGATGGTCAGGAACAGACCGTTGTAGTGGCCGTGATCCGTAGCAGAAACTATGGCGCTGAGTGGGGTAACAATTTCCTGGTCGGTACCGAGGGAGATGCCAAAGGGTTCTCCACGGCAGCGGACTATGTGGAGAAGGATCTGGATGCCTATATCACGAACAAAAAACTCGACGCGACGAAAACCAAATACCTGATTACCGGACACTCACGCGGCGCCGCTGTGACAGATATCCTCGCCAGGAATCTGACGGATAAGTATTCGGCGGATCAGGTTTACGGATACTGCTTTGCCGGACCGCGTGCCGTACTGGAGTCGAACCGCAAATCGGTATACGAAAACATCCATAATGTTTCAAATAAAAAAGATCTTTTTCTGTAT
Organism: Eubacterium sp.; assembly: GCA_016280325.1. Classification (GTDB taxonomy): domain Bacteria; phylum Bacillota; class Clostridia; order Lachnospirales; family Lachnospiraceae; genus Eubacterium_F. Next base: position 8,098 of record JAEEGM010000119.1, on the reverse strand, counting down.
TTTCCGATGGAAGATCTCGGCTTCGGATTCAATGGTAAGGTTGAGGATATGACCGGGTTTGCATCCCTGGATAAGGTCAATGAGCAACTCGCCAAGATGGGATCCGAGGTGAAGTTGGATAACGAATTTGACATGTATGCTCTTGATATTTTTACACTGTTTACAGCGATGCAAAGCAAAGGTGATCTTGCCAAGAAAGATGTCAAATCGGTCGAGAACAAGGATCTGGAAAAAGGTGATGTCGTAGAAAACGGAAAGGTTGTCAGCGGACTCTATGACAAGATCATGGAAAGCAACGCGATCAAGAAAAAGAGTAAGCTGAAGATGACGCAGGAAGAATTTATCCAAAATACGGTGGATGCGATCGAGCGTTCCGTATTTAAGAGCAGAAAACACTACTCCGGCGAAGTGATCGAAGGAGCGGTTACGATAGAAGAGGCAATCCGAACTCTGGTCGATGTGTATTGCGTGGAGAGCTCGCAGGAGGGATTTTTCAAGCTGATGCTGGATTCCTTCAAGGGAGTGAGTCTTTCGTCAGGGGAGATGATGTTGCTGTTTTTGCCTATGCTGGGAGGCCTTGATCAAAGCCAGTATAGTGACGATCACCAGGCATACTATGACAAGCTTTGGTCAATCGTGGATCCCGCGTTAAAAACAAACATGAGTAAGGATGGCTATGCTAAGATCAAGAAGATATGGCCGACCATGGTAAACTTTGTCTGTGAGCTGGTGCCGGGAGTAATGAACGATAAAAAACTGGCAGATAAAAAGCTTACGTTTGATGTCCTGTTAGGAACCTGGTTTAAAAACGCGGAAAAAATCGTCGAGTATCATTATGGTGAAACCTCCCTTGCTTATGTAAGAGCTGCCGATGATTTTTATGAGCGTGAGGATGAGAAACCGCAGGAGCGGCCGGAGGTGGAGACGGAAAAAGCCGGAGATGCGAGCGCACCTGTTGTCGGTTCCGTGAGTGTTGAGAATGGCGACGGCGGTGTGATCGCGATTGCCGCGATGGCAGGTGTTGTCGGAGGATTTATCGCCGGACTTCTGTGCATGTATGCGTTGAATCAGCGAAGAAAAGAAGCGCTGGAAGCGAGGGAAAAAGAAGAGAATAAAGAAGAATAATCGAAGGAAACAGTCATGGCTGGGAGAAGAAGACACCGTAAAGAAATGTATATGATTCGGATTGTCCGGGCGTACCGAAAGGCACCCTGGGCAATCCGTATTCAGGTGACGATATTTTTGCTGATCGTGATCGCTGTTTTAGCGGGTATTTTTATAGGGATCCGCGCGTTGTTCGGAGGTGGTACCGATGATCAGTTTGAAAAAGAACGTCAGAAAAACCAGATCGAGGTGGTCGAGGAGGATGGCCAGAAAAAGGTAATCGTTCCCAAGTATGTTGCCAAGGTCAATAACCGTGTGGAGAGCCACAGGGAGTTGGTTGAGAAGTATAGCAGGATTTATAAGGTGTATAAATACCGTGAATTGATCCTGGCGATGATCCGGCAGGAATCCGACGGGCAGGAGCCGGATGTGATGCAGGCAGAGGAGAGTGGGTACAATCACTACCCGCCGATCGGTGGCGCGGATGAATCTATCGTCTGCGGAGTGCAGGAACTACGCGACTGTCTGCGCCTGGCAGAGGTGCGCGGGCCGGCGGATATCGAACGTATCAAACTGGCAATCCAGGGGTACAATTATGGGATGGGCTACATCCGGATGCAGAAGAAAAAGGGAGAAGGATACTCGGAGGAAAGCGCGAGTGGTTTTTCTGAAATGATGAAGAACCGGCTCGGTACCAGTGTTTACGGCGATCCGGATTATGTAAAACATGTGTTGAGATACTATAGGAAGTCATCGGACAAAAAGGAGTCCAAGCATAATGATGAGTAGACGAAAAATAATCGCGGTTTTCGGTGCGCTCTGGATCGTGCTGGTCGGGGTGCTGATCGGGATTGGCGTGTTCGGCGGCGAATCCGGGAAGACGAACTACGGCAGGGAAGACATGCTGGTAAGTGTCACGGGAACCGGTGTGACGGCCGGGACGCTTGCGGACAGTGGGGCACCGGATGCGGGAGCCGCGGCCCGGGATACGGAGAAGGCGGCGGATGAAAGTAGTGAAGAACCCGGTAGCGAAGATGCTACCGCGACCTTTAAAAAGGGCGATGCCGCTAAGACTTCATCCGGTAAGTCCGGTGATGCGCATGTGTCCAAGGATTCTTCCGGGAAAAAGGGCGGAGCCTCCAATTCGTCCGGCGGAAGCGGAGCGAAGGAGAAGTCAGATCCGGCTGCATCGCCAAGTCCGACTGCGACAGCGAAGTCCAAACAGGAGACATTTTCATTTACGATTGAGTGCAAACGTATCCTGGATAAAAAGGATCTCTGGCGGGATGGACTTGAGGAAGTGATCCCGAAGAGCGGGGTATTTTTCAGCGGGAATCTGACTTATAAAAAAGGAGAATCGGTGTATGAAGCGCTGAAACGTATATGCGAAAAACATGACATCCTGCTTGACAGTAAGTTCACGCCGTTGTATGATACATATTATGTGAGTGGGATCGGCAATCTGTATGAGTTTGACTGCGGCTCTGAGAGTGGTTGGAAGTACAGTGTGAACGGTAAGCTTCCCGGTGTCGGATGCAGCAAGTATTCCATTCAAAAGGGTGACAAGGTTGTTTTTTTCTATGACTATGAGATTTGATAAAGGGGAGCTGGTAGGAGGATGCCGGCAGAAAGGAAAGTGTCAATGAAAGAACTGAAGGATTATGTACGTACGATTCCGGACTTCCCGGAACCGGGGATCATGTTTCGTGATATTACAACGGTGCTGCAGGACGCGGATGGATTCCGTCTTGCGATCGACGAGATGAAGAAACTCTTGGACGGCGTAGACTTCGATGTGGTGGTCGGTGCTGAGAGCCGAGGATTTATCTTCGGTGCACCGCTCGCGTATGCGCTCGGAAAGCCGTTTGTTCTGGTGCGTAAGAAAGGAAAGCTTCCCTGTGAGACGATCGGGCAGGAGTATGAACTCGAATACGGTACCGCGACGCTTGAGATCCATACCGATGCGATCGAGAAGGGGCAGCGGGTAGTTATCGTGGATGACCTGATCGCGACCGGCGGAACGATCGGCGCGGCGGCGAAGTTGGTGGAGCGCCTGGGTGGCGAAGTTGTAAAACTGATCTTTCTGATGGAGCTTGCCGGACTGAACGGACGCGAAAAACTTGCGGGTTACGATGTCGACAGCGTGTTGGTATACGAAGGGAAATAAGGAATAACTCATATTATAAATAACCCCACATGGATGGTACAATGTAAAATCCGTGTGGGGTTATTTTTATTTGCATATGTCGTGTACGGAATAGGTTTCTGCATGCATGTGGGTGGTGTACCGGTAGGAAGTTGCCCTTCCGTTTTACTTAAACTGTATCCGGTCGGTTCTCAGGTCCTGCGTATTGTAGACTACTTTGACCTTGTCATATTTGCCGTCCCAGCGTTCGTCGGAGAGACCACTGATCTCCTGTTGCTTGACCGTGCCCCGAAAGCCCTTGGGGAGATAATAGGTATCCAGGCCGAAAGCTTTCTTGGCGATATCGTAGGTGTACAACTCGATGGCGCTGACAAGCTTTTTCTTTTTATAGAAGAGCGCGTACGCGTTGTACGGTATCGTCCACCATACGCCGTAGGGAAGCTTGTTGGTGATTTTGACATCGGCATATACCGTGTTGTAGGTAGTATTGCCGGATTTTTTCTTTTTAACCTTTAGGTTGGAGTAGCGGATACTGAACTGCTTGCTTGTGACCGGTTGCATCTCGGCAGAACCGTAGCAGTATAGTGTTGTCTTTTCGTATTTGTCATAATGTCCGTTTAACTTGGAAGGACCGCCGCCTCCGGTAAAGCCGACCTCCAGTCGGTAGAACTTAACCTTGGCTTTGGGTTTCCATTTTCGGATATAATGTTTGATCGTTTTCTTGGCAGGAACAGCACCGTCGTAGGTCCAGTACGATCTGGCACCGGCTTCGTCCAGCCAGTATGCGACGTAGACCGGAACATTCATCTTGTTCTTGATGGTCATCGTGATGACGCCTTTTTTATTGTCCTTGAAGGAACATTTAACGTGTTTTTTGATGTAAGCTTTGGAATAGGAAAAGGCTTTCTTTACCGTTACCTTGCACTTGTATTTCTTCGATCCGACCTTGGCGGTAACCGTACACTTACCGGGCTTTACCGCGGTGACAACACCGCTGCTGTTGACGGTGGCTACGCCGGAGTTACCGGAGGAAAAACTTGTCTTTGATTTGGCGTTCAACACACTCAGCGTCATATGCCCGCGGAACTGGTATATGATCTGGTTTGATATAATTTTCTTCGCTTTTTTATTCAGATAAAAGAGCGTGATCTTGCTTTGATTCAACTTGACCTTTTTGCTGTAAGAACCGATCTTATATTTGCCGGGAGGTGTGGCGGTCGGTGTGGCAGACGGTACTGTGGTTGCTTCCGGTGTGGCGGTTGCCTCCGGCGTCGCAGTGGGGTCCGCGGTTGCCGTTGCCTCCGGCGTCGCAGTTGGTGTGGCTTCCGCCTCAATCTTGAATAGTTTCGAGATGCGGTCTTCGTATGCTCCGGCACCGTCAATGATGATGAGCCCCCAGCCAACCTCGTTGTTGTCCCGGATCATGTAGTCGTAGTCGGTACCGGGTATCAGTGTGGTTCCCTTGTAGATAACCTGAAAGATCGGTTCGACCGGCTGTCCGGTGTAGACATAAGATTCCTTATCAAGAACGATCTCTACCTCGCCGTTCATCTCAGCCTCCCCGAGGTTGATCCTCGCAGCGGCAGCCCTTTTCGTCTCTCCGCTGATACCCAGCATCCCGATGATCAGTGCCAGAACAAGAACCAGTGACAATCTCTTTCTGTTCATAAGCATTCTCCCTTCAATATTAGAACTACATAACTATGATCTATCTCATGGTCGATCTATCTCATGGTCCGGTCGATCCGATTGCTTCCCTTAACATTTACTGTCCGCCTTGGCTTGAAATTTTGCGTTATCAACGATGAATCGCTCGTGCGTCCCCTCGGCGATTTTTTCGATATCGTCGAAGACTTCGACATGAAAAGTGAGCTTTCGCCGATCAAGCTCGATCAGTTCCGTCTCACAGCGAGCCGTCATGCCTACCGGCGTGGCAGCAATGTGGCTGAGGTCCATGCGTGTGCCGACTGTTCCCTGACCGGCTTCCAACTCATCTGCTACACTTCGCCAGGCGGTCTCCTCCGCCAGCGCGATCAGAGCCGGTGTGGCAAAGACCGCCAGTTCACCACTTCCGATAGCTTTGGCGGTCAGACCATCGGTTACATCGCGTTCCATTGTTCCTTTGATTCCTGTTGTAAGCATGTTTGTTGTCCTTCTTTTCTATGGTATTTCTGTTTGGATTGTCTACGTACCGGTGTCGTGTTTGATGCCGGCCGGGACAATTTTTTGTAAAAAAATAAGGCGCATAGCGCCTTACCTCTTATCAATCTTCATCCAATGTGTCCTTCACAGCGCCGCCGATAACCGACGAAACAACCGAAGCAACCACAATAACGGCGATGATCACAACGCCAACCGCTACACCCAATCCTACCAAAGCAAGTACTTCCGAACTCATAGAATCCCTCCATTTCCACGGGAAACGACGCTCCCGTCATCCAAGTATTATGATACCATACCCGACTACAGAAATCAAGCACAATATGAGGACATTTTTACACGGTTTTGCTTGATTTTTGATGGGCGGTATGATATAGTGATATCTGTTCATAATCAACCCAATAAGACTAGGAGGAGCCTATGGCTTTATTACAGGATTGGCGTGATTACGCCTACAGTGAAGAGATGCAGACAACGAAGGACGGTCAGAAGTTCTGGCAGAAGTACTTCGAGCTTGAGAAGGGAATCTACGAGCAACTGCTCGCGGATCCGAAAAATGTGGTAAGTGGGACGGTCAAGGAACTCGCGGACAAATACGAAGTGCCGCTTTCGATGATGGTAGGATTCCTCGATGGAATCAACGACAGTTTGAAGGAGCCGAACCCCATCGAGGAGATGGAAGAGGACACGCAGGTCAAACTGGATATGGATCTGGAACTTCTCTATAAAAATATGGTCGACTGCGGAGCGGACTGGCTTTACAATCTGGAGCAGTGGGACACCCTTTTGACCGAGGAACGACGCAAGGAGCTCTACAAGGAGCAGAAAGCCTCCGGCACAATCCGCAAGGAAGATCGCAAGATCGGAAGGAATGATCCTTGCCCGTGCGGCTCAGGCAAAAAGTATAAACAATGCTGCGGAAGGAATTAGAAGATAGTTATCGGACGATTCGTTATGCGCCCCCGACGAGGTATTTAGCGCATGTGCTACTTCCGAGTCGGGAAGCATACGAATCGTCCTGAGGAAGAGCAAATGTATCAACTTGTTGCGACCGACGGACGAGCAAAGTCCGCGCATATGGAGACCCCCCACGGCACGGTCGAGACCCCGGTCTTCATGAATGTCGGCACCGTGGCGGCGATCAAGGGAGCGGTATCCTCGATTGACCTTGAGGGAATCGGAACCCAGATCGAACTCTGCAATACCTATCATCTCCATCTGCGACCGGGCGACATGGTCGTGAAGGAACTCGGAGGCCTGCAGAAATTCATGAACTGGCATCGCCCGATCCTGACGGATTCCGGCGGGTTTCAGGTCTTCTCGCTGGCAAGCATGAGAAAGATCAAAGAAGAAGGTGTGGAATTTCGCTCGCATATTGACGGCCACAAGATATTTATGGGACCGGAAGAGAGTATGCAGATCCAGTCACACCTCGGCTCGACCATAGCGATGGCTTTCGACGAGTGCCCGCCCAGCAAGGCGGATCGAGGGTATATCGAGCAGTCCGTCGCCCGCACGACACGTTGGCTGCATCGTTGCAAGGCGGAGATGGAGAGGCTGAACGCGCTCCCGGACACGATCAATCCTAAGCAGATGCTCTTCGGGATCAACCAGGGAGGAACACTCGAGGACATCCGAATCCGAAACGCTGAAGAGATTGCTGAGCTTGACCTCCCCGGCTACGCACTCGGAGGGCTGGCAGTCGGTGAATCGCATGAGGAGATGTATCACGTCCTCGATGTGACGGTGCCGCATCTGCCACAGGACAAGCCGGTCTACCTGATGGGTGTCGGAACGCCGGCAAATATTCTCGAGGCGATCGATCGTGGCGTGGATTTTTTTGACTGCGTCTACCCCTCGCGAAACGGCCGCCATGGACATGCTTACACCAATCATGGCAAGATGAACTTAAACAACGCGAAGTATGAAAAAGATGACCGCCCGATTGAGGAAGGTTGTGGTTGTCCGACCTGCCGTCATCACAGTCGTGCCTACATCCGCCATCTCTTAAAAAGCGGAGAGATGTTGGGACTTCGACTTTTGGTCTTGCATAATTTATACTTTTATAATACAATGATGGTTGAAGCGCGTGAAGCGATCCGGGAAGGACGCTACGCTTCATATAAAAAAGAAAAGATAAGCGCTATGGCGAGTGAATGACGCCGTGGCATAGGAAGGAGACAAACATGAATTCAACAGTTGGTATTATTGCACTGTATGCGGTGATCATCGCGGCATTCTACTTTATCGCGATCCGCCCGAACAAGAAAAGAGAAAGAGAACATGCAGCTCTGATGAACGCGGTCGAGGTTGGCGATTCGATCCTTACCACCAGCGGCTTCTACGGTGTCGTTATCGACATCCCGAGTGATGATGTCATCATCGTGGAGTTCGGCAGCAATAAAAATTGCCGCATCCCGATGCAGAAGAGTGCTATCGTTGAGGTGGAAAAAGAGAACGAAGAGTAATCTTTCGAATCCTAAAAACTTATATCGAGAGCAACTCGAAGGGAGGATACATGAAGATACTTGTCACCGGAGGAACCGGATATATCGGATCCCACACTTGCGTCGAACTCATCCAGCGTGGTTTCGATGTGGTTATTTTTGACAATCTTTATAATTCCAAAGAGGACGTACTTGACCGGATCAAGCAGATCACGGGGGTGCGTCCTGCTTTTTATAAAGC
>JAEEGM010000118.1 GCA_016280325.1 Eubacterium sp. | reverse complement strand
GCATATGTGAAACAGCTGGAGACGGAGCTTTCGGTCATCGAGCAGATGGGCTTTGTCGACTACTTTTTGATCGTGTGGGATTATATTCGATTTGCGAGGGAGAACGGGATCCCGGTGGGACCGGGGCGTGGCTCGGCAGCGGGTTCACTCGTATCTTATACCCTGTGGATCACGGATCTTGTCGATCCCTTGAAGTATCAGCTGATCTTCGAGCGCTTCCTCAATCCGCAACGTGTGTCGATGCCGGATATCGACGTGGACTTTGAGCCGGACGGCCGTGAAGAGGTCATCAATTATGTACGACAAAAATACGGTGCCGATCGTGTGGCACAGATTATTACCTTCGGTACGCTGAAAAGCCGCGCGGTGGTCGATGATGTCGGTCGCGTCTTCGGACTGGCGCCGATGTATCGCAAGCAGATCACCAAGACAATCCCGCAGAACACGAGCCTGAAAGAGGGGCTGAAGGTCAGTCCGGATTTTCGGGATTTTTATGAAAGCGACGAGATGGTAAAGAAGGTGGTGGACTTCGCGCTGCGCTTAGAAGAGTTGCCGAGACAGACCGGTAAGCACGCGGCGGGTGTCCTGATCACCCCCGAGTCGGTGCTTAACTACGTACCACTCGCCAGTACGGAAGATAAAGAAGAGAATACAAAGGTAATCGTTACCGAGTACGAAGCGCCGCTTTTGGAGGAGCAGGGGCTTTTGAAGATGGACTTTCTCGGCCTTCGAAACCTCACGGTGATCCGGGACGCCGCTGAGGGAAATGTCGAGGATATGCGTGAGATCAGTTATGAGGATCCCGAGGTCTTTTCAATGATCGGAGCCGGCGGAACCTCTGGTGTGTTCCAGCTCGAGAGTGAAGGAATGACAAACTTCATGAAGCAGCTGAAGCCGGACTGCATCGAGGACCTGATCGCCGGGATCTCCCTGTACCGTCCGGGACCGATGGACTTCATTCCCCAGTATATCGAGGGAAAGCGGAATCAAGATAAGATCACTTATTTAACACCGGAACTGGAGCCGATCCTGAAGCCGACCTACGGCTGTATCGTGTACCAGGAGCAGGTTATGCAGATCGTGCGCGATCTCGCCGGATATTCCTACGGGGAGAGTGACAACGTCCGTCGCGCGATGTCAAAGAAGAAATTCGAGGTAATGCAGCGGGAGCGTGAGAAGTTTGTGCACGGTTCGGAAAAGGACGGTATCACGGGGTGTGTGAAAAACGGTATCTCCGAGGATGTCGCCAATCAGCTCTGGGACCAGATGATGAGCTTCGCTGCTTACGCGTTCAACAAGTCCCATGCGGCTGCCTATGCGATGGTCACGTATCAGACGGCTTATCTTCGCTGTCACTATCCGTTCCACTTTATGGCGGCGATGATGACTTCCTATATGGGATCGAAGGATAAGTTTTTACAGTACCTGGCTGACTGTAAAAAGCAGGGCATACGGATTCTTCCGCCGGACGTAAACCACAGCGGATACCGGTTTTCGGCGACGAAGGAAATCGATCCGGAGACCGGCGAGGAGAGGGAAGCCATCCGTTACGGGTTGATGGCGCTGAAGGGAATCGGCGAATCCGTCGCGACAGAGATCGTCGCGGAGCGTGAGAAGGGAGGCCCGTTCCAATCACTCAAGGATCTTTGCATGCGCTTGCCGCAGGCCGTGGTCAATAAAAAGACGATCGAGGCATTGATCCTGTCCGGATCGATCGATTCCCTTCCGGGGACACGTCTTCAGAAGATGCATGTCCATATGCAGGTGATCGACAGTGTAAACGCGGAGAAAAAGACACGCCTCAGCGGTCAGATGTCCCTTTTTGATATGATGGAGGACATGGGCGAGGAGAATCAGGAAGTGCTGGATATCGCGTTTCCGCCGGTGGGAGAGTACAGTAAAAAGGAACTTTTGTCCTTTGAGAAGGAATTGATCGGATTCTACGTCAGCGGTCATCCGCTGGATGAGGATATGGGATATCTGAAATCCCGTGTGAAGAATTACGCCGTGGATTTCCGGATTGAGAAGAGCGATGAGGACGATGAGTATATGCCGAAGGTGCGTGATCAGGCGCAGACTGTGATCGCGGGCCTCGTGTCTAAGGTAACGGTGAAGTCGACCAGGACCGGAAGTATGATGGCTTTCGTCACAATCGAGGATATGACGGGCGAAGTGGAAGTGATCGTTTTTCCGAAGGAGTATGAACGCTTCCGGATGCTGCTTGATAAGGAGAAAAAGCTTCTGATCAGCGGTCGTGTGACGCATGAGCAGGATAAGGACGCGAAGCTGATTGCGTCGGATATCACCTGTTTTGATGAGCGTCCGAGACGACTGTGGGTACGATTTGATACGGTGGAAGAGTACAAGGAGCATGAGAAGGAACTGCTGGAGATCGTCGATGGATTCGATGGTCAGGACGTCGTGACTATTTTTATCCAGGATGGGAACCGGATGAAGGAATTGCCGCCGTCGCATACGACGGATGCGAGCGAATATCTGGTGACAAAGCTGAAGGGGATTTTCGGCGAGGAGGCGGTCGCCGTGGCCGATATGTAAAAAGTTTATTTTCTACTTGTCAAGAGAGACAAATTAGTGTAGAATATCTGTGGCGTGTCGTTACACGTAATAAAGGATATGTGAGGTACAAACATGAGTGGAGTAAAAACTATCGGAGTTTTGACCAGCGGCGGTGATGCCCCGGGTATGAATGCGGCCATCCGTGCCGTGGTTCGCGCGGGCCTGAACAGCGGCTTGAAGGTAAAGGGAATCCATCGCGGATATCTCGGTCTGATCGAAGAAGAGATCACCGACATGGACACGATGAGCGTTTCCGATATTATCCATCGTGGAGGAACGATCTTAAACTCCTCCCGTTGCATGGAGATGATGAAGCCGGAGGGACAGAAACTCGCGGCTGAGAATGCCAAGAAAAATGGAATCGACGGTATCGTCGTGATCGGTGGTGACGGTTCGTTCAAGGGCGCACAGCGTCTGTCTGAGAACGGAGTCAATACGATTGCGCTTCCGGGAACGATCGATCTGGATATCTCCTGTACGGAGTACACGATCGGATTCGATACGGCTGTGAATACTGCGATGGAAGCAATCGACAAGATTCGTGATACATCGGCATCGCATGAGCGTTGCTCGATCATCGAGGTTATGGGACGTACGGCCGGACATATCGCGCTGTGGTGTGGTATCGCGAGTGGTGCGGACTACGTGATGATCCCGGAGCGTTATGATGGTGATGAGAGCAAGATCATCGAGAAGATCATCAGCCGTCGTAAAGTCGGCAAGATGCATCACATCGTGATCAACGCTGAGGGCTGCGGAGATTCTGACGGTCTGGCAAAGCGTATTGAGGCAGCAACCGGTATCGAGACCAGAGCAACCGTCATCGGTCATATGCAGCGAGGCGGTAACCCGACTTGTCACGACCGTGTATACGCGTCGGCTTTCGGTGCTAAGGCAGTGGATCTTTTGATCGAGGGTAAGACCAATCGCGTCGTTGCTTACAAGGACGGCGAGTTTATCGACTACGATATCGATGAGGCGCTGGCGATGAAGAAGGATATCGACGAGCTTCTCTACGATCTGGTGCGTCGTCTGTCACGCTAAGTGAGAGGATGACCGGTTCGGAAGACCAGACCGGATGAGAAGCCGGTAGAAGCCAATAGTTAAATATAATAAATCAGGCTGCCCCAAACGGGACAGCCTGTTATTTTTGTTTTTCGATCGATTCTTATGCGTCTTTGCTGTAGCCTGAGAAACTGGTAATACCGGAACGACTTTCTTCCTTTTCTTCTTCGTCATCGGTTTTGTCAATGTCGGAAGAAACGGTGCTCCAGGTGCTTGTCGTATCGGTGGTCGATTCAGCGGTTACGGTCTCTGCGGTAGTTGCGCTTTCCTCAACCTTAGTGTCCTCGGCTTTGGCATCTTCGACAACTTCTTCCTTCGTCGTCTCCGCTTTCTTGCTGCGGGCTTCCTTGATATCTACGTTCTTATCCTTGGCAGCGTCCTTGTTGGCATCAGCTTTTTCCTTGGCTGCATCTCTGACAACATC
>JAEEGM010000017.1 GCA_016280325.1 Eubacterium sp. | reverse complement strand
TACTATTACCCTTGAACCCTGTGAACAGTAAACGGAAGTACAACACGGAGGATTATTATGAGTGAAGAGTTTAACCGCGACGCACTTTTAAGCGATATAGATAAAATCATGGAAAAACAGGGGTATTCCAACATCGTATCTTCGTCAACTCCTGTCGAGATCGAAGCTACGGACAGGCTTGAAGCTCCTGCGACTCCACCTCAGGATTTACTCGATAAAATCGATCAGGTTATTCATCCCAAAACACCGGAACCGGAAGTTACGGAGGAGAGCTCGTCGGGTATCCACGAGGTTGATGATGAGATTGTGATTATCTCTGAAACGGAACAGCCTTTAGGGGATTTTGATACCGGAGAGATACCGGAGATTACTACGGAAACTATTCCTGAGCCGATTCCTACCCCTGTTATCGCACCGGAGCCGATTGTAAAACCAATGGAATTGGTCAAGCCTGAGCCTGAGGTAACAGTCCCTGAGCCCGAACCGGTCAGAGAACCGGAGCTGGCTACATCCTCTAAGTTTACAACGATCGATAATCCGATCGGGTGGTCACCGGACAGCGAACCACCGACCGGAAATTCTGATATGTACACAGAGCCGGATCGTCCGGCCGTATCTTATCTGGAAGCGGCTTCTACTGATGGTGTTGCCGTTGAAAATGTGGCATTTGGCGATATTTCCGTAGGTGTCGAGACAGAGAGCGTAGAGTACAGCGTGGGACATCCTTTGCTTCGCCTTCTGCGTAATATACTGATCTGTGTTGCGGCTGCTTTGTTGCTTTCGATCCTCATTACTAAGTTTGTTGCGCATCACACATCGGTTGACGGCTCCTCCATGGAATCCACGTTGCATGACGGCGATCAGCTGATCGTACAGCAATTGAGTTATTATTTCCATGATCCGGAGCGATTTGATGTTATTGTTTTTCCAACGAGAACGGAGGAAAACTATATCAAAAGAGTCATCGGTCTCCCTGGAGAAACCGTACAAATTCGAGATGGACAGGTTTATATTAACGGAAATCTTCTGACGGAAGATAATTACGGTAACGATCTCATGCAGGATCCCGGAACAGCTGCTGATACCATTTATCTTCAGGCCGATGAATACTTTGTTCTTGGCGACAACCGAAATGGAAGTATAGACAGTCGTTTCCCTGACGTCGGTCTGATCAACAAAAAAGACATCAAGGGAAAAGCCTGGCTTTGCTTCTTCCCGTTTGGTGACTTTGGCTTTGTTAATTAATCAAAGGATGACAGGAGAGTCCTATGGAGATCGAACGCAAATATCTGGTCACTCATCTGCCGAACGATCTTGACCGGTATGAACACGAGGAAATCGAACAGGCATATCTGTGCCGGGAACCGGCCATTCGTGTTCGTCGTAAAGGAAATCGGTATATTTTTACTTATAAAAATCGACCTTCCGAGCCGATAAACAGCGATGTGTGTGTGGCCGAGGAAATTGAAACGGAAATTAATTTTGAAGCCTATATGCATCTGTTTGAAAAGGCCGACGGAGAGCCGATCCGTAAGACCAGATATCGTATCCCCTATGAAAAATTTACGATTGAGCTTGATCTTTTTCATGGTAATCGGGAAGGGTTCTGTCTGGCCGAAGTTGAGTTTTCCAGTGTTGAGGAAAGCGAAAGATTTGTTCCGCCCGATTGGTTTGGCGAGAATGTAAGCGGAGATGTCCGATATACCAACAGTTATATGGCTACACACTTGCCACTATAAAAAATGTCAGTAAAATTGATATTTTTTATGGCGGCAATTGATTTTTTTTAAGAAAAAATCTTGCATTATATCAATAAGTGGTGTATAATTTGTCTTGATATTTTATTTATAAGGAGGTAACACCATGTCATATGTAGACGAAGTGCTCGACGAGCTTGTGAAAAAGAACCCTGCCGAGCCGGAATTCCATCAGGCAGCAAAAGAGGTTTTGGAGTCTCTGCGTCCGGTGGTAGAAGCAAATGAAGATGCCTATCGAAAGGATGCACTTCTGGAGCGCCTGGTTAATCCGGAGCGTCAGATCAAATTCCGCGTACCGTGGGTAGACGATAAAGGCCAGGTTCAGGTGAACACCGGTTATCGTGTTCAGTTCAACTCGGCTATTGGACCTTACAAGGGTGGTTTGCGTTTCCATCCGTCAGTAAATCTCGGAATCATCAAGTTCCTGGGATTTGAGCAGATTTTTAAGAATTCTCTTACCGGGCTTCCGATTGGCGGTGGTAAGGGTGGTTCGGATTTCGACCCGAAGGGCAAGTCCGATCGCGAGGTTATGGCTTTCTGCCAGAGCTTCATGACAGAGCTTTGCAAGCACATCGGTGCTGATACCGACGTACCGGCCGGAGATATCGGTGTAGGCGGTCGTGAGATCGGCTTTATGTTTGGACAGTATAAGCGTATCCGCAACCTGTATGAAGGTGTCCTGACAGGAAAGGGACTCACCTTCGGTGGTTCTCTTGCACGTACGGAGGCAACCGGTTATGGACTTCTGTACTTCACAAACGCAATGCTTAAGGCAAACGGACAGAGCCTTGAAGGAAAGACCGTATGTGTTTCCGGTGCAGGAAACGTTGCTATCTATGCTACACAGAAGGCTCAGCAGCTGGGTGCTAAGGTTGTTACGGTTTCAGATTCAACCGGTTGGATCTATGATAAGGATGGTATCGACGTAGAACTTCTGAAGGAGATCAAGGAAGTGAAGCGTGCCCGCCTTACTGAGTATGCAGCAGCTCGTTCGTCCGCAGAGTACCATGAGGGACGTGGTGTATGGAGCATCAAGTGTGATGTGGCTCTTCCGTGCGCAACTCAGAACGAGCTTCTGATCGACGATGCTAAGGCGCTTGTTGCCAATGGATGTATCGCTGTTGCCGAGGGCGCTAACATGCCGACTACTCTGGATGCTACACAGTATCTGCAGGAGAACGGCGTTCTCTTTGCTCCGGGTAAGGCTTCCAACGCCGGTGGTGTTGCAACATCTGCATTGGAGATGAGCCAGAACTCCGAGAGACTTTCCTGGACCTTCGAAGAGGTTGACAGCAAGTTGAAGGGAATTATGGAGAACATCTTCAAGAGCTGTGATGAGGCTTCCAAGAAGTATGGATTTGAGAAGAATTATGTGGTTGGTGCGAATATCGCAGGCTTTGAGAAGGTTGCTGAGGCGATGACAGCACAAGGGATTGTTTAATTGCTTTCTTGAGTCTGTCGGATTTCATCTTCTTCTCGGCGAAGGAGCGCATGCGCCGGGTACGCCTCGAAGGGCGATAAAATCCGGTATGACATGAATAAACGTACGTATAAAAGAAAAATGGGTCTCGGTGATAAGCCTGAGATCCATTTTTTATATACGAAAAAAATTAGTAGAAGATTTCGACTTGCGCGTTCATGCTTACATCAGTCGGAACAAACCGACAACGCGTCCGAGGATGATCACCTCATCGACGATAATGGGATCCATGGTAGGGTTCTCCGGTTGAAGTCGATAATGATCTTTTTCCTTGTAGTAAGTCTTAACGGTAGCAGAGTCCTCGATCAGAGCGACGACAATGTCGCCGTTTTTAGCCACGGGTGTCTGCTGCGCGATGATCCGGTCACCGTCAAAGATACCGGCATCGATCATCGAGTCACCGCGAACATCCAGCATGAAAAGATCGCCAGCCGGAAGTTCACTGGACAGAAGAGGAAAGTACCCTGAGATGTTCTGCTCGGCAAAAAGCGGTGCACCGGCAGCCACCTGACCAATCATAGGAATATTGCGCATCTCACGACGCGTCATATTGAAGTCATCATCTACGATCTCGATCGCACGCGGCTTCGACGGATCGCGACGAATATACCCGTTCAACTCCAACGTTTCCAAATGTGAATGCACCGATGACGTGGACTTGAGATGAACAGCCTCGCAGATCTCGCGAACTGAAGGCGGATATCCCTTATCCAGAATCTGTTGCTTCATGTACTCGAGAATCTCTTTTTGCTTTGTTGAAATCTTTCCCTGAGCCATAGAAACCTCCTTTATACTAAGGATCCGTAGATCCGATCATTCTCAACAGAACAATAGTACCATATTTTTGATTATTTGTCAAACAAATGTTCGAAAAATTATTTCTTATATGAATTGACAAAGAGAGGGAAGATAGGTATAATAGATAGCGTGTGAAAAATTGGTATTCAGTCAGTCACGGGAGGAAATCAATATCCATGAACAAAAAGAAAAGCGGGTTCTTTTCCCGCATGAAGAAATCCGATAATCCGAAATTTGAGATAAGTATGTTTTCCATCAGCGTAGCACTTTCTCTGTTTGTGCTGGTTGGCCTTATTATGGTTGGCTGGTATTATTACAAAGGTCAGAGTGCTCATTATACCGATGAAGAAGTCAACGCTGGTTCTGTTACACAGGGAGCCGTGGAAGTTGATAAAAAAGAAGAAGAGCCGGTTCCTACCGTGGATCCGAACTCTGACGCGATCATTAATGATGAGAATACGTTTGATGCGGATGAGGAATTAAAGGATGCCGAATACGCCTATACGACAAGTGATGTAAACATGCGTGGTGACGCTTCT
>JAEEGM010000117.1 GCA_016280325.1 Eubacterium sp. | reverse complement strand
TCCTTCGGCGTCGGTGTCGGCTCTTCGGTTGGCTCCGGTGTCGGTTCCTCAGACGGTTGCTGTTCCCCCGGATCCACAAGAGGTATCGGTTCCTCCGTCGGCTCCGGTTCCGGCGTTGAAGCCGGCGTGATACTGGCTTGTGCATCAACACTTTCACGGTTACCGTCCTTTTTCCCGGACACAGCAAACAGAATAATCATCTCACCGACCAGGATAACTCCGATCACGATCAGTGTAATGATCAGCACACGTGTCCGAACCGCGCCTTCGCGGGAATTTTTAAAGAACTTCATCTGTGACCGCCCCTCATTCCTTGAATCACTTCAGCTTCTTCAGGTTATACTTCGCGACACTGCCGAATTTTCTCTCGATCGCGCCCTGATCTCCGGGCTCAACACTCATATCCGGACTGTACCAGTCCTGATAAGCGAAAAATGCCTGGATAACATCACTACTTGCAAAACGATATCCGTAATATGCGTATATCGTGTTTCTCCAGTATCGCTTTTTCTCGCTGGAGAGCACGCTTACATCGGAATCCTCCAGCTTAAACATAGTCAGATCATACCAGGTCTCGCCGTCTTTCCAAGGATTCCGATAAAACTTATCATTTACCTTTTTCTTCTTCTTTTTCTTGGCCTTCTTGATGCCTGCATTCAGCTTTTTCACGCAAGTTTTGTACTGCTTCTGTGCGCTCTTGTAGTCCGAGGACTCATAGGCTGTTTCAGCCCTTGTCCGCGCTTGAATATACGCCACCGAATTCTTAACCTTCTTGGCGCCGGCCTTTTTCTCAAGCTTTTTCACCTTGTTCTGGAGCTTCTCCACTACCTCCGCAGAAGAATCCTCGAGGCGTCCTTTGAGTTCCTCAAGCTTGTTGTAGTTGGTCTCACAGGCGGAAGCATCCTTTGCCGAGAGTGCGTCTCCGAGTCCACCCAGATACGCTGTGAATTCTCCGGATTGTTCTCCTGAGAGAATCAGCTTGCCAAAGGTGTCGTTGACCGAGTCGAAGTAGGTCTGGTAGGTAGAAAGATCGGCACCTCCCCCGTTATCGATTGGCTGCTGATCCTTGCTGTCCGTTGCCTGCGGCTCCTCCGTTGCCTCCGGGGCGACAGTCGCAGCCGCCTGAGGGTCTCCGGCCTGCTCGGTTGCTGCAGGCTGAGCCGGTTCGTCAGGTCCCTTCGTAAGCAGAATAATCGCAAGCACGGCACCGCCGACGGCCAAAACACCAAGTATGATGATCGCAGCGATCAGTCCCCGGTTACCCTTTTTCTCCTGTGTCGGGGTGTTCATGTACGGCTGTCCCATGTTCGGCATCTGCGTGTAGCCCTGCTGAGCCCCCGCATTCGGCATCTGTGTATAGCCCTGCTGAGCCCCCGCATTCGGCATCTGTGTATAGCCCTGCTGAGCCGCCATGTTCGGTATCTGGCCGGTGTTCTGTGTCTGTGTATCGTTTGGCTGCTGTCCCGCGATCGGTGTCGGTTGCGCCGTCTGCAAGGTCGATCCGCATTCGACGCAAAATTCGAACTCATCGCTATATTCTGCACCACAGTTTGGACATTTCTTCATAAGGATCCCTCCGTAAACTCATGAAATACTGATTATATTAGTGTTCTCTTAATTATACTACCTGTGAAAAGTATTGTCAATTGCTGACCGACAGTGTGAGAAAAACTTGAAACCTTTCCTCTTTTTCTCAAAAGTGTGCTCTACTCATACTACCCACTACTTGCCATCCACCACCATTTACGGTATAATGGTGAAAGTGTTTTGCAACGAACAAGTTGCAATGGATGAATCCAACAAAATGGGATTAGGCATAACAGAGGAGAATACAGATTATGGATATACAATATAAAAAACTAACCGAAAAAGAATTAGACCGGATTATAAAAATGAGAATCGATCAGTTGACGGAGGAGTATGTTTCAAGCGGGAGAACAGTGCCAGAAGATGTTGACCTTGAGACCTCTCTGATGGATTTTTATAAACGGAACATGGCGGCCGGTACTTACATCTCCTGGCTTGCGTTCGATGGGGATATAATCGTCGGAACAAGCGGCATGTCGTTTGCAGAAAAGCCGCCTTATTTTACCTGTCCGTCAGGAAAACTGGGTATCCTGTCCAGCATGTATACGGATCCGCAATACAGAAGAATGGGGATTGCTTCCAGGCTTCTTGACAAAGTTGTTAAGGAGGCAAAACACTATGGATGCGGAACGATCTACATCACCGCTTCCGATGTTGGTGTGAAACTGTATGAATCCTACGGCTTCAGGCATAACGGGAATTTTATGCAATACGATTTCTGACCAGAAGATCAATCCATCTGACTGTTAAGGGAGATTTTTGTAAAATGAAAAAAAGAATTGATGAAATCAGTATGCTCAAGGGTGTCGGTATACTAAGTGTAATGATATGCCATATGGCCACCGTAGCCGGATTGGCGATGCCCGGCGTGATAAGCAACTCTTTGATGATACCGATGATGATATTGTTTTACATGCTTTCCGGATACACGAGCTCGGAAAAATCAAACGCTCCGAATCAAATAACGAAGAGAACCGGACGCATACTGATACCGTACTATCAATATGCCATCCCAATGTTGATCGTTCTTGCAGTCATATACCTTGTGATAGAGAAAAAGACCCTCGCGTGGTACGCGGATGGCAGTCTGGGGCTTCTGTTTCAACTACAATCGTTCCATACGTTTGATCCGTTGACACAGGGTGTCCATCCTATGTTTTACAGCGTTTTGATCGGGTGGTTCTTGTTTCAGATGGCAGTTTCAAACTTGATATTTATCCCGCTTCAGTATGCTCTCAAAGGGAAAAAGAGCCTATGGAAGCTGGTAGCAGCCGTTATCCTTCTCCTCATGGGGGCAGGGTTGTATATGCTCAATCTCCAAGGCCTAAACGGTGAATTTTTCCCTCCGGTATGCAAGATATTTATTCTTCCGAACATCCCCGGTATAGCCGGGCTGATGATGATCGGGAACTATGTCGCATCATTATCTTTGTTCGATTTTGACACGTATTCAGTAAAAAGAAAAGCGCTTTCCCTGATAAGTCTCCCTATCCTGATTACCTTCATTCTTACGGATGATCATATTTATGATTTTCCCATTGGGAAGTGGGCTTCATATGGTGGATTAAGCTATATCGCGGCTCCGATAGCCGGCTTGGCTCTGATCATTATTTTGGGAATACTGTGTAATCAGATAAAGAGATTGTCCGTGATAAAAAAGATATTCATCCATCTGGGTGACAATTCGATGGATTATCTGATGGTCCACCTCTTTGTTGGTTTCCTGACAGCGTATATCAGCGGTTTCTGGGTCAACTATTTGACCGATCCGAAACCGGATTATGATACGACGAGTAAGGTCCTTCATTTTGCGATCCTGATGATATCCATATTGATTGTTTCTTATGCGGTGGTGAAACTGAAGCAGTTGCGAGCGGCGCGACGAAGTACGGAGGGTTAGTGTGAAAAATCGCATTGATATGCCGATTTTTCACACGGTTATTTGCGACGAGCCCAAATAACCTTTGATCCGACATGCGTGCTTCAAGCACGCATGCGGTGACTCGCACAAGTGCTCGTCATGGAGGTTAACATGGGCTTATTCACAGTTCTTCAACAGATGGGCGTCATCGCCGTCCTCGTAGCGATCGGCATCTTCGCCGGCAAGCGAGGGATCGTCGACACCGTCTCATCCAAAAGCATATCCACGCTCGTGATGGACATCTGCAACCCGGCACTGATGCTCACCAGTGTCCTTGGCGGCAGCATCACGGCCGATCATACTGCTTTACTCACCGCGGGCGCCATTGCAATCATCTTCTACGCCTCGCTGGTTCTGATCGGCTTCATCCTGCCCCCACTCCTCCATATCGAAAACGACAAGCGCCGTTTCTATAACATGATGTGCGTGTACACCAACGTCGGTTTCATCGGAATCCCGGTCGCGCACGCCGTCCTACCGCCCGACGGGATGCTCTGCGTGCTGGTCTGCAACGTCATGTACAGTCTGCTGTTCTACACTCACGGCGTGACGATACTGAGCGGAAGCAAAGAAAAAATGCGCCCGTCGCAGATCCTGAGCCCCGGCACGATAGCCGCGATCATCAGCATCCTGATCGTCTGGTTCCACATCTCCCTTCCGGAGCCTGTCAACGAGACCATCGCCTACGTCGGAAACGCGACGGTATTTTTATCGATGCTGCTCCTCGGCGTATCGATCGCCAGAACCCGCATCTCACAGGGCATCAAAAATATCCGCATCTGGCTCTTCATCCTGGTTCGACTGATCGCGCTGCCGGCACTTTTGGCCGTGATCCTTCGTTCACTGAACCTCGATCCGGTGCTGACCGCCGGGATGTGTCTGATGGCCACGATGCCGGTCGGAAACCTCCCGCTGATCCAGGCGGAGAAAACAGGGGAAGACACCGGCGTTCTATCGCAGGGCATCGCCATCACCACCATCGTGTCCATGGCGACAATCACGGTATTTATGGCTATTCTGGCATAAAAAAACCGAGCCGGCAACAACCGACTCGGCAAAAACATTATCTCGAAAGCATCTTTCCCGGATGCAACCACCTGGTAGTCCGCCACGAAGTGCGCGGACATTTTTTTCGAAGTTCTATCAAAAGAACGACCATGTTCAGAAGCATGGCACCCAGCCAGGCTCCTATCTCCGCGTACGCGGTCGCCATAAACCCGATGCTCCCCGAGAAAACAACGATGATCGACACGCGAAGCGCCATCTCGATAATCCCCGACAACATCGGTGCCAGCGGCTTACTGAGCCCCTGAAGCGTGCTGCGGAACACAAAGAGAAAGTCCACCGACCAGATCATCGCCCCGGCCGTCGGCAGGAAGCGCACCGCGTAGCCGACGGAAACATCGTCCGTGAGGATGATCCGTGCCAGCCACTCCGGCGCGAACATCATCAGCGAACCCAGCACCAAAAATGCTGCAAGCGCAATCCCCAGGCAGACATACAATCCGCTCCGCACCCTGTCATACCGGCCGGAACCGCTATTCTGCCCTGCAAACGCAGAAACCGCGTGTCCCGCCGTACAAGCCGGCATCATAAAGAGATTAAGATACTTACTGCAAGCCGAGTAAGC
Organism: Eubacterium sp.; assembly: GCA_016280325.1. GTDB lineage: Bacteria > Bacillota > Clostridia > Lachnospirales > Lachnospiraceae > Eubacterium_F. Next base: position 29,215 of record JAEEGM010000117.1, on the reverse strand, counting down.
GGCGGTACAGGCAACCCCGAGTCCATTTACAAAATACTGCACCACCATACACCCGATCGCCGTGATCGAATTCATGATCGCCATCGGCACGCCATTTTTCAAAAGTTTCACATAGACGCTTCTCTCGTTGGAAAAATTCTCCCGCTTCAGCCTCGCGAACGAAAGCGACAGTATCCTCCGGATGCAGATCAGCGTCGCCACCACCTGCGAAAGCACGGTAGCGATCGCCGCACCTGCCACACCCATTCGGAATACAAAGATAAACAGGCTGTCCAACGCCAGATTCAGCACCGATGACACGATGATCGCCGTCAGCGGTGTGCGACTGTCACCAAACGCGCGCAGGATACAGGCACTCATATTGTAGGAAATCGTGAACACCAGTCCGCCAAACAGGATATACCCATAGATCAGGCTCTCGCCCATGATCGATGGATCTGTCTGGAGGAGCTGTAAAAATACCCGCAACCCGCTCACACTGATCGCGGTCAACAGAACCGCCACGATAACGGCAAGCTTGATCGCCGCACCGAGCGTCTGCTTGAGCCGCGTCTCATCCTTCGCGCCGAAGGCGTTTGCAATCAATACGGAAAAGCCGTTCGCCAGGCCGATCGAGAACCCGATGATCAGAAAAGAAACCGAGCCCATATTGCCGACAGCCGCAAGCGAATCCGTGCCCAGGCCTTTGCCGACGATCGTCGCGTCCACAAAGGTATAGAGCTGCTGCAGCATATTGGTCATAAACAAAGGAAAATAAAACGCCAGAATGATCTTGCGGATATTTCCCTCGGTCATATTCTTTACATGACTCATAACTACCACCTCTGTATCAAAACACTTTCCAAGTCCCACCCCGGATAAGCCATCAGTTCCCTGTGTCTAATACTTTATCTTGGTTTATAGTATATGCTTTCATGCGCCCGGGTCATAACAATTCTATTGCTTTTATTGTAATTTTGTGGTATCTTTAGAGGGAAAAGTGATGAAATCGTATATTTTTTCAAACATTTTTTCAAACCAAAAGGAACACCGACACGTGTACATGATATGGCACAATAAGCGCCAAGTGTGAGGTGACAAGAATGGATACCAGTAAAGAACTAAACTATCGTATGTTTATCCAGCGCGAGGAAGGCTTCACACGCTCCTCACTGCAGAGCGAATTCGACCGGTACGATGCCATCAAAAACGGCGACATCGAAGCTGTCGAAGCCAGCATCCGATCCCGCATGAACGATTATCACGCCGGCAAGGGGCGTCTCTCCGACAACCTGCTCCGGAACAACATCTATCACTTCGTCGTGGCGGTCGGGATCATCGCTCGTGTCTGTATCGATGCCGGTCTGCCGCACAACGAATCCTATACGCTGAGCGACATCTATATCCGAAAGGCGGATCGCCTCCGGGATCCGGACGCCGTCATCGCCCTCCTCTACGAGATGCAGCGTGACTACACGAACCGCATGGCAAAACTTCATCGCGCGAAAAAAGGATCACTCTACGTGATCCGTGCGATTGACTACATCTATGACCATCTGGATGAGCCGCTGACGATGGAACTGCTGGCCGAAAAAGTGGGGCTGAATCCAAGCTATTTTTCCAAGCTGTTCGCTGCCGAGATGGATATCACCGTAAAAAAATACATCAACCAGGTCAAGATAGAAACAGCGAAGCAGATGCTTGAAAACTCTGATTACAGCGCCTCCGAGATTTCTCTGTCCTTGGGCTACTCGTCCCCGGCCGCCTTCTCGGCCGTATTTAAAAAATATACCGACACCACGCCGGGCGAATATCGCCGCAACCATGGCACCGGTTTCTCATTCAGTTAAATCCGAAAAACTTCTGCGCGAGCGTATACACCATGCGGATAAAGCCGTTACCGAGCTTCGACCGGCGCTGCCCCAGCTTGCACCAATACCGCTTGTTGACAAGCTTATACATCCCCGGACGCTCCTTCAGATAATCCCAGAGTTCATCACGCTTGGCAAGGCTCTCCGGCGTTCCGATCTTCACGAGAAGCGCCGTCGAGACAAGAAGGATCATCCCGAGGTACTTGACCATATAATTCTGCAAAGGCTCATTCGAGATTGTCGACAGATCATACGCATCGATCATCAGACGATTCACCAGTACCTGCTGATCGATCCGGCTGATCATCACCTGTTCATTCACCGACTGATCCTCACGCCCGATATAATACCGATACAGATCCACATCCATATAGTACATCGTTTTCACATACGGGAACGGATAATACGCAAACAGATTATCCACATAGAATGTATGCTCCGGTAGATGCATGCCGCTGTTTTTCAGCATCTTGGTCCGGTAGATGATCGAATGCATCAGGATATTCTGTGACATATTAAAGTGCTTACAATGCCGCCAGGTAAAGGGTTTCCCGACCGGCATTACATTGGTAAAGCCGATGGATTTTTGCTTGTGATCATTGACCTTTTCATAGACATAATTACATAAAAACAGATCGACCATTTTGCGATTTTCCGTCATCTCGTTCAGGACATCCAGCACCTCTAAAAATGCCTCCCTGTCCAGCCAGTCATCACTGTCGAGCACCTTGAAATAGCGCCCTGTCGCATTCTCAATACCGGTGTTTACTGCACCGCCATGGCCCTTATTCTCCTGGTGGATAACACGGATCATGTCAGGGTATTTTTCCGCGTAAGAATCGGCAATCTCAGGCGTGCGATCCGTCGAGCCGTCGTCGATCAGAAGGATCTCGATATCCTTGCCGCCGACCAGCACCGTACTGATCGCATGATCCATATAATCCTGCGAATTATAGCAGGGGATCGCCACTGTCAACAGTTTCATTTTTCACCTCATTCTGAGTATTTGTTATGAGAGAAAAAATTCAATCCGAGTTTTCTCTCTTTTATTCTCCATCAATCATCCATCAGATCTTCCGCCACCGTGAGCGCGCGGTCCACGATCGCGTCGATGTTATAATACTTGTACTCCGCAAGCCGTCCGATGAGTGTCAGCCCGCAATCCTCGGCAAGCACACGGTACTTCTCATAAAGCGCGTCGTTTTCGGGATTGTTGATCGCGTAATACGGAATCTCACCCGCCGCGCCGCTATAGGCAAAGGGATACTCGCGCACGATCGTCGTGCCATTTTTATCCCACTCATCCGTCAGATATTTGAACTCGGTGATCCGCGTGAAGTCCTCGCTCACCGTGTAATTCACAACACCATGGCTCTGGAACATTTCCTCGTCCACATGCTCAAAATCAAAGCGCAGCGAGCGATATGGCAGCCGCCCGAACCGGCACTCGAAAAGCTCGTCGATCGCCCCGGTAAAAACCACTTTCCCCGTGAACGCCTCGCCCTTCCAATGAACCGGCGTCTGGCTCCCCGGCGAAAACTCCAGAAGATCCCTCGCGTCAGTGCCAAGCTTCAAACGAATCCCCGGGTGATCCAGAAGTTTCTCAAAAAGCTCCGTATAACCGTGCTTCGGCATCCCCTGATAGGTATCGCCGAAATACCGGTTGTCGCGGGAGAGCACCACCGGCACACGCCCGGACACGGCAGGATCGATCTCCTCCGGCGTCTTCCCCCACTGCTTCATCGTGTATTTCAGAAAAATATTCTCATAGACATAGTCCGCGATCTTTTTCAGCCTATCATCCTCTGCCTCGCGAAGCGTGAGGATCGGCACTCTGGCGCCCTCACCGAACTTGTCGATCAGGAGTTTTTCAAGCTCCGGCGCTTCCTCACCGAAGACCTGCTCCAGCGTATTCAGATTGAACGGCACCGGAATTTCCTTGTCTCCCACCCGGGCCACAACCTCATGCTGATAATCAAACCACTCCGTAAACCGGGAGAGATACGTATACACCCGCTCGATATTCGTATGAAAAATATGCGGTCCATACTGATGGATCAAAATCCCATGCTCATCCGCCACATCGTAGCAGTTCCCCCCGATATGATCACGGGAATCCAGGACCAGTACCTGCTCACCGCCGTGCTCCGCGAGTTCCCTCGCGACCACCGCACCGGCAAACCCGGCACCGACTATGATCGAGTCATAATTGCTCATAGGCATTACATCCTTTCAATGTGTCAACAAGCGCTTTTTCAAACATAGATTACATACATCCCGTCAAGTGGTTCTATCGTATTATCTCATAGATTCTCGGCTGCTCCGTCGGCTTCTCTTTGTCAATGCGAAAGCATTTTTTCAGGTCTACCGCTACTCCCTGCGTGTTTTCTTCAATCACATAACGTGGCTTACCGGGTTGCTCCGGAGATCCACCGTAGATCGTCATGATCACATCACCGACATGAACCTCATCGCCGATCTTTTTATGCAAAACGATGCCCGCGCTCGGATCGATCACATCCTCCTTCGTCGCACGTCCGGCACCAAGCCGCCCCGCTGCCAGGCCAAATCCCATCGTGTCGATCCATCCGATATAGCCGTCACTCTCCGCTTTCAGTTCACAGTAGCACGGTGCCACCGGAAACTTCGACGGATCCTCGACATAAGAGATGTCACCACCCTGCGAGGCCACAACCTCCTTGAATTTCTCCCAAGCCGAACCGTCCGCGATCTTCTCCTTCGCCAGTTCGATGCCCTGCTCATAACTCAGTTTATCCTTCAGTCTGGGATCCGCACCCGCCGGAGCGGCTGCCTCTCCGTCCGCTCCGCTCGCCAGCGAGATCATCATCCCGGCCAGTGCATAGCATATCTCCTGCAGATCCTCCGGTCCGCGTCCGTGCAGCATCTCAATCGCTTCCTTCACTTCGAGATTATTGCCGATCGCATGTCCGAGAGGCTCGTTCATATCCGTCAGCATCGCGACGGTCTCACGTCCCGCACCGTCGCCGATCGCTACCATCCGCTTCGCCAGTTCTTTCGCACGGTCGAGGTCCTGCATAAATGCCCCGTTTCCGACCGTTACGTCCAGTACGATCTTGTCCGCGCCCGCCGCGAGCTTCTTGCTCATGATCGAAGACGCGATGAGCGGGATACTCTCTACCGTTCCCGTCACATCACGCATCGCGTAAAGTGCCTTGTCCGCCGGCGCCAGATCACCGGACTGTCCAACCAGACTGATCCCGTGCTTGCGGACCAGTTCGAAAAATGACTCCATCGACATGTCCGTCTGATACCCCGGGATACTCTCCCATTTATCGACTGTTCCGCCGGTGAAGCCCAGACCACGGCCGCTCATTTTTGCTACCGGGATACCGCAGGCCGCCACGATCGGGCCGATGATCAATGTCGTCTTGTCACCGACACCACCCGTCGAATGCTTATCCACCTTCATACCGGGGATAGAGGATAGATCCACCTGCTCGCCGGAGTCGCGCATCGCCAGTGTCAGCGTCGTGATCTCGCGGTCACTCATCCCCGAATAATAAATCGCCATCAGCATGGATGACATCTGATAATCCGGGATATCACCGGCCATGTACCGGTCAATCATGTCTCGGATCTCTTCGTCCGTCAATTCACCGCCGTCGCGCTTTTTGATGATCTGATCAACAAATCGTCCAGCCATATATCCCTCCAGTCTTCCCGTTGCCACGCCTCGTCACTCGTTATAAATCGCGTACATTTTTACTGCCTCTCGATAGTAGTGGTACGCCTTCTTTTTATTCTTCTTGATTCCGATTCCGTTGTAATAGCACGATGCCAGACGCCACAGCGCGTCCGGACATCCGTAGGCACCCGCCCGCAGAAAATACTTCACGGCTTTCTTATAAGACTGCGTCACGCCCTTGCCGTGAAAATAGCACATTCCCAGCGCGAAGAGTCCCCATTCATCTTCCTTGCGCGCGGATTTTTTATACCAACGCACGGCATTTTCATAGTCGATCTCAACATCGTCCGGCTTGCCGTAAAAATACCGGTCACCAAGCATGCACATCGCCGATGCCACACCGGCCTCCGCCGCCTCCTCATAAAAGGAGATCGCCATCGGCATGTTGCGCTCGACTCCTTCGCCCTGCAGATACAGATCGCCAAGACGCCACAGCGCATCGCGGCATCCGAGTCTTGCGGCCTCGCGAAAATACTTGACCGCCTTATCCGTGTCCTGCGTCAGGCCGATCCCAAGATACGCGCAGTCACCCAGACGGCGAAGCGCCATCGGATCCTTTTTCTCTGCCGCACTCAGATACAGCTTCACCGCTTCGGAAATATCCGGCTCCACGCCCTCGCCGGAGAACAAACAATCCCCGTAAAGAACCTCCGCATTGGTGTGCTTGTGCGCCGCCGCCCGACGGTACCAGTACGCCGCCTCCTCGAGATCCTGTCTCGAGCCGGCCACGTGATAATAATCATCGCCGATGGCATACAAAAGCACACCCTTTGGACCGTGCGGAGCATCCAGTCGCCCGACCGCCTGTCCATACAGGTGCTTATGTGCCTTTTTTTTCGCAAAGCCCAGGCAACATAAAAAGCCCATCACACACTGCGCTTTTTCATTTCCTTCACGTGCCGTCTTTCGCAGCGTCTTCAGGATCTCTGCCTGTTCTTCCTGATCGTGTTTAACCTTCAGTTCCTTTAAAAGCGGTAGTTGCTTACCGGTCACACCCGTTACATGCGTAATCTGCTTATAGAGTGATAGCCGTTCCCACTGCATAATTCCTGCCTCCGAAAGTCCACCCGAGTGTACAGCGACCGCCATACTCAGGCCGGATTTAACCTGCACAGCAATTCTTAAATAACCAGGTAAAACGCATGTCTTCTTGACGTGATAGCGCACACCCTAGAGCCTCGTCGTAGCCCATTGCTGTACTTGAGTTTCGTCGATTTAGAAACTCGGTCGTAACCATTTTTATAAATTATAACTGTCGAGGGGGGTGTTGTCAACATTTTATAGTAGTAATTCAGAAAAAGAATACTCGATTATGTGTTTTGTTGATAGAGCTCAAAAAAACGGGGTTCTGCTAACTCGCAGAACCCCGTCTGAATCTACCGTGGTATTATTTCACCTTTACCTTGAGAGGCTTGGTATATGAGCCCTTAATGTATTTGACCGACGTTGGATCGTCAATATCGTACTCCCACATTTCCGTGGTAAGTATTTTGAAATAATACGTTCCTTTTTTCACTTTCTTGATCGTAACTTTCGTTTTCTCGCCGGTGCCGGTAGCCACTTTCTTGTAACCACTGTTCTTTTTCTTCGAACGATACACCGTGTATAAGGTGCTCGCGCCCGCGTACTTGTTGCTATTTTTCCAAGTGAGCGTAACGGTCTTTTTCTTGGCCTTTTTCTTACCACTGACCTTTGCCTTGACATTCTTTGCTGCCGCCGGTTTCGCTATAACAGCAAGATATCCTACAGCAGCGTTAGTTTTACTGAATGTGACACCATCCTTGGTAGCTTCCTCGCGGCATACAAAATAATAGTTGCCTGCATTTTTTGTAGTAAAGGAGAACTTGCCATTCTCATCCGTAGTAATCTCCGTATCTAAATACTTGTCCTGCTTTTCATAGTACACCTGTACGGAAGCACCGGAAACCGGAACTGTGCTCAGATTCCAGTTTTCATCATATACTTGCTTAGTCGCTGTATACGTAAAGGTATCACCCACCCCCATAACCCAATCATTCGGTATACTTGGTGTGAGCGTTGCATAACCACATTCCGGATCATACGGGACCCAGACGAGCTTCACATCGGATCCAACCTGACTATCCGGGATTTGGAATTCACCGATGTTCAGATTAGCCATTTCTCCGTCAACATAGCACATCCAGGATCCGTTTACAATGCCGGCACCATCGGAACCATCCTTGGTAATGCCGGGGTTCCAGTTCTGGCCGTCCGGACTGAATTTGCGCATCGAAAAACCATATTCGCCCCAGCTTCCGTCAATATAATCCTTCAGCATGGCATTCGCCGCAGCCTGGTTTTCCTTATCATAGACATCCGTGCTTGTCCCTGCTTTTCCCTGTTCGATAAGGTAGTTGCGGATCGCTTTAGCGGTCGCGCGAAGCACGGAGTATCCCTGCTCTTCCTTGAGACCGAGACCGAAGTCATCTTTCAGATCCTCCGATGTCATGTAAGCGTACAGCGTTGATGCCGGCTCGTTCGGCTTCAATGGGAAATACATCTGATACGGAGTCTGGATCGTGATCGAACAACCACGGCCTTCCTCCACCTCCTCAGCATTTGCTACTACCGGCGCGATATTCAGCGAGAAGATCATCGCGAAAACCAACACCAGTGAGATAAATGATTTTCTTGATTTCATAATGTCCTTCCTTTCATAGTTAGATATTAAGTATAAAGTATTATGTCGTCGATTATACCATGAAAGCCTAGTGCCGTCAAATCGGACTCATTTTTTGGATTATGCCAAGATATCCGCAACATGGACACAACGCACATTCATGAACGCGGCCCTAACACTCCCCCGTAAACACGGCCGTCGCCGGATGACCTGATCACGGTAGCCGCCTGTACAGTCGCAGATATTATTTCACCTTTACCTTGACCGGTGTGGTGAACGCGCTAAAGGAAGATTTATAATTGCCGTGGTTATCAATCTCATAGATTCTCTCGGCACGAACCTTGATGTAATACGTTCCCTTTTTCTTGTTCTTGATCGTAAAGGATGTCTTCTTCAGGTTTTTGGAAGAAACCTCTTTGTATCCGCTTGATTTCTTTTTGGAAAGATATACATGATACTTGGCAGTATCCCATCCCAGATCGGGATACGTCCAGGAAACTTTGATGTTCTTTTTCTTGGCCTTTTTCTTGCCGGTAACCTTGGCTTTTAACTTCTTAACCTTTTCTGCCTTTTTAGCCACGATGATGTGGAGTTCCGCACGATTGATGCGGCTGATCGTTACACCGTCAACCGTAACTTCATCGAATGCTACCAGGTGGTATTCCCCGGGATCTCCGGCGACAAAGGTAATATTTCCGTTTTCATCGGTAGTCAGAGGCTGATCAAGGAAATCGCCCTTATTCTGACTGAACACCTGAACCGGAACGCCGGCAACCGGTACATCGATGAGTGCGGTATAGTCATCATTATATCTCTGATTGTTCAAGGTGTAGGTTACTTTGTCTCCGGAAATCAGGTAGTCGTCCAGTTTATCCTTCATTTCAAAATGTCCGTATCCGCAACCGGATGTATTCGTAGCAAACCATACAAGCTCTACCTTTGTCTCGGGTTCGTTTACCGGAATCTCCTTGCTGAGACCGAATTCGGTGGCATACTCGCCGTTATAGATGAGAGCCCAATAACCATCGGAGGCGGTTCCTTCCTTGGATACGCCGGTATCCCAATTTTCACCGTCTGCACTTAGGTTATTCAAATAATAGCCATAAGCATCCGTATAAGAAACCTTGATGTAGTTCGGCATCAACTCATTCGCATACGCTTTTCCTTCATCATCGAACTCAATATTTTTTTGGTCCATCAGCCAGGTGCGGATGTGTTTTGCCAAAGCACGAACGAGGGTGTACCCGCATTCGCCATTGGTAGGAAGTCCGATTCCGAAGCTGTCTTCCAGATCTTCCTTTCTCAACTCCACGATATTGAAGCCGGCGCTGTACTGATCCTCTTCGGATTGATAATACTTCTGATAAGGTGCGCGAACTTCGATTGAGACAGAGTAAGAATCCGAATCGCCTTCCGCATTTGCTACTGTCGGTGCGATATTCAACGAGAAGATCATTGCGAAAACCAGCACCAGTGAAATAAGTGATTTTCTTGTTTTCATAAGTCTATTTCCTTTCTCAAAAAAGCTTTATGTTATCGATTCTTTTACTTGATCACAACCTTCTTTGGTGAAGTAAAACCGCTCTTGAATTGTTTTATATATGGTTCACCTGAAAACGTAAACGGAAAATGGAGAGTCGCCTGGATCTTGACAAAGTAGGTACCCTTTTTCTTGTTCTTGATCGTCACGCTAAGCTTTGTTCCGTTTGTAGATGCTACCTTTTTATAACCAGATGTTTTCTTCTTGGAAAGATACACATCATAGGTTGTAAACTTGTTCGCATAATACGTATTATTCATTTTAAAGGAAACCTTGATGTTCTTTTTCTTAGCCTTCTTTTTTCCGGTGACAGTAAGCTTGACCGACTGTGCCTTCGGTGTTTTGCCAAACGTCGGTACCGTGATGAGGGCTACATCCGTCTTGGAATAAACATTGCCTTGTCCATCGTCATACTCTTCACAGCCTACCAGATAATGATATCCCTCTTCCTTAGGTATGTAGGTCAGATATCCGTCCGCATCGGTCGTCAGGATGGTGTCATCCATTGTGCCGTCCGGTTTATACACGCGGAATTTTGCACCTGAAATCGGTGTCTGAACCGGCTGTTCATCCTTATCAAAGGTTTGCTTTTTAATAAGATACTTTACCTCTTCATTTACCTCCGGATTTAAGTCCATGGGATCAAAAGTAGACGGAACCAGGATTCCGGTATCTGTTCCAAACGGCAAAAGAAGGATTTCGATATATTCATCGCTCTTCACCGGAGTTTCACTTATTATCTTCTCTCCCTCCACAAAATCCTCATAATGCATCCAGTGTGATCGATACGGTGACTTTCCTTTGCTGGCCAGTCCCTCATCCCAGTGAACTCCATCATCACTCAATCCTTCCAGATCATAGCCTCCGCGATCGGATTTAGCAATCCTAATATAATTCTTCATGACGGAATTCGCTTTTTCCTTCAGCTTTTTCAGGTATTCATCACTACCGTCCTGCTCCTCAGCAGTAAACCATGTATCCTTATTTCTTTTTGAGATCACTTCACGGATATAACAAGCCAAGACACGTAGAACGGACACATATCCTTTTCCATCCTCTTCGACATCCGGTGTGCCATCGCTTTTCAGACCGATACCAAAGTCATCCTTGAGCATCTTGTCCGCGTCTAAGGAAAACTTGCAAAGGGCATACGGAACGTTATCCACATTATAATACGACTTGTAGGGTGCATAAACTCGGATCGACGGGGTAATCACGTTCTCCGTAGGCGATCCCTCTGCATTCTCGTTTGACGCAGCACTGACCTGAGCAACCGGTGAGAGCGAGAATACCATCACCAGCATCAACACGACAGCTGTCAACTTTTTTCTTATCTTCATGCTTTTCTCCATTCCGGAGTCCCTCGGGCATAGCCTCATTGACTCCTTTCAGATGAAATAATATATATAAGGCACTCACACCCTATACTCTCCTTCAAAAACGGACGTAGCCGGGCCCTTCATCAACACCTCCCCGTTCTCAAGCCAGGTATCATACAGGCTTCCGCCGCGGATCTGAACCTCAACCTCGGTGCCCCGCTTCACATAACCGTTCAGCACGGACGCCACCGTCGCCCCGCACGTCCCGGTACCACAGGACATCGTCTCACCGGAGCCACGCTCCCACACGCGCATTTTTATGGTGTGGTCATCGACCACCTCGACAAACTCCGTATTGATCTTCTCCGGGAACGCCTCGTGGTTTTCGAAAAATGGCCCGATCTTTTCAAGATCCAGATCCATCACACCGGTTCCCTTTCCGAAGAAAGCCTCCACCTCCGGATCGGCAAGGAACACAACGCAATGCGGATTCCCCATCGAAACGCAGGTAACCGGGAATGTCGTACCATTTACCTCAAGCTTTCGCCCAATCACAACCTCATCCGGAGCAAAGCCACTCTGAGCTACGCGTTCGTCGTTTGCCGCCCCCATCTTGGCCTTATCCACCGGTATCTCAGCCGGCTTTACTATCGCCTGTCCCATGTTGACTTCCACGTATGTGCAGCGACTGTCCTCGATCGTTAACTTCAAACCTTTGATACCGCTGGCCGTTTCACAAGTCATGAAAAACCGTCCGTCATCGAGCCAACCGGTTTCACCTCCGGAAGCAGCGGTATCTACCAGCCCTTTCTCAAAAGAAAACTTCGCCACGCAGCGTATACCGTTCCCGCACATCAACCCCTCGGAGCCGTCCGCGTTGAACATGATCATCCGCACGTCCGCCACCTTCGACGGCGCGACGCAGATCAGACCATCTGCTCCGATTCCGAAATGCCGGTCGCTGATCCGGATCGAAAGCTCGTCCACTGCCGTCCCTTCGACAGTCAGAAGCTTCCCGTTCGCGTCATATGTCGCAGGAACGCTATCCTCATGGCCCTCAAAAAGGTTAACATAGATATAGTCATTCCCCGTTCCGTGCATTTTTACAAACTTCATATGCTCCTCCTTCCTGCCATGCTTTCCACTGAGAATCCCACAACCTCATCACGTGCAACACACTGCGCCCTACAGCCTCACCACGTACAACACACTGCGCCCCGCTGCCCCACCACGTGCAACACACTGCGCCCCGCTGCCCCTGCGGGCCCATCACACGCAACACATCCGCTGCCTTGATCAGACCAGCCTACCCCTCCGTCTCGCGCACCGCGATGCTCAGACCGCAGCTGGTCATGATCGTCTGATTCATCTCCAGATCATATTTCAGCTCCAATGTAAAGCCGTTGTTATACACCGTCTTCTCCGCAAACGACGTATGCACGCCGATCTCCAGCTCTCCGAGCGGTGACGGGTAATAGCTCACCGTCTTGTGATTCGGTACGAAAACCATATGCGAATCACCGTCGCCACCCTTGATCAGCTCGACCTGCGTCTCACCGATCCGGAGAAGATTGTTGATAACCTTTACCTGGCCGTTCTCATCTGCCTCCACGACCTCCTCGTAGGATAGGCAGTCGCACCCGTCCTCATCCTGGTAGAGCTCGCCCACCGAGATCACCTCGATCGGATCCAACTCACCCGTTCCGTAATCATGACGACTGCTGATCTTTATCTTAACCTGTCCCATAGTAACCTCTCATTCCTGCGCACCTGCACGCCTCGCACCTTACTACCCTTCCGCGCACCTGCACGCCTCACACCTTACTACCCTTCCGCGCACCTGCACGCCTCACACTTTGCTCCCCTTCGAACCACCAAAGCTCGCCGAATCCAAGATGTTCGTATCAAAGGTAAACGTCAAACCTTCCTCGATCCGCGCACGTTTCAGTGCCAGCTGGATCATCCGATCCAGAAGCTCCTTATACGGAATACCGATCGGCTCCCACAGATAAAAAGCAAGCGAACCCGGGATGGTATTGATCTCGTTATAATACAACTGATCCGTATCCTCATCGATCATAAAGTCGATACGCGAAACACCGTTGCACCCCAGCGTCTGAAAAGCCTTCACCGCAAGCGACCGGATCTCCTCGCGCCGCTCCGGACTCACCTCCGCCGGGATCTTTCTCGACACGCTGGCCATACCCTTCGACCCGCTGCCCTTGGCGTTGCTCACATACTTATCCTCATAACTCAGAATATCCTCGGTATGCATCGGCTCCTCGATCTCCGAAGCGATCGCATCATTCTCATCACCCAGCACCGCACAGTTGATCTCGCGCAGATTTGTGATCGCATGCTCCACCAGCACCTTCGTCGCGTAACGGAACGCATCATCGATCGACGCACTCAGCTCCACGCGCGACTTCGCCACACTGATACCGACAGACGAACCGAGATTCACCGGCTTGATGATCACCGGCAGGCCGAGTTTCTCCTCCACGCGATCCAAGATCGCGTCCATATCCTCATAATCCTTCATGGTAAAAATCATCGCGTCGAGCACCGGCACACCGTTCTCCTTCAGCACCGGCTTCATCATATACTTGTCCATACCGATCGCGGACGCCATCACATCGCATCCCACGAACGGAATACCCATCGTCTTGAGATACCCCTGAAACGCGCCATCCTCAACATTGGTTCCGTGCACAACCGGAAACGCCACGTCGATTGGAACCTCCACCCCTTTGCCAAACTTCTTCGGCGGATAGGAAACCAGCTTCACCTGATCATTCTCGTTGATCATGATCACCCGCTGTGATCTATCAAGAAGACCCTTGATGTTTTTATACGACTCAATCTTTCCGATATCATCGCCGATATACATGTCGTTATTTTTCGTCATATACACCGGGATCACATCGTACTTCTCGGTATCCATACTTAAAAATGCCTGTATACCCGAGATCACGGAAACCTCGTGCTCCACACTCTTTCCACCAAACATCATGGCTACTTTTGTTTTCATTGCTTTTCCTCCAATCAATAATTATCCGGTAAGTCATTCTCGAGCAGGATGTATTTGTGCCCCTCATCATGGATGCCATACGCATAGTTCAGCGCCTCCTCGAGGCGGTCATAGGTGAGACATTTCTTCTCGGGGAATCCGCTGTCGAGGACGCCCTTTTTGATTGGCTCTGTATGCTTTTTGCCGACCAGAAGAATATAATCGCAGCAACCTGCCGCGTAGGTTCCGAATTTGTAATTATACTCCTCTTCCTTGTCGCCGAGCTCCACCATGCCCGGTGTGATCAGGATCCGCACGCCGGTAAAAAGCTTCAGCGTCTCAACCGCTGCCTTGGAGCCGACCGGATTGGAGTTGTACGCGTCGTCAATGATCGTTACCTCACCATGCTCGCGAAGCTGCATACGGTGTGGCACGGGCTGGATCTTTCTCACCGGGATCTTCAGTTCCTTCAGGGAGATCCCGAGCCGATGAGCCACCGTGATCGCGCCGGCGACATTGATGATATTGTGTGCGCCGACAAGACGCATCTGAAACTCCTCCGTCTCGCCATCCGGCGTCGTCATCGTGAAAGACGTTCCGAGCTGAGAAACCGACGTCATCCGCGCCCGGTATCCCGTTTCACCGTCGGGACAATCCGACGGGTCTGTCTCAGAAAAATAAAACGTTGTCGCAACCTTGTTCCCCTGCGGCGTTTGCTTCCATTTTTTATACTGATCTCTGACATACTCGCTGTCGCCGTTCAGAAAAATAGTCCCACCCTCGGGGATCGCTTCCGCCAGTTCATACTTCGTGCTCTGTACATGCGCCATATCACCGAAAGTCTCGAGATGCTGCGGCCCGATCGACGTGATCACGCCCATCTGTGGGTGCACAATATCGCACAGTTCCTTGATATCACCGACATAACGCGCGCCCATCTCACAGACGAAAATCTCATGCGTCGGCTTCAGGTGCTCACGGATCGTCCGCACGACACCCATCGGCGTGTTGAAACTCTCCGGT
This sequence comes from Eubacterium sp., assembly GCA_016280325.1. GTDB lineage: Bacteria > Bacillota > Clostridia > Lachnospirales > Lachnospiraceae > Eubacterium_F. The sequence continues at coordinate 14,105 of JAEEGM010000117.1, read as the reverse complement.
GTTACTAACGTATTGTATTTACTCTGCAACAAAGTCTGCAGATAGAACTTAACACTGGTCTTCCCGTAGCTTCCCGTGATACCGATGATTTTGATATCCCGGACGCTCTGCAGCTTTTTCATCGCGTCCTTGATATACCAGTTTCCGACGCTTTTCTCCATCGGACGATTCACGAGGTTGGCCACGATATTCAACCAGAACTGTGTGCCGAGCGCTACCAGAAGAAGTCCGGTACTGAGCCAACCGTTGACAAACAGTGAAAGCGGCATCACGATCGCGTCGGAGAGGATCACGATCGTCACCGTCAGTCGCTTGACTCTGGCTGTCATCACCAGCTTTTTCTTGGTATTCAGGCGCTTGTGCGCACGGTAAACCAGAATCGTCATGATCAGAGACAAGGCGATCACGATATCGAGCCACAGCGCACCATAAAAGCATCGCGCTACCCCGAGCCAGAAATCCCAGATTAGGATCCACTGTTTGCGGAAATTTTTATTCAGCCATGTGATCTGCTCGTTGTTCTTGTAGCCGTTCAGCTGGAACATATGCAGGTTGAAGCGCACCACCAGAATATACGCCGGTATCCATAAAAGCGCTATTACAACCAGTCTTATGATTCTCTCTACCACGCCAAACTCCTATCTTCAACTCATAGTAAGCCTTTATTCCACAGCACGCTTGCACCTCTCCACACAAAGCATGTGTAAAATCGATGTCATACAGCTGCTGCCACATCTTATCCCAACATATACGACCTGAGTATCCCCGTAAACTTCGCGGGTTGTTCCGCATAAGAAAAATGCCCACTTCCTTCCAATACCACAAGTCCCGCATGCGGGATCTTCTCCTCCATGATATGCGCGTCACGGATCGGTGTCGCCGTATCCAGATCGCCCCAGATGAGAAGCGTATCCTGTTTGATCTGTGGCAGGAGCTCCGTCAGGTCTTCATTTACCGCCATCACTAGACACTGTCGCATGATCGGCGTGGCATTTTTATAGTCAGCTGAACCCTGTCGGCTCCGCCATTCGTCCACGACTTCCGGAAAGAGGAAGTAAACCACTTTGTTGACGAGGAGCTTTTTCAGGATCTTGTACTTTCTTACTTTGAACTTCTGCTTCGCGGTCCGCACCGGCAGGACACCCGCACTATCGATCAGCACGATCCGCTCGATCGTAAACGGGATACTTTGTCTGGTCGCCGCCTTGATGATCACACGTCCGCCGTAACTGTGCCCGATGAGCGTCGCACTTCGTATCTCCAAGGCTTCCATAAACTTACAGAAAAAATCCGTATACGCGCTGACATTCCAAGGCTCCCTGGGTTCGTCACTCTTGCCGAAGCCGGGGAAATCAAACTGTACCACCCGGTAGCCATCCGCGATACTCTTCGCCACCAAGTCGTACATCTCGGCGGAGGTGCCCCACCCCTGCAGGATCACAGCGGTTTTCTCACCCTCGCCGGTTATTTTATAATAGATATCATAGTCATCAATACTAATATTCATACTGACGTATCCATCCATCCTTTCGCAGATGTATATCTATCCGTTATTTCAAAAAATATACCGTCAATACTTGTTGTCTTTTCTCATTTCAGGATCTTGCGGAAGTGCTTCTTACCCTTCTTGATCACGATTCCGTCATCCGGAATATCGGCAACCGTTACCATGTACTTCGGATCGCTCACCTTCTCGCCGTCGATACTGATCGCGCCGTCATTGACGATCGCGCGTCTCGCGTCACCGTTGCTGGAGGTCAGCCCGCACGCGGTCAAAAGGTTCAGCAGTCCCACCTGTCCATCTGTGACAATATCATCCGCGATGGTATAGGTCGGCATATCCACCGGAGCCGCCCCTGCGCCACCGGCAAACAGTGACTTCGCTGACTCCATGGCCTTGTTCGCCTCGTCCTCGCCGTGGATCATCTTCGTCAGCTCGAACGCAAGGATTTCTTTCGCCTTGTTGAGCTCGGAGCCCTCCCAAGCCTCCATCGGCTCGATCTCTTCGAGCGGTAAAAATGTCAGCATCTTGATACACTTGATGACATCGGAATCGTCTACATTTCTCCAGTACTGGAAGAACTCGAACGGTGACGTCTTCGCCGCGTCAAGCCACACCGCACCCTTCGCGGTCTTGCCCATCTTCTTACCCTCGGAATTGAGAAGGAGATTGATGGTCATGGCGCAGGCGTTTTTACCAAGCTTACGACGGATCAACTCCGTACCGGCGAGCATGTTGGACCACTGATCGTCGCCGCCGAACTCGAGGTTGCAGCCGTAATCCTGGTACAGGCGATAGAAGTCGTACGCCTGCATGATCATGTAGTTGAACTCCAGGAAGCTTAAGCCCTTCTCCATACGTTGCTTGTAGCATTCAGCCGTCAACATACGGTTGACCGTAAAGTGCACACCGACCTCGCGCAGAAGTTCGATGTAGTTGAGGTCCAGAAGCCAATCGGCGTTGTTGACCATCAAAGCTTTTCCTTCGGAAAAATCGATAAACTTGCTCATCTGCTCTTTGAAGCAGTCGCAGTTGTGTTGGATATCTTCCTTCGTCAGCATCTGACGCAGATCCGAGCGTCCCGACGGATCACCGATCATACCGGTACCGCCGCCGATCAGAGCGATCGGCTTGTTACCCGCCATCTGAAGACGCTTCATCAGGCAGAGCGCCATGAAATGTCCGACATGCAGCGAATCCGCCGTCGGATCAAAGCCAATATAAAAAGTCGCCTTTCCGTTGTTGATGAGATTCTTGATCTCGTCCTCGTCCGTTACCTGCGCGATCAGCCCGCGCGCAACCAGTTCGTCATAAATTGTCATTGTCTTTCTCCATTCTTTATCTTATTAATACCGTATTGTAACCGGTACAAATATCACCGATACAGATCCGTCACAAATGCAAAGCATTTCTCGAAGGTTTTCAGCGCCTCGTCCTTTGCTTTGATTGCGACATCCTTGTCCGTGTAGATTCCGAACACCGTCGGACCGGAGCCACTCATCAGGCTTCCCGTCGCCCCATTCTCCATCATGAAGTCCTTGATCTTGGCAATCTCCGGATGCGCCGGGATCGTCACGCTCTCCAGGATGTTTCCCATGTGAGAGCAAAGTGTGCGGATATTTTTATGCTTCATATCCTCGATCATCTGATCGATATCGGGATGGACCGTGTTCTCGTCGAGCACAAGTCCCGCATATACCTCTCTCGTCGATACATGAATCTTCGGCTTGACGATCAGGATCTGGCAGTTCGGGAGTTTCGGGATAGTCGAGAGTTTCTCGCCGATGCCCTCTGCCAGCGCCGTTCCTTTCATGATGCAGTACGGGATATCCGCGCCGATCTTCACCGCGCGCTTCATCAGCTGCGAGTTCGACATCCCCAGATCATACATCTGATTAATCGCGATCATCGTCGACGCTGCGTCGGTGCTCCCCCCGGCCAGACCGGCCGCCACAGGAATCCGCTTCTCAAGATTGATCATCAGACCACCCTCGAGGCCAAACTCCTTCATGAGCATCTTCGCCGACTTCACGATCAGGTTGTTGTCATCGGTCGGCAGAAATCTGAGATTTGTCGTCAGCCGCACGCCCGGATCCTTCTTCCTCGTCAGCGTCAGCCGGTCGAAAAGCCGGATACTCTGCATGATCATCTTGACTTCGTGATAGCCGTCTTCACGCTTGCCGACCACATCCAGACCGATGTTGATCTTCGCCGGTGCATTGATCCACATTGAATCCATCGCCATAGACTACCTCCGTCTGCGCGATGACCGCCGCCTCGAACGCCCGGGACCTCCGTGCATCCGCGTTGCCTTGGACATCGTTTGCTCGTTCTTTTTGCTATTCCGATAACGCTTGGTACGACTGCGATTCTCGCGAACCGTCTTCAGTACCGGCAGCAGTAAAAATCCGCCCACACCCAGCAGTACGACCGCGCCGATAATCGCAAACACGACGCCCCACGGGAACGGCGTTTCACTCGCCTTCTCCACCGCCTCATCAAACCACTGCTTCATGTTGATACTGTCTGTCAAAGTCGGCGTCCCGCGGTCCTTGTAATAGATATCCGTTCCGCCAACGTCCTTGCCCTGATAGGTATAGTGGAGTCGCCCGATCACCGGATCTCCTTTCTCGTCCTTCTTCACTTCAGAGTAGAACTCCACCTGCTTTTCCGCGTCCTTAAGCTTCGCTCCCTTCGGCATCAGAATGCCGGCATTTTTCTCGACATAGAGCGAGCTGGTCTCGGTATTGAAAAATGGACTGAACTGCGAAAACAGCCGCTTGGTATTAACGTCGCTGACTTCGTCATCCGTGATCTTCGATCGTCGGAAGTTGTGGAAGCCGAAGTTCATCAGCTTCGTCGTGTCCGTGTATTGGTTGTTGTCCAGATACGGCGGATTCGGATTTCGCATGATGACCGTGAGCAACGTCATGCCGTGCTTCTTCGCATAGGTCACCAGCGTGTACAGACACTGCGAGGTAAATCCCGTCTTTCCGCCGACGCAATACTTGTATTCGTACTGCGGATAATTCAGCGGCAGGAGCATACCATGGTGGTTGTGCAATGTATAACCCGCCTTTCGCTTGTTCGTCTTCGGGAGTTTATACCACTTGGTTCCCGTGATCTTGGCGAAGGTTTTATTTTTATACGCGGCGCGCGCGATCAACGCCATGTCATGTGTTGTCGTGTAGTGGTTTTTCTGCCAGAGACCGTTCGTGTTGTTGAAGTGCGTGCCTGTGCAGCCGAGCTCCTTGGCGCGCTTGTTCATCATCTTGACGAAGGATTTGATATCACCGGCGACATGTTCGGCGACACCGTTGCAGACCTCGTTCGCGGACATAAGCATGATCGCGTAGAGACAGTCTTCCATAGAGAGTTTCTCGCCGGCACGCATTTCAATATTGCTGGCGCCCTGTCCCTCGATCAGGCGGATCGAGTTTCTTGAGAAAGTGACAACCTCATCAAGGGAGGAGTTTTCGAGAGCCACGAGCGTCGTCATAACCTTGGTGATCGACGCCGGGTAGAGTTTTTTGTTGATATTTTTCTCGTACAGGACGGTGCCGGACTGGACATCCATCACAATCCCGCCGACAGCAGCGATGCTTGGCTTTTTATCGGTCGCGAAGTCGGTGAGTTTACCGAATTCGTCGATCTTGTCTTTCTTCTCCCCGTCACCCTGGTAAACCGACACATCACTCGTGCCTGCTCCGTCACCCTCGGAATTCGTAGCTGCGTCGCTATTCTCTGAGGTCGCCCCATCGTTCTCTGATGTCGAAGCTGTATCGCCGACCTCCGGCGCGGCCAATGCCGTTGTGACCGATGCGCCTTGCAAAAGAAGCATTAAGATCAGCATCAGGGCCGTCAACCTTTTTTTCATAGTGAACCTCCCATATATCCAATAATCCACACTCCCTTATATTGTATATCATTTCTGATTAAAATACAAGAAAAAGTGTGGATATCATTCAAAAATCATTCGGACATATGCATTTTTCGGTTGTTTCACGCGGCATCCGCCATATGGCATGCGGCATGAACACGCATATATCAGGCTCCACGCCGGATAACAAAGCGGCAGATCGGATTGCCCTTTTCCGTGAATTTACGCTCATATTCGGTCATGACATTGCCCTCGAGCTGATTGCTGTGGTGCAGATCGTAGGTGATCTCCTCGATCTTCCAGCGCTCCGACTCCTCCACAACCTCAACCGAATAGTCAAAAAGATCCCGATTGTCCGTCTTGAACTGGATGATCCCGTCTTTCGCCAGCACCTGATCATAGAGCGCCAGAAACTGCGGACTCGTAAGCCGTCTCTTCGCGTGCCGGTCCTTCGGCCACGGATCCGAGAAATTCAGATAGATCCGGTCCACCTCGCCCGGTCCGAAGATCGTGTCAAGATACGTCGCGTCGAACCGCAGAAAGAACAGGTTGTCAATGTCCGTCTGCTGCCTCTTCTCGATCGCGCGATAAAGAACAGAAGAATACTTTTCGATCCCCAGATAATTGATCTCCGGATTTGTTGTCGCCAGCGTGTGCAGGAACTCTCCCTTTCCCATCCCGATCTCCAGATACAACGGATGATCGTTATGAAAAATCTCCTCACGCCAGACGCCCTTCATCTCCTCCGGATTGTGTATACAGAATTCGTTCTCCGCGATGAATTCGCGGGAGCCCGTGATATTACGTAATCTCATGTTACCCGTCTTCCCTTTTTTATGCTATCGCTTTCTTTTTCGCCTTCTATGATTTAAGGTTAATTGCCAGGCTAATTGCCAGGTTAATTGCCGGGCTAATTGCCAGGTTAATTACCTTCCTCAAGCTGAGGCAGTTCTTCGTTATTCACCCTGTCTAACGGATCCTGAATGCCTTTTTTCCGGAAACGACTCTTCACGAGACGGCCACCCAGATACTGCAGCACAGCCACTGTCGGAACACCGAGGAACATCCCCAATACGCCGAAGTAAGCCCCTCCGACGATGATTCCCAGGATCACGGCAAGCGGCTTGATACCCGTCTGATCGCCAAGAATCCACGGGCCGAGCACCCATCCGTCGAACTGCTGCACAGCCAGGATCAGAAGTGCGAACCATAAAGCCAGCATCGGATCGATGAAAAGGTAGATCGCGACACCCGGGACACCTCCGATGATCGGACCGAAGTATGGGATCATATTGGTGATACATACGATCACACTAAGGAGCACCGGATACGGGAAGCCAAAGACCAGCATCGCGATAAAAGTAATGATTCCAATGATCAGGGAATCGATCGCTTTACCCAATAAAAATCCGTTAAAAATTCGGTTACAATCCAGTACGGTACTCCATGTTTTTTCTGCGTATTTTTCCGGAATAAATGCACGCACTAAGCGGTGCATACCCCGCGCCAGAGCGTCCTTCTCCCATACCAGATAGATGGAAATAACAAGTCCGAAAAATATATCATAAATAAGTACAAACGTCGAAGTAAAAATCGAATAAATATACGGAAATACATTCTTACTGGTATGCATGGCAATATCGGTGATATTGTTCTTCAGTTTCTCCATGACATCCATCGTCTTTACACCCGGGATCCAATCAAGGAAGGTGGCCGGGTTATTTTTGATATACTGATATCCTCTTTGTACGGTCTTTCCGAGTTCCCGGACACTCTGCGCAATCTGAGGCGCTACAAAGATTACGATCACGGTGATGAATCCGATCACGATGAGGTAGGAGATTACCAAAGCAATACCCTTTTTGGCCTTTTGACCTTTTCCTTTTCCGATCGGATTAAATAGTTTTTGAAAAATCCGAACCAGAGGGATGATAAGGTACGCAAACAGGAATCCGAGGATGAACGGCATCAGCACCTTGATCGCGTACGCCAACGCGGCCACCGTCGCAGACCAGTTGACGATCAACATGATAACGGTAGTACATGCCGCAAGGATAGCCAAAACATACCCGATATGTATCCATATCATCTTCAGTCTGCTGACGTATTTTTTCTCTACTTTTTTTTCTACCTTTTTCTCTTCTTTCTTTTCTTCTTTCACGATGCTCTCCTTTTTACTGTTTTGCTGCCGACCGTCCCACTGTATTGCTTTACCGCCGACAATTCCGCTTTATTATATTATCAACGGTAACTCCGCGTAACTCTTTTTATTATCAATCGTAAAATCATACGCGGAAGCCATTACCACCTTATATCCGACACCCTCGGTCTTGTAGGAATCAACAAACTTAAACCCCTCTTTATACCGGCTCATCGCTCTTCCTATCGGAACAAAATACAGATGTAATCGGTGTCCTTTTCTCACGGTATACTCTGTCGGATTCAGATAGATCGTATAATCGTAATAAGTATCGTCCTGAATCGGAGTAGCCGGTTCCTTGCAGGTCTCAGGTTCCCATCCTGCCCCCGGCATGCGCAGATTGACCGCTCCACAACATATCATATTTTTTCTTGTCGGGATCATATCGAAATCCGCTTCATATCGTTTCTCGGGTTCCGTGTCATCCACCACGTTTTCGTAGTTGACTTTATATCCCCCATAATAATCACCGTAGTTGAAATCACAATAAGGAGCGTCAAATTCCTCATCGCTTTCATCGTAAAGAATCGCGAACATGACCGGATGATTCTTCTTTGCATCCGGCATTTTTGCGCGAACATGGAGAACACCGCTTCCGGACAGATGCAGATCCTCTTCCGCTTTCATCTCCCAATCCGCGTGCATCTCTTTCGTTTCCTCAAGATAATCCACCCCGTATTCTTCACCCTCCGGAATTTGTTTACTGTCAAAGTGAACCGTAGATTCCGCATCCGAAGTGGATGGAGCAAACTTAATTTTATCTGTTTTTCTGCCCGCGTCATATGTCGTCCACGAACCGTCAACATTGCTCTGGACCGTAAAGTCTTTCATTTTTTCAATGCCGTTGTCCACGCCGGTCATGTAGTGCACCATCCATCGATCGATCAGGTCATCATAGAGTTCGCCGTTCACCCGGATCACACCACGAGAACTTGATAATCTATCATGCCGTCCCTGATGATAGATTACTTTACATGTGCAGCCGGCATCAATAAAGGCTTTTCTCATCATTTCCGTCTGCTTACTATCCACGTTGTCGTCATTCAGCCCCTCGACCAGAAGCGCCGGAACGGTTGGCTTCGCCTTTGTATAGTTAAACCTTGCCCAATAGTCATTGTATTGTCCATTCGCTGCTACTTCGTCGTAACTTTTCTGATACAAATAATTCAGGTAGGTTTTGTAAACCGAATCTTTCTTTTCCTGTTCTTCATCAATAAAGTAAAAACGTTTGGCACAGGTATCACCCAGATAAGACATGTAATTGGAAACGACGTTGACGGCAACACCCTGCGTATTCGCGTAATCGTACCAATTGGATATCGCCCCACTTGGTATAACGGTATCAAGTCCTTTCACTCCCGTAGTCGCCACCTCATACGCCATGGTCCCGACATAGGAATGACCCATAACCGCGGTATGTCCGTTGCACCAGTCGGCGCGAAGCCGCTTGGTTCCGTTTTTATCCGCAAAGCCGATACGGTCTCCGTTCAGCCACTCGATAATCGCCGCGTAGGCCAACGCTTCTACTCTCTCTCCGCAGCACTCCAAACCTTCCGATTCTTCAAAGCCTCCCAGGCCCGGACTTGATACAAGCGCGTACCCGTGAGTCAGAAAACGTGCATACGAATTCATCTCGGTTGTACCGAAACCATTGTCGCCCGTGTCAGTGATCCACTTAGTGGCCTTTTTTACAGCATCCTTGGTTGTAGTTTCCGTTTTCGGCGCTCGCTTCTCACCTGCCCGCATCAACAGGTTATAATCAAAGACGTTATTCTTCAGTGTTGAAAGTATTTTTTCCGTTGTGTTTCCGTCACGGTGTCCTCCTACCGTATACGGGTTTGCTTCCATGATGACCGGCGCCTTGTAGTAACCTTCAACCGCGGAGCGCGGAACCTGAACAAAGGCCATGATCAGATCCTGTTTCCCATCAAGATCGGTATCATAATCCGTCTCTACATATACCGGGAATCTTGCGATATAGCTGGCATCATTCGAGTAGTTTCCCTTGTTATCAAAAATCGGAGTATACGGGTAGAGTTCCTCCGTTTTTCCTGCCTCATCATAACGCATATCGGTCTTCGGAATCTCATTTTTATACTTCGCTTTTACCGTAATATTAATTGTTATTTTTTTATTTTTATATTTTTTATTTTTAGTAGATTTGTTTTTGAATTTTATCGTTGCGGTAATCTTGGTATTACCCGGTCTTTGTGCCGTTACAATTCCCTTTTTTGACACTTTTGCAATTTCACAATTTTTAGTGGAATAAGAAATCTTTTTAATTCTGAACTTCTTTTTGTTTTTGATTTTCAGTTGAGTCTTTCCATATGAGTTACCTCTATCGATAACGGATATAGTGAGAGTTTTTGATGTCAGGTTCATCTTCGGTGTGGCAGTCGCTTCTGCATCGTTTGAGGAAAAAAGAAAAGATAACCCCATAACAACTGCAGATGTAATGATGTATTTTCCCGCTCTGGTCATGTTTTTCTCCTTTTTACTATTGTAGTTATCGATTTTTGTTAGTAATTTCCGTGTTTTTTCTATTTTTTTCAGTTTTTTGAAAAAAATGCTTGCATTTTGCCCCCAACTAGAGTATAATGGCTTAGTAATAGGTTAGGAAAGATTCCAAACCACAATATATTGAGCGCCATTAGCTCAGTTGGAAGAGCACCTGACTCTTAATCAGGGTGTCCGGGGTTCGAGCCCCCGATGGCGTATCCCGAGTCCTTGTTCGGCAGACCTGCAACTGCTGGGTGAGGACTTTTTTTTCTTTATTTTACCAAAGCCTCTTCCAGAGCACGCTGTTCCTCTTCCGCCAGCTCCAACAAGGCGCTTCCGTTGCGCACTTCCTTCAGATAACAGAAATACCCCTCTGTCGAGTTCGAATGCACGGTATTCATGATGAATCCATTATCATCCTTCGTCAACATACAGATTACGAAACTCAACTGACCGCCACCGGCCTGAAACGCATCGTACTTGATGATGCTGTAACGCTGGAAGGTTTGCAACAGATTTCGATCAATCCCATTCAAACGACCATCGATCTCTGACAGCTTCGCATTGATAAAATCCATGTTCTCAAACTTTCTCTGGAATGAATCCTCCAAGCTTTTTCCATCGGAACCATTCATAAAGGCAGCCAGTCTTTTTTTCATTCCACTGGATTTTGCAAAGAGAGCAATTACCAAAATCAGCAGCAGCAAAACCATTCCTGCCAAAATCAATGTGACCAAATCAATTTCAATTCCCAGACTAGACCAATGAAACATTTTTCGCTCCTTTCAACCATACGGTTTTTCGGGCTTTGCGGCCCCTGTTTCTTATCTCGGCATATTTTGTGTTTTGTGCCGGGTTCTTCTCAATATCTTGCGTCTGATATCGCCTCACATCTTCGAACGCGCGTTCGATATTTTGTGATATTTTCTTACATAAGTTTGTTCGTGATGGTGTCCAATTCGTCCATCGAATAATACTCGATTTCGATCTTACCCTGCGTTGCATTTTTTCGATTGATCCTGACTTTGGTTCCCATCGACCGGGTCAGTTTCTCTTCGAGGTCTTCATAGATCGCTTCCTGTCCCAGCTTCTTTTTGTCCTTCGGTTTTGACTTGCTTTCATTTTTTTCCTTAGCAAGTTTTTCCACTTCACGGACACTGAGTTTATCCTTCACGATCTTCTCGGCGATCTTCTCCTGCTTCTTCGGATCATCAATCGCGAGAAGCGCTCTTGCGTGACCGCCACTCAGATCACCGGAGATCAACATCTCAAGGATCGGATCCGGAAGTTTCAAAAGTCGAAGCGCGTTTGTAATCGTTGATCGATTCTTGGAAACCTTCTTGGCAACATCTTCCTGTTTGAGTTTGTACTCTTCGATAAGATGCTGATACGCTTTCGCTTCCTCGACCGGATTCAGGTCCTCACGCTGAATGTTCTCGATCAGCGCAACCTCCATCACCTCTTGCGGCGAGTACTCTTTGATCACAACCGGAACCTCTTTCAGTCCGGCCAGCTTTGCTGCGCGCCAACGACGCTCACCGGCGATGATCTCATAATAACCATCCTGCTTCGTCACGACGATCGGCTGAACGATTCCATGCTGAGTGATCGAGTCGGCCAGCTCCTGCAATTTTTCCTGATCGAACTCCTTACGTGGCTGATTTTTGTTCGGCTCAACCTCGTTGATCTTCAATATCACTTCGCCGCCGGCATTTGCCGGAGCGGCTGGTTTTTCTTTTTCGGCTTTGCTCGGACGCCCGCCATCGATAACAGCGTTGAGTCCCTTCCCTTTTTTCTCGAGAGGATTCTTCCCGAGCGCATTTTTCTTTGTTGCCATCAGCTTGCACTCCCTTCGATAACTTCATCTGCCAGCGCCAGGTACGCCTTCGCTCCCGTCGAGCGACGATCGTATCTTGTGATCGGCATTCCATGACTCGGTGCCTCGGCCAGTCGGACACCACGCGGAATGATCGTATCGTAGATTTTCTGATTCATACTGTTGCGAACCGCATCGATAACGGCCATCGACAAGTTAGTCCTTCCGTCGTACATTGTGAAGACAACACCGTTGATATACAACTTTTCATTCAGACGATCCTTGACAAGTGAGATTGTATGGATCAACTGATCCAATCCTTCCAGTGCATAGTACTCACACTGGATCGGAACCAATACCGAATCCGCCGTTGTCATCGAGTTGATCGTAAGCGCATTCAGTGACGGCGGACAATCGATCAGGATAAAATCGTATTGATCACGGATTCCATCTACAATGTCAGAAAGAATATAATTCTTGTTCTCCATCTCTATGCTTTCGATCTCGATCGCGGACAGATCGATATTCGCCGGAAGCAGATCCAGATTCTCATAGATATCTTTCAGTACACACTCCTCAAATGTACAATCTCCGACCATCAACTGGTAGATCGTATTTGCTCCGGTATCCTCAGATGGATTGGATAGATTTTTCAGATCTTCCTTGTCGATCCCGAGACCGCTCGAAGTGTTGCCCTGCGGGTCCATATCGATGACAAGGACATGCTTTCCCTTCTCTGCCAATGCTGCTGAGAGGTTAATGGTAGTTGTTGTTTTTCCGACGCCACCCTTCTGGTTGGCGATGGCCATTATTTCACCCATTGCGTTCTTCCTTCCTTTTATAAAAATGCTATCCTTGATTATACACTTTTTGCTTTCGTATTACAAGTGGAAATCTGATTTTTTATCAAATATGTTTCACGTGAAACATCGCAAGATATTGTGGAACGTTTCACCTTCGACCACAAATGTTTCACGTGAAACATTTATGTGGTGGCAGGGCAATTCAAAAACCACAAGATAAAGGGAAGTAAGAAAAACAAAACAGAAACAAAAACACGCTTGTCGAATGACTCATCATCCACGGTCAACGGCACGAGCGTAACGGCTCACAGCAACTTTTGATATTCGCGGGTGCCCCTGCGGAACTCGCGCGTCACTTACAGTGACACGCTCAGACAGGTCCTCGGGGCACCCATCAAAAGTCACTGTTTGCCAGTTACGCTCGGCAAATGTTGACCTTAGGATGATGATCATATGATAAGCGCAAATAGATTACCGGCTTATATATCATTCTCAACCATCCGGCAGACCATCTCCTCAAGGACATCCTTGGTGGAATTGTTCAAAATGATACGATCACATTTGTTTCGAAGCTCCTCCTCCGGCATCTGTGAAGAAATGATAGCGTTAGCTTTTTCTTCCGAGTAACCGCGCGTCTTCATTAAACGATCAATGCGAGTCGACTCATCCGCAGCGACACCCCACACCTCATCGCACAAAGACTCACATCCGGTCTCAAACATCAACGCCGTCTCAAGAACAAAAAGATGATCCTCTGAGTCATCCGGGTACAACTCATCAATCCGCTTCATCCAAACATCGATCGACTCACGAATCCGATCTATCACAAAAGGATGAACGATATCATCAAGAAATACTTTTTCCGCTTCATCTTGAAAAATAATCTCGGCCAGGACACTTCGAAGAACCTCCCCCTCACAATCTAAAATCCGATCGCCAAAATGCGAAACGATCTCACAATATGAAGATGAGTCCTTTTCAAAAACCTCATGGCCAACTTCATCTGCCATAAAAATCTCGGCATCAAAATGATTCTTTAGAATTGACAGAACGGTAGATTTGCCGCAACCAACACCACCGGTAATACCAATTACTCGTTTCATCCAAACTCCTTATTACAAAAATAATATGAGAATAATTACATCGATACCCTATAGATACAAAACAACAGATCAAAAATCACAGCGGTCTCTTCGCAGGTATCCCGGCGCGTCTTGGATATTTTACGGGAAGATCACCAAGCCGAGAAAAACCAAGAAGCGTCCGACCGGAATCCTCCAAAGAAAACTTCCGATCAAAAACGATAGCAGTATTCAACTCCTCAAGCGCGTGAGCAGAAACAGAAATCTCTTCATCGACCTTCGGCCCTTTATAAGAAACAAACAACCCATCCTCCGAAACAAACG
>JAEEGM010000116.1 GCA_016280325.1 Eubacterium sp. | reverse complement strand
CGCACCCTTGATCAGACCCGCAACCTTGCTGATGGTCTTGGGCGCGTAGCCATGCTCCTGCAGGGCAGCGATGTATTCGCGGCATTTTTCCTTGGTCAGGTTCTGGAGAAGGACATTGTATAGGTCGTATTCCGGCAGATTCTTGATCTGGGATCGGATGATGTCCTCATAAGAATCATAGCCGCGTGGCGTCAGCTTGGGCTTCCGGACGACGCGGACGTAGTTCTCCACGAGCTCTCCGACGGTGGAAGTGGTGTCTCGAGTAACGAGTTTTTCCCGGTCAGATTCGAATTGCGCGACTTTTTCCTTGACCTCCTGCTGGGTTTTTCCGTAGAAGGTAGTGTATTTCTCATCGCCATCGTATTTCTTCTTATATGTAAAATATGTGGTTCCGTTTACGGTTCGTTTGAACCAGGATCCCTCTCCGTTATTTCTTTTTTTACCCATGAAAATCACCTCAGCCTCAAATAATTCTTGACATATAAGTTCCCTTCTGTTATATTATACACGGTGCGAAAAATTTGGTCAAGAGTTTTACACCAATTTTACACCAACCAGTTCCGAGATTTTATGGTTTTACACCAGTTTATCCGAGGAACGAATGTTCGGCAAGAGCGACGGAAAGCGCCGAAAATACGGCAACAATGAACATTTCGAGGTGTGGCTAAGTTTGGTATAGCGCCGCGTTCGGGACGCGGAGGTCGCAGGTTCAAATCCTGTCACCTCGATGGAAGAAACAGGGTATGCGTTGCATACCCTGTTTCTTTATATATAGGGACATCGTTTGAGCCTGCGACTCTCAGCGGAGTGAACGCGAGCATTCAAAATCTTTAATCTTTTGAACCCCTAAATTACCTTGACATTACTGTCTTTGTTTGATATAATAGGAACTGTATTGTGATATTTTCTAAAAGAGTATCCGCTAATAGACTGCGAAGTTCCGGTTAGAAGGGGAAATAAGAACGGGAATCTTACAACATAGCTAAGGAGGACAGTGATATGTCAGTCAAATTGAAACTTTTGGGAATGGTAGCTCTTCCGATCATTGTGCTTGGTGTGATCGCAAGTATCTTGGCCATGACATCCATTCAGGGCGGAATGGAAGATGAGGTTTTGAACGGCTTGAAGGCCGCATCCAAGATGTATAGGGATATCAAGACCGCCGATGGTGACAAGTACGAGGAGAATACCCTTGAGGATAAGTTGAAAAATGATACCGGGTATGACTTCACTTGGTTTGAGGGTGATACTCGTGTAGCTACATCTGTAGTTAAGGCGGACAACACTCGTCCGATTGGTACACAGGCAGCACCGGAGGTTGTTACCGAGTGCTTGAACGGTGGCGCTGATTTCGTATCTACGAACACTGACGTTGCCGGATCGGCGTACTGCGTAGCATACTGTGTTGTTAAAGATGACAGTGGCAAGAATGTCGGAATGGCATTTACCGGATCTCCGAGAGCATCCGTTCAGTCGGCTATCACCAGTGCGATCGTTAAGCTGATCATTGTGGTTGTTGTGATCGCGATCATTGGTATCGTTGTGGCGTTCATTATTGCGAACTCGATCTCCAATGCGATCCAGGCTAACCGTAATACACTTGAGAATCTGTCACAGGGTAAATTCGTTCATCCGGACAAGTATCTGGATCGTAAGGATGAGTTGGGAAGCATCACACGAGCTTCGGAACGCTTGATCGTCAAGTTGGAAGAAATCGTAGGAGCGATCAAGGAATCCGCGACGACGGTGGCAGACTCGTCCTCATCGATGGAGAGGACCATCAATCAGATTTCAGAGGCCACTTCATCCGTTACTACAGCCGTAGATGAAATTTCCGAAGGCGCTATGAACCAGGCTACTGACGTTAGCAAGGCGCTGGATAGCGTAGAGGCGATCTCCAATGCAATTCAGAGCGTGACCTCCACCACCGGCGAGTTGGAGAGCATCACCGATCAGATGGAGAAGAATTCTCATACATCCGAGAGCCAGTTGAGTTCTCTCGGACAGTCTTCCGACGTTATGGCAAGCAGTATTCTTGCTGTTAAGGAGAGAATTGGTGCGACCGGAAAGGCCGTTGACAATATCTTCGATAAGATTACGATGATCGACGATATTGCGGCACAGACGAACCTCCTTTCACTGAATGCTTCGATCGAGGCAGCACGTGCCGGCGAGGCCGGACGCGGATTTGCGGTCGTTGCGGATGAGATTCGTCAGTTGGCGGATTCTTCCTCACAGGCAGCAAAGGATATTCAGGATGAGATGAACAAGCTGAAGCGCGAGGCGGAGGCAGCCGTAGAGCAGTCCGAGATCGTGAGCGAGAATACATTGAAGCAGAAGGAAACGCTCGAGGCAACGATGGACGGTATCAGCAACCTCATCGGCGATATCTCGAGGAACATCAAGGAAGTCCATACGATTGCGAAGGATGCGAGCACCTGTGTGGATGCAAAGCAGGTCGTTGTCGATTCGATGGATGGTCTGTCAGCCGTGGCAGAGGAGAATGCAGCTGCGTCACAGGAGACATCATCAGCGATGACCGAGGTGGATTCCACGATTCGTGCTCTGTCCGAATCGGCACAGGAGATGGAGAAGGTTGCATCCGGTCTTATGGAGCAGATGGAGTTCTTCCAGTTCTGATAAGGGTTGCGGCATAAAAGGGATTTACAGGCAAGATAAGAATACAAAAACACCCGGCAAGGCATATGCTTGTCGGGTGTTTTTTTACGCTATCTCTTATCTCAGTATCGCATACACGGTGTAGGCCGCGTATGCCATTACCATGGCTCCGCCCTCGATGCGGTTGACCCGTTTTCCTGTGCAGACAAAGAAATAGGAAACAATACTGAGTCCAAGCAGGATTGCTATATCAAAGAAGGATGCTACGGTGATCGGGATCGGATGGAGCGTTGACGATGTACCGAGGATCAACAGAAGATTGAAGATGTTGGATCCGATCGCGTTTCCGATTGCCATGCCGTTCTCACCTTTCCTAGAGGCCACAATGGATGTTACAAGCTCCGGAAGACTGGTTCCGATCGCGACGATCGTGAGCCCTACGAGTGTCTCGCTCATCCCCCACATCATAGCCAGGTTCTTCGCGCTTGTTACGACGCCGTCGCCACCGATGACGATACAGGCGGCACCGATCACGATGAAAAGGATGCTTTTGTACAATGGCTCCGGTTTATAATTTTCATCTTTCTCAGACGACTTCTTCGCGATATGTATGGTATAGAGAAGATAACCGACAAAGGCAAGCAGGAACAGGATTCCTCCGATTCGTGAAAGATCCCCTGAGAGTGCTCCGGTATCACTCATATCCGGTTTCTGTCCGAAGAGAATTCTCGTCGCAGCAAAGAAGAGAAGAGCGGCGGTTCCGATCAGGCATATCGGATAATCACGCTTTTTGATACCCTGATCTACAGGGAGCGGCTTCATCAGAGCGCAGATGCCGAGCACCATCAGAAGGTTGAAGAGATTCGAACCGATGACATTTGAAACGGCAATCTCATTCGAACCTGAGAGTCCGGCTGACACGCTGACGGCCAGTTCCGGCGCGCTGGTTCCCATCGCAACGACGGTCAGTCCGATGATCACACCGGGCACACCGAAGCGCTTGGCCAGGCTTGCTGCACCGTCAACAAAGACGTCGGCGCCCTTTATTAGGGCGATAAAGCCTACAATTAATAAAATAAGATTTAACAACAAACTTCCCGAATCAATCCACTCAAACATAACTTCTGTCCTTTCTTTGATTCCTATATTTTATAACAATGCTTTCTCCAACCAGGCGGCTACCCCTTCCTCTTCATTGGACAGGGTGATCTCATCGGCAGCATCCTTGGTAATTTCTAAGGAGTTTGCCATTGCTACGCCTGTGCCGGCGGCTTTCAACATGGTGATATCGTTTTCACTGTCTCCGAAGGCGACGATCTGGTCAGGTCGAATTCCCAACTGCGCCGCAAGTCGCAGCATTGCGTCGCCCTTGGTGGCTTTTGTATCGGAAACCTCGATGTTTCGAATGCCACCGGTCACAGCGACAAACTCGGGGTATTTTTCCAGAATTTGAAGCGTTGGCGTGAGGTCGATCCGGTGCCCGTTTTCGTCAGAGGCAAAGTTGATCGTGATCTTCTGGATTTCCTTATCCTGCAGGAAGGCTTCCATATCCTCGACGAGAGTGCGGGAGGAACGGATATAGTCCTTCATGGAATCCGTGACGGCCATGCTGCTGATCAGATAGGATTTGCTACTGATCATATAGCAGTTTCCGTTGATAAAAGGGTCCGGCATGACTCTCAGCTGCGTCAGTTCCTTCATCAGTTCCAGGGTTCGTTCGTGATCCATCAGGTTCTCGAACAGGAGCTCATAGGAGTTTTCAGTGTCCAGTTCGAAGCTTGGAAGTCCTTTTGATGCCTGCGCGGAGAGAGTGCTATTCCATAGGGGAGACGCATCCAACCGCTGATAGATGCCGGCACCGTTGGAAGTCAGCGCGTATCTTGCGCCGCTGAGGACCTTTACGGCATCGGGGATACCTGACAGCGCGCGCCCGGTGGTCGTCAGCAGAAGGATTCCCTGTGCGGACAACTCCTCCAGAACGTCACGTGTTCTCGGTGTGAGTTCCTTTTTCTCGGTCAGGAGAGTGCCGTCCAGATCGAAGGCAATCAGTCGAATGTCACGGTGTGTATTCATAAAGCTCCTCTTTTCCGGGGAATAGTTCCTTGATTTCGGGGAGAGGGATGTCCCTGTCCCTAGTGTAGCATTCTATATTCTAATAGGAAAAGAGGTTCCCGTCAAGAAAAATCAAGAGATCGTTACGAAACTTTTCGAATAACTTTTTTGAAGTTTTTGTCAAATGATCACATTTTCGACACATTTTATTATTATAATGATTTCAAATATTAAAAAAAGTCCATTTTACGTGGGTTTTAGTCATGAAAATGGACGTTTCAATTGCCAGCAAGATTGTTTTTTCATAAAACTCCTCTTTCAAAGGGCGGCTCCGAAAGGAACCGCCCTTCCCTTATGTTCGGAAGTGCTTCTGACGACACTTTTGACGACAAAAAATCGTGGCTTTTGTGGATTTCAGCGTATGATCATGAACAATATCGGCCCTTTTGCAATACTTTAGCGGACTTGACAAGGAACTTGATAGGTTTACATTTTTGTGGTAGAATTATTATCGGTGGGAACGCTGATTTATCAGCGAAAGAGCTGTTTTACATATATGACTATGGAGAATGATGATGGAGGATAATCCATGAAAAAATCTCGAACCATAGCGCTCCTGATGGTATGCGCGCTACTATTCACATCCTGTGGCGGAGCAGGCAAGCCGGAGGTTTCATTTTCCGAGATCGAAAATATGGCAGAGAATGCCGTGTTCAATGTGAACTGGACGACGACGGAGGGAAACTATTCCGCCGGGACATCCTATATCATCGATTCCGAGAAGCTTGGTGAAAGACTTCTGGTTACGGCGTTTCATTATCTATGGCCGGACAATGCCAAGACTTTTACCGGGGAACAATTGCCGGGATTTGTTAAGGGCGGACAGTTGTATTACGCGAAATCTGAGAAGATCACGCCGGCGAGACTGAAACAGAACCTTATCATCCCGGACGCGGATGCTGTTCCCAATATCGCCAAGGATGTAGCGGCGTTTACGCTGAACGGTGCGGACGGACTGATGACGCTGAAGTTATCCGACCGAAGACCGGAGGCGGGAGAACCGATCTATCTTCTCGCCAGATTATGGGATGGGAAGGAGCAAAACGAAAACTGCGTATATGAGTGCAAGGTGGAAAGCTGTGACGCCGATCAGATTGTCTATACATTGGATCCTAAGTATGGAAGCACGATGGGGGCAAGCGGTGGACCGCTGGTGGATAAATACGGAGAAGTGGTCGGTATGCACATGGCCGGGAATGCCATGTATTACTACGGGCACACAACAGAGAGTTTTATCAAACAGATTGAGAATGGACACCTTTCGGACGTGATGTATTCGTGAGCGATTAGGGTGTGCCGCAAGTCGATTTCCGACCCAAGTGGCATTTTCGCCGTTTAGGTCGGAATTATTATTTCTAGCCTAGATTTGAAAAAAAGTGCCGCAAAGCAGTTTCCGACCTAAGTCCGATTTTTGCCTGTTAGGTCGGAAAAATTCTTGTGTTTAGGAGCGCGAGCTAAGCCTTTGCCTCCCCCAGAGAAGATTTCAGCATCTAATTCTGCTCAGAATTTCCGACCTAAACACCAAAAACAGGCTCTGGGTCGGAAACGATCTTGCGGCACAATTTTTAAAAATGGTCACCTACAGAATGGTTTCCGACCTAAACCACGTTTTCAGTGTTTAGGTCGGAAATCAGATTGCGGCACACTCCCCCCTCGCCTTAAAAATGCTTTAGTTGAAAAAATATCATTTCCTTTGCAACACTTTCGCTCCCTCACGCATCTTATGTATGAAAGCGCGGAGGACAGCCTGGAGATTCAGAGCCGAGACGGCCCGGGAATTCGAGACTGGAGGATGATCCGGGAATCCGGGATCACAGGCTCGAGAACCTGTGATCGCAGAATTGCTGGCCTTGGATCGCCGACCGCGGGAAACCAATAGAAAGCAGAAATGGAGGAAAGAAAGATGATTAAAACAAAGGAAATGGCTAAAACAGAGGAAATGAAGAAAGTACTGGGAACAAAGAAAGTAAAGAAAGCAATGGCGTTAGGACTGATCCTGGCAATGGGAATCACAGCAGTTGGAAGCTTTTCGCCGAAAGCAACGGCGGAAAGCAGACCGGCGACCGGCTCTGAGGTGGCAGGCAAGTCAGTGGCGCCGAGCAAATCGGTAAACGCATTCGACGAGGATCAGCCCAAGACGGCGCCAGGCGCTGAGGTACCTTGGGAAGACGCGACTCAGTCTACAGACGACTGGCAGCTTGACGATGGATGGGTAGTTGCGGAAGACCACACGGTGACAGACAAGGTTAGGGAAATGGTACGGGATTCCTTTTTGCATGTCGTTGGCGTAAGGAACAAACCGATTGCCTATCTCGGATATCAGGTGGTGGCAGGGACCAATCACTGTATCCTTTGCAAGAGAAGCCCGGTTATCCCGAATCCGATTTACAGCTATGTGCTCATGTATGTCTATGAGGACCTCGAAGGGAATTACCGTATCACAAGCCAGAAGCAGATCGACATATCAAAATTTATGGAGTATGTGGACCCGACCGAACTCACAGATCTCACGCTGAACAAAACCAGTATCAAGATCAAAAAAGGAAAGAAGGCTAAACTCAAGGCAACCATAACTTACGGAACTGAGGAGAAGCCGGTACTCATCTGGAAGTCCTGGAATAAAAAGATCGCCACCGTGAAAAATGGTGTGATCACGGCCAAGAAGAAGGGCACCTGCACCATCACATGCCAGATCAAGGGGCTGCCGGATACCTTGCGGATGTGCTATGTGTCAGTAAAGAAGAAGTGAGAAAGCCGAACTCCCCTTAGTGCACACGATTTTATCGACAATGAGTACATAATAGATTTCCAAACATATCAAGGCAGGGTGTTTCGATAGACACCCTGCCTTTTTTGGTATGACGTGTTTTTATATAAATACACCCATTTTCGGGATATGTGGGTGGCTCGTTTTTTTTAAAAAATACCTTGACATACGACATACCTCATGATATGATGTATATCGTAACAAGGAGTGAAACGGGAGGTGAGGTATGGATAATCAACTGAAACGCGGCATGCTGGACGTATGTGTGCTGGCTGCCATCAAGGATGAAGACTCCTACGGCTACAAGATTATCAAGGACATGAAGCCTTATCTGGAGCTATCCGAGTCTACGCTGTACACCATCCTGAAGAGGCTGGAGTCGGCACAGATGCTTACCGTCCGAAGCGTGGAGCATGAGGGACGGCTGAGGAAGTACTATCACATCACTGAGCATGGGATAGAGCGTATCGATGAGTTCAAGAAAGACTGGAAGGATCTTGTATCAATCTACAATTATATTGCCAGGGAGGAAACGGATCATGAATAAGCAAGAGTTTTTAGACAGCTTAAAAGAAAAACTTTCCGGGTTGCCACAGGATGAGATCGATGAGCGTATATCGTTTTACAGCGAGATGATCGATGATCGTATGGAAGATGGCGTATCGGAAGAAGAAGCTGTGGAAGGGATCGGGTCAGTAGACGCGATCGTGGAACAGACCATGTCGGAGATCCCTCTGACAAAACTGGTTAAGGAAAAGGTTAAGCCGAACAGAAGCCTGAAGGCATGGGAAATCGTGCTTTTAGTGCTCGGATCACCGGTATGGGTGCCGCTCCTTATCGCGGCGATCGCCGTACTGTTTTCAATCTATATTGTGTTCTGGTCCATCGTGATCAGCGTATATGCCGTCAATATTTCGTTTGCGGCGTCGGTCGTTGCGTCGGTTCCGCTGGCAGTTCATCAGTTTATCCGGGGAAGTGCACCGGGAGGACTTTTCATGATAGGTGCCGGTATTATGATGGCGGGTCTGTCAATCCTGATGTTCTTCGCCTGTGTCGGCATCACGAAGAGTATGGTGGTTGCAACCAAAAAAATAGCACTTTGGGTGAAGTCATTGTTTGTGAAAAAGGAGGCGAAGGTAGAAAATGAAAACGCATAAAAAACTGATAATCATAGCAGCTGCCCTCGTGGGGCTGGGACTTATGGTCAGCGGAACTGCATTGGCGATGGTTGGGTTTGATTTTTCGAAGCTCGGCACGGAGACGATGGCTGACAAGGAATACCGGATCAGTGACTCGTTCCGATATATTTCCATCGACGCCGACACAGAGGATATCCTGTTCCGACGCGCGACGGATGGAAAGTGCAGGGTGGTCTGCTTCGAAAGTGAGGAGCGGCCGCATATCGTGGAAGTGAAGTCAGGTACGCTTACGATCGAGAGAAAGTCAGACAGCATCTTCCACTTCGGGTTTGTCACACAGAGGCCGAAGATCACGGTTTATCTGCCTGAAGGGACGTATGACTCCATCCGGATCGATACGGATACAGGTGACACGATCATGGAAGATGTGGAATGCAAAAACGTGTATTTCACCGCTGATACCGGGGATCTGCAGATGAAAAATGTCATCGCTTCCGGCGACTTCAAGATCGAACTCGATACCGGTGATGTCAACTTCGACAGAAGTGATGCGAATCAGATCTTTGTAGAGACAGATACCGGCGACATCTCGGGGACACTTCTTACCAACAAGGTGTTCTTCGCACAGACAGATACCGGCGATGTGGATGTACCGCGGACGATCTCCGGCGGAAGGTGTGAACTCACGACGGATACGGGAGATATCTCGATTCGTATTGACTAAGTTGGAGGAAGCCTGACCGGAGCGGGCTGACGTAACACCGGGGCGGCCTTCGGCCGCCCCGGTTACCATTCCGCCCGGAACACAGTCCCGATCCATACTTGATTTTTAGTATATAGTATGGTATACTAATTGTATCCGTTG
>JAEEGM010000115.1 GCA_016280325.1 Eubacterium sp. | reverse complement strand
TGGGGGTGGAAACCAATCAGTAAGCTATCGAAATGGCAAGCATTTCTGATCTTAGACGCGACTCGAATCTTGATCTTTTTTAAGGAAAAGAGCATAATCGTTACAATTCACCTATTTTTTCTTGAATTTACCAGGGATTATGCTATAATGAATGTACGGGAATTTGTAGTGTTTTTTTACGAGGGAGATGGTAAAGATGACAGCGCCCCATGAGTTAGAGCACGCCGAAATGCTCCAAAAGGATTTTTAATCCTATAACAATAAGGATGATCCCTCCTGCGACCTCCGCTCCGGATTTAAATCTTGTTCCGAAGACATTTCCTATTTTGACGCCGATGCAGGAAAAAACAAGTGTTGTCACCATGATGATCAGGCATCCGATAACGGTATTGATAAAAG
The DNA here is from genome assembly GCA_016280325.1 of Eubacterium sp. GTDB lineage: Bacteria > Bacillota > Clostridia > Lachnospirales > Lachnospiraceae > Eubacterium_F. Next base: position 9,615 of record JAEEGM010000115.1, on the reverse strand, counting down.
CCGATGCATCAACCAGGGAAACGGGGACAGCCACAAATGTGATTCCTACGGCAAGCGCATCGATGGAGGTTGCGATTGCAAGGATAAACATTACTTTCACACTGAAACCTGATTTGGCCTCATCCTCCCCGGAGGAAACCGCTTCTCTGATCATGTTTATTCCGATGATCGAAAGCAGCGCAAATGCCAGCCACGGAGCTATTCTATTTATGATAAACGCAATCCTCGAACCGAGGATATATCCAATGAAAGGCATCAGCCCCTGGAAAAAGCCAAACCATACGCCGCATATCATGACCTGCTTGAAACCGGCCTTTTTCGTTTCTATGCCTTTGCATATGGAAACCGCAAAGGCATCCATGGAAAGGCCAATTCCAAGCAATAACAGTTCGAGTAATCCCATAGTTTTCCTACACTCCACATAAAAAATGGTGCAGTCCCCGCGCATTTTCAACACCGGTCTACACTCTGTGTTGTCATGGTACATCCTTTATTTCAAGAAGTCAAGAAGTTTTTTTACTGTGAATGAATGAGTTTCAGAGAAAACACGCCATCGGAAGGGGCAGAATTCGGTACTCGTCCGTTATCTGCAGGTCGCCCTTCGTCAGTACAATTCCTTTTGAGGTTGTTTTTCCAAAGTGATCGCTATAGTAGTCGAGTGATGAATGATTCTTGTTATTGCCGCTCTTTACCTCGATCGGTACCGTTTTTTTCTCATTTTTCTCATCGGGAATAAGAAAGTCTACCTCATATTTTTTACCGTCATCTGCGTTGGTTTCGAAAAAACGAAGGGAGTGTCCGGCGGATGTGAGTATTTGCGCCACCATGTTTTCCGTCATCATCCCCCTATTCGTCGAAAGCCTTCCGGACACGAAGGACTTATATATATCACTTTTCAGATAGTTTTCACCGGCAGCCAGTGTCAAGAGAAGTCCGGTATCGCCCATATAGCATTTGAGTTTTGATTCCTGAATCATAAACTCTCCGAAACGCTCCGGCGCATCGGTTCCATAACAGATGTTTCCGACCATGGAATCATTGATCCAGAATATCGCATCCTTGTAATACGAAGCCCTATCGCCTGCCCCCAGGGACGAATACTTGACAACAAAAAATCGGACATGCTGTCAAGCCGAATCCAACAAAAAATCGAACATACCAAACCACGGAATCCAACAAAAAATCGAACATGAACCTGTGGGCTTCGTGACTAGTCCATACCACTCTGAAAAAGTATCCCACCCCATCCATCCCCTCGTAAAACTATTGACCTCTGTCACGTAGTTTGGTATATTAAAAAGTGGGAGTTTAGGTGCTTTAGGGGAGGTAGTCTATGGCGTTCTTCAAAATGGGAAGTTTCGAGGAGAATGAGAACAGCAGTCTGCTTGATCAGTACTCCAACAAAGTCTTCAAATTGGTCGTCATGATTGTGCCGATTTTCTTCATCGGCGGCAATTCCGCGATGACGATCCTGCATTCTATGGGAATGTATCCTGCCATCAACGATGTCGCCATGTGGGTTTCCAACTCCATTGACATCGGGTTTATCATAACCGGCATCATTCTGGTGCGGACCAGCTACGGGCCGGACGGCTTTCTGATACCGAAAAAGCTTCCCCTCGCCAAGATCATCATGATGTTGATGGTGGTGATCCAATGGAACCTGAACAGTTACATCTGTCCATTCACGGATTTCTGGGCATATGCTCCGCTATTTGTTATCTTGCAGGCATTTTTCTTCGATCTCAAGATCATCCGTCTTTCGACATTTTTGATCCTGGGATCCATGCTGATCTCATGGTTTATCAACGGTGAGATCCTCCTGCCGGTACGCAACGAGTTTTTCACACTGAATATCGTATTCCGTGTCATCGCACTTTCCTTTACCCTGCTCACAATCTATATCGTCACCTGGTTCGGTAAGGTGTTTATCATCGAGGTGGTCGCGATCAATGAAAAAGAGCGAAAGATTCGGGAAAAAAGTGACGAATACGAGCGTGAGGCCCGCATGAAGTCCGACTTCCTCGCCAACATGTCACACGAGATCCGTACGCCGATGAACGCGGTGATCGGAATGGCCGAGATCGCCATGCGCGAGGACCTGCCGCCGGCCGCTGTGGACTGTCTGACACAGATCCAGAAGTCAGGACGTAACCTCTTGAATATCATCAACGATATTCTGGATTATTCAAAAATAGATTCCGGAAAAATGGAGATCATGCCGGAGAATTATGAGCCGGCGAGTGAGCTCCATGACATCTCGAATATCCTCGCGACCAGAATCGGAGAAAAAGAACTGCATCTGTATTTCCTCGTGGATCCGGATATCCCGCATGAGTTGTTTGGCGACGCGATGCGTATCCGACAGATTCTCATCAACCTCACGAATAACGCCATTAAGTTTACGCAGGAGGGTAGCGTCAGCGTGATCGTGACCTGCGAGCGTGTCGATGAGGAAACGGTCAATGTGACATATCATATCAAGGATACCGGAATAGGAATCAAAGAAGAGGATCTCGGTAAGCTTTTCGTCAGCTTCCAGCAGGTGGATTCGAGGCGGAATCGCTCCGTCGAGGGGACCGGTCTCGGCCTTGTCATCTCGCAGCGACTCGTCGAGGCGATGGGCGGAAGCGTGGGCGTGGATTCGGTTTACGGCAAAGGATCCGATTTTTGGTTCACCATTCCGCAGAAAATCGTGGACCCGACCCCCGACCTGGTCATCGAAAAGGCTGAGAAAAAGAGATGTATCCTGCTTGAAAATGACACATGCCGGGCGGAACTTGTCGCGGAAGATCTGAAAAGAACGGGTGTTGAGCCGTGCATCATCTCGAATGTCGACGAATACCCGGTGAGCTCGGAACAGAGGGATTATCTGTTCTTCTCGCATACAAGATATGACGACAGTGTGAAGACATTTTTGAAGAAAAATATCAACGTGACGGGTATCATTGTCATCGATTTCAATTCGAATTATAAGGCGGATCTGACCAATCTCCATACGCTCAGACGGCCGATCACGACGCCAAAGCTGGTGCGTGTGCTGAATGATAACGAGGATACGCAACTGTATGAGGATGAGGCGTACACAATCAACTTTACCGCGCCGGATGCGAAGATCCTGATCGTGGATGATAACGCGATCAATATTACCATCGCGGAGGGGCTGCTCTCGCCGATGGATATGCAGATCGATTCCGCGCTCAGTGGTGCGGAGGCGATCAAGAAGGTCGAGAGTGATAATTATGATATCGTGCTGATGGATCACATGATGCCGGGCATGGATGGTGTAGATACGACGAAGTACATCCGCGAGAAGGTGCAGGGCGGAGACAAGGTGACCATCATCGCGCTGTCGGCAAATGCGCTGAAGGAGGCGAAGGATATGTTTCTCGAGGTCGGCATGAACGACTTTGTCGCAAAACCGATTGAGATCAAGGAGCTCGTCGCGAAGATCCGAAAGTGGCTGCCGGATGAGAAGATCCACAAGGGCGAGGTGAAGAAGCGGGAGAGGTCATCGGATCCGTTGGCGGGGCTCGAGATGCTCGATACGACGCAGGCCGTGAAGGCGCTTGGTTCGGCGAAGCTTCTGCGCCTCATCATCGAGGAGTATTATAAGGATGGTCAGCAGAGTTATGATGAGATTCTTACGGCGTATGAAAATGAACAGTACAAGGATTATACGATCAAGGTTCACGCGCTGAAGAGTAGTTCCCGCCAGATTGGGGCGCTCGAACTCGGTGACAAGGCGGAGACGCTTGAGAAGGCCGGTAAGGCGAACGATATCGACTTCATCAAGGCCAATACGGAGGATATGCTCGCGATGTTTAAGTCGTTGCTTGACAGCCTGGCACCTGCCTTTCCGGAGGAAGATGAGGATGAGAAGGAGAAGCTTCCACCGCTTAGCGATGAGCTGAAAACGGAGATTCTTGACAAACTTCGCGCGGCCTGTGATGACTTTGATATGGACGTTATGGAGGAGGCTGCGAAGGAGCTGCGTGGGTACTCGTGGCCTGCGGAGATTCGCAACGACCTTGGCGAGCTGTGTGAGGCGATCGACCGGATGGAGGTCATCACGGTTGAGGACGTGCTGGCGAGAATAAGATTTTGACAAAAAGTCCATAAAATGGTATACTTTTATAGTGTGTGCAATACGCGGGGGTATTCTTGTCGTGTTGTTTCAAGGGTAAGAAGAGTTAGGCTTTACGGAAGCCGGAGGAGTTTGAAGGGTAGGAAATGAGTAATCAATCCATAGTCCTGTCGGTCGCGGCGGTGTCGGATGTCGGTGCCGTCCGGGCGAATAACGAGGACAATTTCTATTGCAACGGAGTCTGGCGCTTCGATGCTTCCAGGGACCGCATGGTGTTTCACGATAGTGTTCGTGTGGATGAACACGCGAGAATCTTTGCGGTGATGGATGGCATGGGAGGCCTGGCGGCCGGTGAGATCGCGTCGCTGACGGCGGCAAAGGAGCTCGACAGGTTGTGTCGGGAGGAACCGTCCGGCGATATGCTGACATTTTTATTATCGATGAATGATCGCGTCTGTGAAGAGCGACGGACTCGGCATGAGCGGCTCGGCTCGACGGCGGTGATGGCCCGAGTTGACTGCGAGGGTGTGAGGTTCGCGAATATCGGCGACAGCAGGGGGTTTTTACTGCATGACGGGGGTCTTCGACGGATGTCAGTGGACCATTCGGAGCTGGGGAGTCTGGAGCGTGTGCGCGAGAATCTGGGGATTCATGAGGAGTTGCCCGGCGGGATGCACAATGGCTTGACGCAGTATCTGGGAATCGAAGAGGAGGAGCTTATCATCGAGCCTGAGATCGGTGAGGTTCAGGCGCTTGCGGTGGGAGATGTGATCCTGCTGACGAGTGACGGGTTGACATCCTATGTGGATGAGGATAGCATCCGGGACGTGCTGATCGGGGACGGTGATGTGCCGGACAAGGCGAAGCGTCTTGTCGAGCTGGCTATCGAGCGTGGCAGCAGGGATAATATCACGCTCGTGGCGGCGAGGAGAGAAGAGTAAGCTAAGTGGCGTATCGGCACATTTTTCATGGAGGACGATATGGAAACGGTTTTTAAGGATTGGGTGGTTGACGAATGCATCGGAGAGGGTGCCTTCGGCAAAGTGTACCGCATGCACCGGGAGGATTTTGGGTATGTGTACACGTCCGCGTTGAAGGTGATTCACATCCCGCTCAGCCAGACGGAGTATGATTCCGTGTGCAATGATCTTTCCAATGATCAGGAGGTGCATGATTATTTTTATGGAATGGTCGAGGACATCGTGGCCGAGTTTGCGCTGATGTCCAAGCTGAAGGGCAATTCCAACATCGTCAGTTACGAGGATCATCAGATTGTCGAGAATAAGGACGAGTTCGGGTGGACGATCTACATCCGGATGGAACTGCTGAAGCCGCTTTTTCAGTATGTTCGCGAGCATCCGCTGTCGGTGGCGGACGTGGTTCGGCTCGGTATCGATATCAGCCGCGCGCTCGAGATGTGCAAGCAGTATCACATCATCCACCGCGATGTCAAGCCTGAGAATATTTTTGTATCGGATATGGGAACGTTCAAGCTGGGGGATTTCGGGATCGCGAAGCAGCTTGAGAAGTCGACGGCGGGTCTTTCGAAAAAAGGCACGCGCGGCTATATGGCGCCGGAGATGTACAACGGGCAGAAGTACGATGCGTCCGTGGACGTGTATTCGCTCGGTGTCGTGTTGTATCGTTTTTTGAATAATAACCGTATGCCGTTTATGCCACCGGCTCCGCAGCCGATCCGGTATTCGGATCAGGAGGAGGCGAACCGGAAGATGGTGAGCGGCGAGCCTTTCCCGATGCCTGTGGGCGCGGATGGAGCGCTGGGGCATATCGTATTGCGCGCGTGTGCTTTCAAGCCGGCGAACCGCTATGCGGACGCGATGGGGTTGCGGCACGCGTTGGAGGATATCCAGCCGAAGTATGAGAATCAGACGACGCCGATTTCTGAAGTGGTTGCGGCGAAGGCTGATTCGGCAGCGGCTGCTGCGTATGGCGTGGGTGCCGGCGTGGTGGCGACGGTGCATGACGCGAGAGGCGAGGGTGAGGCTGGTGGTGCCAGTTCTGCTGTTGGTGCTTCCGCGGCCGGTGCTTCTGCGGCCGGTGTGGGTGGCGCCGGGGCTTCTGTTGGTGCTGCGGCCGGTGCTTCTGCGGCAGGTGCTTCTGCGGCCGGTGCGGGTGATTCAGGTTCCGGCGATGAGAAGAAGTCGGGCTGGGGTGAGTCGAAGGAGGAGCCCCCAATTCTCGGACCGGTATCTGAGAACGATGTGGATCCGGTAGAAGATGGTTCAGTTGGTGGTTCAAGCGGTACCGCGGCGGATAGGTTGCCTGCTTCGGGGCCGGTGTCTGAAAATGACCTGGATCCGGTTGATGAGTCGAAGACCGGTGGTTCGGTTGGAGCTGCGGTTGGAGGAGCTACTGTTGGTGCCGGGATGGCGGCCGGGGCTACGCTGGGTGCAGGAATCGGAGCCGGTATCGGGGCCGGATTGAATGGAGCTGGATCCGGTGGTGTATCCGGAGGTAATGGCTTTGGCGGAGCATTTGGAGGCAATGGTCTTGGCTGGTCTACGGATGTAGAAAACAAGCCAAAGCATAAGAAAGATAAAAAGAGAAGATGGGGCAAGAAGGGTTCTGATGAGCCGAGCCCTGAAGAGAACGTATGGGTATTCAATCCGGAAGGAGACGATATTCCTCTTTCGGGTGCGTCCGGCAGCGATGTGTCGAAGGGGATACCTGCTACGGGGGCCACATGGACAAGTGAACCCAGAGAGCCTGATGCGGTAGCGGCTAAGCCGGAGCCTAAGGTTGATCCGGCGAAGGCTATGCCTGCGTTTGGCCCGGTATGGGGCTCTGACGAGGATGATTCGAAGGTTGGTGACGCTGCGAAGACGGCAGCGGCTAAGCCGGAGCCTAAGATTGATCCGGCGAAGGCTATGCCTGCGTTTGGCCCGGTATGGGGCTCTGACGATGATTCGAAGGTTGGTGAGGCCGCGAAGGTGGAGGTGGCTAAGCCGGAGCCTGTGGTTGAGGCCAAGCCGGAGCCTAAGGTCAGTGAGCCGGTGGTAGAAGTTAAGCCGGAGCCTAAGGTCAGTGAGCCGGTGAAGGCGGCTGTGGTTGAGAAAGCAGTTGAGTCTGTAGTTAAGGAAGAGCCGGTAGTTGAAACTAAGCCGGAGCCTAAGATTGTTGAGCCGGTGAAAGCATCGGTAGTCAGTGAGCCGGTGAAGGCGGCTAAGGCTGAGCCGGTAGCAGAACCAGTGGCGAAGAAAGAATCTGAGAATAAAAAAGAGCCTGTGGCTGGTGGTCCTGTCAAGGAGCCGGAAGCCAAGAAGGCGGCAGCGGCCGGCACCCCGGTCAAGAAGCCAGAAGCAGGGAAAGAGCCGGTTAAGAAGGCGGCAGCGCCCGAGACCAGTGAAAAACCCAAGCGCGAGCCGAAGGCGAAGATATTAATTGCGGTATTGTGTGTATTGTTGATTGGCGGTCCTATCGTTATGGCGATTGGATTCTTCGGCGCCGGTTCGAAGGAACCGGAACTGCCGCAACCAACGGAAGCGCCGACAGTTGTCGAAGCTACACCTGAGCCGACGTTAGAGCCGACACCGGAACCGACGCCGGAACCGACAGCAACGCCTGAGCCGACACCGGAACCGACGCCGGAGAGATATGAGGTGCCGGAGCTTACCGGTTTATCCAAGTCAAAGGCGAAGAAAAAACTGAAAGCGCTCAAACTGAAGATGAAGACGAAAAAGGCATACAGTAGTAGTGTTAAGAAAGGCCATGTCATCAAGCAGAGCGTGAAGGCCGGCAAGATGGTTGGTCCGAGGACGGTCGTTACCGTGACGATCAGTAAGGGCGCGAAGCCGAAACCGGTTGTCAGACCGAATAACGGTGGTGGATCCGGAGGCCATACCACGAAGCCATCCAATGGTGGTGGATCCGGAGGCAACAACAAGAAGCCGGACTTCGATATTGGTGGACTTTGATATTGAAGAGTTTCGATATCGGTGGAATTTGATGTATTGAACGGGCGCCCGGGAAACATCGGGCGCTTGTTTTATTACAGAAAATGAAAAGTTTTGCTTGCATTTCTCTTACAGTTATGGTAAGATAGACAAGTCTGTGAGGAATTAATCGCAGAGAATAGAAGGCCCCATGGTCAAGTGGTTAAGACACCGCCCTTTCACGGCGGTAACACGGGTTCAAATCCCGTTGGGGTCATATTGGCCCGGTGGCTCAGTTGGTTAGAGCGCCGCCCTGTCACGGCGGAGGCCGTGGGTTCGAGTCCCATCCGGGTCGTATCACACCCGCGCGTCAGCGCGGGTGCGACTATTTAACGGCATGTGCTTGCGAAGCAAGCGGCACGAGCTTTCGCGCATGTCAAGTTAGAGTGGTATGCACTTTTGCTTCGCAAAAGTGCCAGGCGCTTGCGAAGCAAGTGGTATGTGTTTTCGCGCATGTCAAGTTAGAGTGGTATGCACTCTTCGTGCGAAGCACGAAAGTGCCAGGCGCTTGCGAAGCAAGCTGCATTGGACCTTTAGCTCAGTTGGTGAGAGCATCCGGCTCATAACCGGACGGTCCGGGGTTCAAGTCCCCGAGGGTCCACGAAAAAAGAGGTATCAGCGTTTGCTGATGCCTCTTTTTCTGTGAATCTATTTCAGATCTTGTAACTCGAATGCTCGAACGTTGGCTTTATTGCACCTGCTTCAACAAGTATTCCTTGACCATCTCGACGTACGCGTCGTCGCGCGGGCGGACGCTGGTCCCCTCGACATACGCCTTTATCACTTGCTCCGTAGAGGCTTTATTATCATCTTCCTCCGTTATCTTGTTCAGATAAGATTTCAGTTGATCATCCGACATGGTCATGTTCTCGCGAAGTGCGATTGTTTTTGCGACGAGACGCGACTTCACGGCGTCTTTCGCATTCTCCTCGACGGTGTCGTCATTCAGATTGTAGCTGGCAGCCAGTTCTTCTGTGGACATTCCGCTGGCTTCAGCAAAATCCTCGAATTGCTTCTGAGCGTCGAGAGTTGCCTCGTCGAGAAGATCCTTGGGATATTTTTTTATCTTACAGGTTTTCAGGTATTCGTCCCAGACGAGCCCCACCGGATCATCCGTGTTCTCCTCGCTCAGATCATCCTTGCTGACGAGAGAGGAGATGGCGTGATAATCACCCAGTTGCGTGATTGTTCCTTCCTTCTCGTAATCGATCAGTTCACCGTCATCCGCCGGCTCGCCACCTCGCGAGGGCGGGAGCTGCGATTGATGAGCGAAGAACAAGACGCCACCGACGATAGCGGCAATCACAAGGACGCCGAGGATGATCGGCAGGATGGTGCCGGCTTTTCCGGAACGTTTGGTGTTCGAAGAGTTCTTCGTGCTCTTATTATTCTTGTTATTTGTGGTATTGGTTTTCATTGATGCTCCTTATAATTATATTGTTTCAAATCATATTGATCTGGCTGTTCAGTATGAAATCATGTTGTTCAGTATGAATGATATTATAAGGGGTGCTTGATTTTTTGTCAAATCACACATGACATGATAACTAATCATTCTTTTCTTATGTCCTTCCT
>JAEEGM010000114.1 GCA_016280325.1 Eubacterium sp. | reverse complement strand
GTTCCATCACTTCGGTGCAGGCCGTCTACGTGCCGGCCGACGACCTGACGGACCCGGCTCCGGCAACGACGTTTGCCCACCTGGATGCGACAACGGTGCTTGAGCGTTCCATCGCCGAGCTCGGTATCTATCCGGCTGTGGATCCGCTGGCTTCAACATCACGTATGTTGGATCCGCGTGTCGTTGGAAACGATCATTATCAGATTGCCCGTGGTGTGCAGGAGATTCTCCAGCGCTACAAGGAACTGCAGGATATCATTGCAATCCTGGGTATGGACGAGCTTTCCGAGGATGAGAAGATCCTCGTTAACCGTGCCCGTAAGGTACAGCGTTTCCTGTCGCAGCCGTTCCATGTGGCAGAGCAGTTCACCAACCTGCCGGGTAAATATGTACAGATTTCCGATACGATCCAGGGCTTCCGTGAGATCCTCAACGGTGATCACGATGAGATTCCGGAGAGCTATTTCCTGAATGCCGGCTCGATCGATGATGTGGTAGAGCGCTACAAGCAAAGCAAGACCGCATAAATTTGTGGAGGACTAGTGTGAAAAATCGCATTGATATGCCGATTTTTCACACGGTTATTTGCGACGAGCACAAATAACCTTTGATCCGACATGCGTGCTTCAAGCACGCATGCGGTGACTCGCACAAGTGCTCGTCATGGAGGATAGTATGGCTGATTTAAAGCAGTTTCAATTAGAGGTGATCTCACCGGAACGCGTCTTCTATTCGGGGGACGTGGAGATGGTGGAACTCACGACGACGGAGGGAGATATCGGTATTCTGGCCGGTCATATCCCGCTGACGACCATCGTGGCGCCCGGTGTTCTCACAATCAGTGAGCCGGAGAATGTCACGAAGGAAGCGGCCGTCTTAGAGGGTTTTATGGAGATCACACAGGAGAAGGTTACGATCCTTGCACAGTCTTGCGAGTGGCCCGACGAGATTGACGTCGACCGCGCGAAGGAAGCGAGAGATCGTGCCGAGCGTCGCCTGAAGAGTTCCGATGAAAACATCAATATGGCAAGAGCGGAATTGGCTTTGAGAAAGTCATTGGTACGAATCGAACTGGTAGAAGGCGAGAAAAAATAAACTTGAACAATCCTATGTTTTCCGGGCGTCCTACGGGCGCCCGGTTGCTGTAAGAGGACATTTTTATGGAGAAAAATACGATCATCAAGCGATATGGTGCCGATCCGGCGCAGATGACAAGGACGTTACTTGCGTATGCCGGGCTGGCAGAGGATATCGGCGATAGAAATAAACATATCGGGCTCAAGCCAAACCTGGTTACGCCGACACCGGCAGACTTCGGTGCGACGACGCATCCGGAGATCGTCGCGGGGATCATCTCGTATCTGCAGGAGAACGGTTTTCGGAATATCACGATCATCGAGGGATCCTGGGTGGGCGATAAGACCTCGGAAGCCTATGAATATTGTGGGTATCGAACGCTATGCGAGACGTATGGCGTGGCGTTTGTCGATACGCAGAAGGATACCTTTACGGAGCGGGACTGTGCCGGAATGAGGCTTAATATCTGTGACCGTGTCGGAGAGATCGATTATATGATCAATATCCCTGTCCTGAAGGGACACTGTCAGACAAAGATGACCTGCGCGTTGAAAAACATGAAAGGGCTGATTCCAAACTCGGAAAAACGAAAGTTCCACACGATGGGATTGCATAAGCCGATCGCACACCTGTCGCAGGGAATCCATCAGGATTTTATCGTGGTTGACCATATCTGCGGAGATCCGACCTTTGAGGAGGGCGGGAATCCGTTGAAGACCTACTGCGTGATGGTAGCGAAGGATCCGGTGCTTGTGGACGCCTACGCTTGTCATCTGTTGGGACTGCGAACAGAGGAAGTTCCCTATGTCGGGATGTCGGAGGCGCTCGGAAGTGGAAGTACGGATCTGAAAAATGCCGAAGTACTGGTCTTAAACGACGAAGGAAGAGTTATCCGCCGGCTCGTCGGGGATCAGGACGATCCGTATGAGGCGAGATTTGCCACGCGGAGACCTCCGCTTGATGTGGCGGTGGATATCGATGACTGTGAGTCCTGCAGCGCCTGCTTTGCCGCGCTGACGGCGGCGCTCAGTCGTATGACGGAGGAAGAGTTGAAGCGTCTTCCCCGCATTGCCATCGGTCAGGGACATCGGGGAAACACAGGAGAATACGGCATCGGCAACTGCTGTCAGGGATTTACCAACTGCATTCCGGGATGCCCGCCGGACGAAGAGGACATTTTTCAGACCTTAAAAAACACTTTTTTTTGCTGAAAAGTTGCCAATTTGAAAAAAACATGATACAATGTACTCTGTATCGGACTGCGAAGCAGTGAGGGGAGACACAATAGATGGAGTTTTCGGAAGTAATGCTTGAGAATATTGAGCATATTTTTGCGTATACATCGGCGTATGGAGAGGGATCCTGTCAGCATTCGCCGATCAGTATGTTTTCTCTGAAGGAGAAATACGATGACAGAGTATGTGAGAAGGATGGATTTTTGTACATCCTGAGAAATGGGCTCTGCGATGACACCTATCGCGTGTATCTGGCGCCACTCGGAGAAGGGGATATCCGGGTTGGCTTTGAGAATATTCTTTCGGATGCGGCAAGCCATGGGAAAAAGGTAAAGTTTATGACGTTGACGGAGAAAGCCAAGAGCGCGTTGGAAGAGGCGTTTCCCGGTAGGTTTTCCATTCAGGAAGACAGGGATCTTTCGGAGTATGTGTATCGTACGGAAGTGATGGCGACATACGCGGGAAAGAAGCTTCGCAAGCGTCGTCAGGAGGTTGCGAAGTTTTGGGCAGCCTACGGAGACCGTGTGACGGTCCAGAAGATCGAAGCCTCGGACCATGAGGATATCCTGGAATTTGAGGAACGCTGGGTGGCCATAAACAGCGAAACGCATGACCAAGTCGCGTTGGAGATCGAAGCGCGTGAGATTGAAAAACAGCTCAAGTTTTTCGATGAGTTGCATCTTTCGGGAATCGTACTCCGAATTGACGGAGAGGTGCATGGCTTCGGATACGGAACGAAGTTAAGCGACGAAATGTATGACGCGATTATCGAGAAGGGAGACCGGGGGATACCGGATATCTATAAGGTTTTGCGACAGGAATCAGTTAAGCAATGTGCTGTCGTGTGTCCCTACGTGAATCTGGAGGAGGACGTAGGGCAGCCGGGATTGAGAAACCTTAAGCTGGCGTATCAGCCCGAATATTTGATTGATAAGTATATCGTAACGGAGGTATGAGAATGAAGCTTCAGAAACAGGGATTTGCAACTATAGGCCTGATCTTTATTACGGTTTTAACTGCAATTCAGTACGTATTCCTGAGTAATGTTCCGAGCACGGTTTCATCGTTTTCTTTTGTGTTCTTAACGAATATTATCGGTATCGTGATACTCGGCGTTTTCGGTTTCAAAACATTGATGAAAACCCAGCGACGGACGATGTTGAAGGGAATTCTTTTTGCGGCTGAACTTCTGGGATTCAACGTCTTTACGATATTGGGATCACGCGATATGGATCCGGTAGTCATATCAAGTGTCCTCAGTTTGTATTTCGTTTTTGTCACACCGTTACTACTACTGCTTAGAAAAAAAGTGAATTTCCTGTCGACGATTGCGACTATCATTGCGATCATCGCGCTTCTTTTGATGTTTGACGCGGACTTCACGATGCTGTTCTCTTCCATGAATGTACTGTATCTGGTTCTGGCGGACATCTGTTTTGCGGCTTACGTCGTCAGTGTATCGATACTCGGTACCAATGAGCATTCGTTACAGTTGACATTCACGCAGATGCTTTTCTCGACGATATTTGCTCTTGTCGGTTGGGTTCTGCAGGTTGTGTTCGGCGGCTACTCATTCTCGTTCCCGACAGATATGAGTTTCTGGATCTGTGCATTGTTTATCGGTATATTCATCCGAGCTGTGTACGGACTGATTCAGTTGATCTGTCAGAAGTATGTAAGCGCGTTGAAGACGTCTCTTATTTTCTCTTCGGAGATTATCATTACGCTGTTTGCGAGCCCTCTCATCGCAGTCATTTTTGGAACGAAGCCGGCGCCGATCAGTTGGTTTCAGATTGTCGGTGCGATATTGCTTATTGTCGCGACGATCATGGTGGATGACTCCATCTCCGCGAAGCTCGGATACGCGGGCCTTCAGGAGGTTGATGTCAAGATGGCCGACGGAAAGATTGTAAGACGCTCCTCGGTCGCTAAGAAGATGATTCTCAATACGCTGACGTTTTCGATGATCGCCCTGGTACTTACCAGTGTGATCTGTTTGGGAGCCATCAGTGTTATCAAGAAGTCGGCGGTTGACAGCTCGCAGGAGTTGGGTGAGAGCGCGTCTAATACCAGTACCATGTCCATGATCGCTCAGCTTGAGGATAGCATCACGACACAGGCGCAGGACAAGTCGGTTATGGCGGAGCAGAAGTTGGATGCTTATGCCCATGCCGTGACGGAGTTCGCTTCTTATGCACATGCTCTCTATAAACGTGCTGATCGATATCCGGATCGGGAGGTGGAACGACCGCTGAAGGAAAATGCCGGCAAGTGGGCGATGCAGCGTACGCTTGAGAATAAGGGAATCTCTTATGATTCCGTGAGGGAAGATTCGAAACTACTGGGAAATATGTATGACTTGTTTAACCCGGTTGTCAAGAATAATGAGGATATCGCGTCAATTTATATGGGTACGACGGATGGACTGCTGATCAGTTATGATACGAATTCCGATGCCGGCGAGGAAACGGGAGAGTCGTATTATGACTATTTCAGTTCCGGTTGGTACAACCAGGGAAAGAAAGCAAAGGGATGCGAGTTTACCGAGACCTATCAGGACGGTTACGGACGAGGACTGACAATCTCATGTCTTGCGCCGTTTACGGATGCGGATGGCAATTTCAAGGGTGTCGTGGTTATCGATATTTTGATGAAAAATCTCAATGAATCCATGGTCAATGATGGAATCCTTCCACCGAGTGAGGGTGTCCTGATTGATAAAGACGGTAATTATATCGCCGGTAAGGATGTTGATCCAAATGCGGAAAAGATGGGGGATATTTTTACATCCGGAAAGTCAACACCGCTTGCCAGCGCCGGAAAGCAGATCATTGAAAAGAAGGACGGTATCACAAGTAACGGTGCGGCTGACGCGGCGGTCTATATCGCTTTCGCGAAGATTGATACGACCGACTGGATTCTGTGTATCCTATCGCCGGTGTCAACGGTCCAGAAGCCGGCGGAACGTATCCGTGAAAGGATTGATACCAATACGGAACAGGTCGTTACTTCGGTTGAGCACGGAGTTCAGATTGTCATTCAGAGTTGTCTGACGTTGATCGCGTTCGTCCTGATGATCGTTACCTTCTTCACCGGCCGATCGTCAAGGAAGATATCTAATCCTCTGAGAAAATTGGAGGAGGATGTACGGGAGATCAGTTCCGGAAATCTTGACAGGCGAACGGATGTTATCACCAACGACGAGATTGGGACGCTGGCGGGTTCGTTCAACTACATGGCGGACTCCCTTCAGAAGTATATTGTTGACTTGAAGGAAGTGACGGCGAAGGAGGAGAGGATCGCGAGTGAGCTTTCTCTGGCGACCAACATCCAGGCCAGCATGGTGCCGACGAACTTCTCGGATTATGACGGGGTGAAGGAGTTTGATCTTTACGCGACGATGACACCGGCGAAGGAAGTCGGTGGTGACTTCTACGACTTCTTCATGACAGATAAGGATCACCTGGTTCTCGTGATGGCCGATGTGTCAGGAAAGGGAGTTCCGGCAGCGCTCTTTATGGCAAAGGCGAAGACTTCGATCAAGACACGCGCCATGATGGGTGGTTCACCTGCGGATATTCTTTCCGATGTCAACGATCAGATGTGCGAAGGAAATGAGGCGGAACTCTTTGTTACGGTTTGGCTCGCGATCATCGATCTGGAAACCGGAGAGGGCTGGGCAGCCAATGCCGGACATGAGCATCCGGCACTGTGCCATGAGAATGGTAAGTATGAGATGGTGAAGTATCGTCATTCACCGGCTGTTGCCACGATGGAGGGCATGCCGTTCAAGGAGCATGACTTCAAGCTGGAGCCGGGAGATATGGTGGTTGTATATACAGACGGTGTGCCAGAGGCGACCGATGCGAACAATGAACTGTTCGGTGAGGATCGACTGGTTGAGTCTTTGAACCGCGAATCCGATGCGACTCCGGAGAAGATTCTGACAAACATCAAAGAAGACATCGATGTGTTCGTCGGCGAGGCACCGCAGTTTGATGACCTGACGATGCTGGCTGTGAAGTATTTCGGGCCGAATCAGTAAGACATAAGATTGGTAGGAGAAGGAAATGAGAAAGTGGCAACGCAACGCGCCGTGTTGGTGTGGAAGCGGAAAAAAATATAAGATGTGTCATGAGGCGTTTGATGAGCGCATCTACAGTTATGAGAGAAAGGGACGGATCGTTCCGGATCGGAGTCTGATCAAGTCTGAAAAGGATATCGAGGGGATCAAAAAGAGCGCGGTGATCAATATTGCCGTTCTCGATGAGATCGCGGAGAAGATACACGCGGGGATGAATACCCAGGAGATCGACGATATCGTGACCACGACGACGACCAAGATGGGAGGTATTCCGGCGGATCTGAATTATGAGGGATACCCGAAGAGTGTCTGCACCTCGATCAATGATCAGGTGTGTCACGGTGTTCCGTCCAAGGATGTGGTTCTCAGGGACGGTGACATTATCAACGTCGATTGTTCGACGATCCTGGATGGTTATTTTTCCGATTCATCGCGGATGTTCATGATCGGCGATGTGGATCCGGAATGGCGAAAACTCGTGGAAGTCACCAAGGAATGTATGGAGATCGGGATAAAAAACGTAATCCCGTGGCATTTTATGGGAGATATGGGGCACGCGGTACATCAGCACGCGCTTGATAACGGATACACTGTCGTCAAGGAGATCGGCGGCCATGGCTGCGGGCTGGAGTTCCATGAGGATCCGTTTGTAAGCTATGTTTCGAAGCCGGGTACGGAGATGTTGATGGTGCCCGGGATGGTCTTTACCATAGAGCCGATGGTAAATATGGGGACCGATAAGATTTTTATAGATGAAGACAACGGCTGGACAGTATATACCGATGATGGCATGCCATCCGCTCAATGGGAAGTGGAAGTGCTGGTAACTGAGACCGGATGTGAGATACTGTCATACTAGGAGGAAGAGTAAGATGCGTAAAGAACTGGAGAAGACATATAATCCAAAGGAGATTGAAGACCGTCTCTATGAGATGTGGATGGAAAAAGGGTATTTTCACGCGGAGGTTAATGAGAAAAAGAATCCATATACGATCGTGATCCCGCCGCCGAATATCACGGGGCAACTTCACATGGGGCACGCGCTTGATAACACGCTTCAGGACATCCTGATCCGTTTTAAGCGTATGCAGGGC
>JAEEGM010000113.1 GCA_016280325.1 Eubacterium sp. | reverse complement strand
GTGATGTCAACTTCGACAGAAGTGATGCGAATCAGATCTTTGTAGAGACAGATACCGGCGACATCTCGGGGACACTTCTTACCAACAAGGTGTTCTTCGCACAGACGGATACCGGCGATGTGGATGTGCCGCGGACGATCTCCGGCGGAAGGTGTGAACTCACGACGGATACGGGAGATATCTCGATTCGTATTGGCTAAGTTGGAGGAAGCCTGACCGGAGCAGGCTGAAGTAACACCGGGCGGCCTTCGGCCGCCCGGTTACCATTCACGCGCCGCCCGGAACACAGTCCCGATCCATACTTGATTTTTAGTATATAGTATGGTATACTAATTGTATCCGTTGGTCATTTAGGAATGAACTCCGATCGGATAGAAAAATGAAATACAAATGTATGAAGTGAAGGCGCCTTCATACGCGGGTAATCGTAGACATACAACTATACTGACAGGAGGAAATGCCTATGATCTATACCGTAACTTTTAACCCTTCACTAGACTATATCGTGGATGTCGATCATCTGCGGCTCGGTTCTGTGAACCGCACGACACACGAAGTTATCTACCCCGGTGGAAAAGGGGTCAATGTTTCCATTGTATTGAAAAATCTCGGCTTTGATAATACGGCGCTTGGTTTTCTGGCAGGCTTTACGGGTGAGGAGATCCGTGAGCGTATGCAGAAGGCCGGCATTAACGCGGAATTTATTACGGTACGCGAGGGGATGAGCCGTATCAATATTAAGGTTCGTTCTGATGAGGAGAGCGAGATCAACGGCATGGGACCGATGATTGGGAGCGCGGATATCGAGAAGCTCTATCAGAAGCTGGATACACTGACGGAGGATGACGTACTGGTTCTGGCCGGATCGATTCCGTCGGTGATGCCGGAGACGATGTATTCCGATATCATGAAGCGACTTGAGGGGAAGCGGATCCGCATCGCTGTGGACGCGACAAGAGATCTTCTGATGAATGTGATCCCGTATCGTCCCTTTGTGATCAAGCCGAACAATCATGAACTCGGGGAGATTTTCGGCGTGGAATTAAAGACACGTGAGGATGTGATCCCGTATGCGAAAAAGCTGAAGGAGCAGGGCGCCAGAAATGTCATCGTATCGATGGCCGGAGAGGGCGCGGTGATGGTAGCTGAGGACGGGATGGAGTACAGTTCGCCGGCGCCGAAAGGGAAGGTGGTGAATTCCGTCGGAGCGGGTGACTCGATGGTGGCAGGATTCCTTGCCGGATATCTTGCGACCGGAAGCTATGAGCAGGCGTTCCGTATGGGGATGTGCACGGGAAGCGCGAGCGCTTTTTCCGAGGAACTGGCTACGAAGGAAGAAGTGGAAGCGCTGATGAAGGCAACCTTCGGTGTGTGAATCCATCCGCCTTGTGGGGGCGGTTGATATAGAGACGCAGTAACCCTGCATAATAAAAAAGGGGGTGTTGTTTGTATGAGAATTACGGATCTTCTTGACAAGAGAAGTATCAAACTGGGCGGATCGGCAGCGGATAAGCCCGATGCGATCAGCCAGATGGTAGAGTTGATGAGTGCGAGCGGCAAGATCGGGGATGTGGACACCTATAAAAATGGCGTCTTTGCCCGCGAGGAGGAAGGCTCGACCGGTGTCGGCGAGGGGATCGCAATCCCGCACTGCAAGTCGGATGCCGTGAAGGAACCGGGGCTCGCGGCCATGACGATCCCGGCCGGTGTGGAGTATGACGCACTGGACGGCGAGCCGGTTAATCTGATCTTTCTTATCGCGGCTCCGAACACGGAGGACAACGTTCATCTGGACGTCCTCTCGAAGTTGTCAACGCTACTGATGGATGAAGCGTTTACAAGCAAACTGAAGGAAGCAAAGACCGTCGAAGAGTTCCTGGCAACGATCGATGAGGCAGAGGGCGGTAAGGAGCGGACCGAAGGGATCGTCGGCAACGCGGACGGCAAACTTCTCCTCGCCGTGACGGCTTGCCCGACCGGTATCGCGCATACCTACATGGCAGCGGAGGCGCTTGAAAAGAGAGCGAAGGAACTCGGACTTGCGGTTAAGATCGAGACCAGAGGATCGGGTGGTGCGAAAAATGTGCTGACGGATGAAGAGATCGCGAAGGCGGACGGGATCATCGTGGCAGCGGATACGAAGGTTCCGATGGATCGTTTCAACGGCAAACCGGTGGTGATCACCAAGGTCGCCAACGGCATCAACAAGGCGGATGAGCTGATTGATCAGGCGCTCTCCGGCAAGGCACCGATCTACAAAGGAAATGAAGGCGGGGCCAAAGAATCGTCATCCTCCGGAGGCAGTGTCGGCGGCTCGGCCTACAAGCATCTGATGAGCGGTGTATCACATATGTTGCCGTTTGTCATCGGCGGCGGTATCCTGATCGCGCTGGCATTTTTGGTAGACACGATCTGCGGCTACGGAGAGAGCGCCGGAGGAAACTTCGGTGTCATGACACCATTGTCAGCGTTTCTGAAATATGTAGGTGGTCTCGCGATGGGATTGATGGTTCCGGTGCTCTCCGGATACATCGCGTATTCGATTGCGGATCGTCCGGGACTGGCAGTCGGCTTTGCCGGCGGACTTTTGGCATCGAGCGGAAATGCTCTTTTGGCCGGGTTCCCGTTTGCGGAAGAAAACCTGACCGGGTTTAATAAGTTCATTGCGGACTTCGGATTCCAGGGACCGAATGGCGGTAATACGGTATCCGGTTTCCTCGGTGGTATTCTGGCCGGTTTCCTGGCGGGTGCTATCGTGCTCGGTTTGAAAAAGCTTTGCTCCGGTCTTCCGGAAGCACTTGACGGCATCAAGCCGACACTGATCTATCCGCTTGTCGGGATATTTTTAATAGGTGTACTGATGTGCTTCATCTTCAACCCGTTGATCGGACTTGCCAATACCGCGCTCAGTGATATGCTGTCAGGGATCGCGAAGGCGGATATGATTGCAGTGCTGGGACTCCTACTCGGTGCGATGATGGCGATCGATATGGGCGGACCTATCAACAAGGCGGCGTATGTCTTCGGTACCGGTATGCTGGCCCAAGCGGCGGATATGGTAGCCAGCGGTGCGGCGCAGTCGGATCCGGGCGTGCAGGCCTGCTATATCGCGATGGCGTCCATCATGGTCGGCGGTATGGTACCACCGGTCGGGATTGCTTTGGCGTGCTGGGTATTCCCGAAGAAGTTTACGAAGCCTCAGCGAAGTTCCGCGCCTTCGAATATCGTAATGGGATGTTCGTTCATCACGGAGGGCGCGATTCCTTTCGCGGCATCGGATCCGCTGCATGTGATCCCGTGTACGATGATCGGAGCGGGTGTGGCAGGACTTCTGTCAGCGGTGTTCGGTTGTACGCTGATGGCGCCGCATGGAGGTGTGTTTGTATTTGCAACTGTCGGTTCGCCGCTTTTGTATGTAGCGGCGTGGTTGATCGGATCGGTAGTGACGGCGGTTCTTCTGGGACTTCTTCGTAAGCCGGTCGGAGAGGAGGTATAACAACATGAAAGAGTTTACTTATGTGATCAAGGACGAGCAGGGAATTCATGCGAGACCGGCCGGACTTTTTGTCAAGGAGGCAGCCGCTTGTGAATGTGCGGTAACGATATCCAAGGACGGCAAGGAGGTTGACGCGAAGCGGATTCTCGGCGTAATGGGACTCGGAGCCAAGCAGGGACAGGAGATCGTGCTCAAATGCGACGGCGCGGATGAGGAGGAAGCGATCGCGAAGCTTTCGAAGTTCCTGGAGGAAAATCTATGATCGAAATTGAAGGCAAAAGTGTTTTTAACGGGGTGGCGATCGGACCGATCGCCATCTTTGTCAAAGTGGACACGCAGGTTCGCAGGGAGGCGATCGAGGATCCGGAGGCTGAGATAGCGCGCTATCATGAAGCGACGGAGACCGCCAAGGATCAACTTCAGGCGTTGTATGAGAAAGCGCTGAAGGAAGTTGGCGAGGAGAGTGCATTTTTATTCCAGTCACACCAGCTGATGCTCGATGATCTCGACTATGTGGAGAGCGTGGAGAACATCATACGCACGCAGAATACCAACGCGGAATATGCGGTGGCGCAAACCGGTGACAACATGGCGGAGATTTTTGCCATGATGGATGACGCGTATATGAAGGAACGCGCGGCGGATGTGAAGGACGTGACCAACCGTGTGATCGGTGTTCTGTCCGGCAGCGGCAGCGCCGGTATGCGGGCTGACGTGCCGTCGATCCTGCTGGCGGATGACCTTGCGCCGAGTGAGACCGTGCAGCTCGACAAGTCGCTGGTGCTTTCTTTCGTGACGCGATATGGCTCGACGAATTCGCACACGGCGATCCTGGCCAGGACGATGAATATCCCGGCGCTGATCGGTGTGGATTATCCGGAGGACTGTGAGGGGAAGACGGCGATCGTGGACGGCGCACTCGGAAAGATCATCATCGATCCGGACGAGGCGACGCTGGCTGCTTATCAGAAGAAAAAAGAAGAAGAAGAGAAGAAGGCCGCGCTCCTGCAGGAACTGAAGGGCAAGGATAATGTCACGAAGGACGGTAAAAAGATCAACATCTATGCCAATATCGGCGGTGTGAAGGACGTGGCAAGCGTGCTGGAAAACGACGCCGGCGGGATCGGACTTTTCCGAAGTGAATTTCTGTACCTCGAATCGGATGACTTCCCATCGGAGGAAGAGCAGTTTCAGGCTTACCGCAAGGTGGCCGAGATGATGGGTGGCAAAAAGGTGATCATCCGAACACTCGACATCGGAGCCGACAAGCAGGTGGATTATTTTGAACTGGACAAGGAAGAAAATCCCGCGCTCGGTTACCGGGCGATCCGTATCTGCCTGACACGTCAGGAGGTGTTCAAGACGCAGCTTCGAGCGATCTACCGGGCGAGCCACTACGGGACGATCTCCGTGATGTTCCCGATGATCATTTCGCTTGATGAGGTAAAAAAATGTAAAAACATGGCGGAACTGGTGCGTCGTGAACTCGACAGTGAGGGGATCCCGTACGGAGATGTGGAACTGGGCATCATGATCGAGACACCGGCAGCGGTGATGATCTCCGATGAACTGGCAAAGGAAGTGGATTTCTTCAGTGTCGGGACGAACGATCTGACGCAGTATACACTGGCGATCGACAGACAGAATCCGAAGCTGGATGATTTTTATGACGCACATCACCCGGCGATCTTAAAGATGCTGAAGATGATCGTGGACAACGCGCATGCCGGAGGAGCGTGGGCCGGTATCTGCGGCGAACTTGGAGCGGATACCACACTCACGGAGGAGTTTCTTCGGATGGGCTTTGATGAGCTGTCCGTCTCGCCGTCGATGGTGCTTCGCGTGCGTGAGCAGGTAAGACAAACGGATCTGAGTGCAGGGGGTTAAGGTTTTCTTCCGATGATCCGATATATACTACGAGGTGCACGAGAAGCGTCTCAAATCTAATAGCAAAGGAGGGCTATGTATGACAGGTATCAATGGATTCGGTGCGTATCAGAACACGATGATGAATGCGCTGAATCAGAAGCAGAAGGCGGATGCGGACAAGACGACGAAGAAAGCGGAGGAGCAGGAAAAGATTCGTGCAGCGAAGCGTAATGAAAGAGCCGACAAGTCCGGAAAAGCCGACAAGACTCAGGACACGGAAGTCCAGCTTAGTGACAAAGCAAAAGCTCTGTTGGAAGACCTGAAAGCCAAGTATGGAAATATGGACTTCTTCGTGGCCGACTACAGTACCGAGGAGGAAGCGCAGAGTTACCTCTCCCGCGGTACGAAGGATTTCAGTGTACTGATCGATCCGGCAACTCTCGAAGCGATGGCTGCTGACGAGGAGACCAAGACGAAGTACACGGATATGATCGACAAGGCGACATCACAGCTCGCCGAGATCAAGGATCAGCTCGAAGAAGATGAAAACACCGAAGTGAAGCGCATCGGATTTACCATCAACGATGACGGATCGATGTCCATGTTCGCGGAACTCGAGCAGATCTCCGAACGCCGTAAGGAAGCGATTGCCAAGGAACGTGAGGCTCGCAAGGCTGAGGCTGAGGAAGAAGAAAAACGCGCCGAGAGAAAAGCCGAGAAGGAAGAGGAGCAGGAAAAGCTCAATGTCGGCGGACTCGAGGAAGCAGGCGGCCCGCGTCGTACCCGCTCTCTCTGGGATGGGATTCTCCCGCCGGATGAGAAGGTGAAGCGTACGGTGGTCAGCGCCAATACGGTAGAGGATCTGATCTCTCAGATCAAAACTGTCAACTGGGATGAGATTGAGGCAGTTGACAACAAGCCTCCGATAGGTGGCAAGTTCGATTTTAAACTATAATTCTTAAGTCAAAAAAACAAGCTCCCGGGGATCCGATCCCACGGGAGCTTGTTTTGTATATTTCAGTCACTTATATATCTTTATTCCGGAACCCTTTTTGTAGACATAGGTCTTCACGCGCTGCTTCGTCGGGAATCCCATTCCCATCGCCGTAGCCTTCTTCAGGATCTTGTTGTAGGAGAGCTTCTCCTTTTCTTCATTTTCTTTTTCAAGAACCTTGTTTTCACGTTCGAGTGAGTCAATCTCCGATCGGAGAGTGAAGATCTGCTTGTCTAAAAGAGTCTGAGAGTTGTGAAAGCTTACCACGGAGAGAGAGGTGGCGAAGCTAAGGATCGCTGCAAAGATCATGGCGACCACGGTTTTCTTAAACTGTTTTCTTTCGTGTTCCTTCTCGATGTCAATGACACGGATGCGGCGACCGGTGTCCACGATCCTCACCGCCGTGGTGCCGATGATGTACTCTGAAACTGCCTTCAAATCTTGTCTCCCTTTGCATTCCCTTTAACTGACGCCGGCTTGTCTGTGGCCTCCACGATAAGCATCGTGATGGCGCCGGAACGAGAGGTATAATGCTCGTCCGCGTAGCGATCAACGCGGCGTACAACCTCGTCTTCCAACGTGATGTTGATCCTCTTTTTCATCACAAACCTCCGGTGTCCCTGCAAAACATCAGTGTAACAAAATGTAAAACGTGTGTATAAATCACATACATAAACCACATAAGATATACTCATTATATACCAATCGTGTGTATAAGTCAAGAGGAAATTTTCCCTTTACAATCGGGACACAAAGTGCTAAAATAGACTACAAGTGACGATTTATTTTTATTAAGGAGGTATTGTTTCATTATGGCTAGACAAAAACAGTCAATGGATGGAAACACCGCCGCCGCTCATGTAGCGTATGCGTATACTGAGGTGGCTGGTATCTATCCGATCACACCGTCCAGTCCGATGGCTGACTCTGTAGATATGTGGTCAGCAGCAGGACAGAAGAACATCTTTGGAAGCACTGTGAAGGTTATCGAGATGCAGTCTGAGGCTGGAGCAGCCGGTACGGTTCACGGATCCTTGGCGACCGGTGCACTGACGACGACATTTACCGCGTCTCAGGGACTTCTTCTCATGATTCCGAACATGTACAAGATCGCAGCAGAGATGCTGCCGTGCGTATTCGATGTATCGGCTCGTACCGTATCGACTCACGCTCTGAACATTTTTGGTGATCACTCCGACGTATATGCGTGCCGCCAGACCGGTTTCGCTATGCTCGCTGAGACCAATCCGCAGGAGGTTATGGACCTCAGCCCGGTTGCCCATCTGGCAGCTCTCGAGGGCAAGGTTCCGTTCATCAACTTCTTTGACGGTTTCCGTACTTCACACGAGATTCAGAAGATTGAAAAATGGGATTACGAGGATCTCAAGGAGATGTGCCCGATGGATGCTGTTGAGGCATTCCGTAAGCACGCGCTGAATCCGGAGCATCCGGCAGCACGCGGTTCTCATGAGAACGGCGATATCTTCTTCCAGCATCGCGAGGCCTGCAACAAGGCATACGATGCACTTCCGGCTGTTGTTGAGAAGTATATGAAGAAGATAAATGAGAAACTCGGAACCAACTACGATCTGTTCAACTACTACGGAGCACCGGATGCTGACCGCGTGATCATCGCGATGGGATCCATCTGTGACGTGGCAGAGGAAGTTATCGACTACCTGACCGCTCAGGGTGAGAAGGTCGGACTTATCAAGGTTCGTTTGTATCGTCCGTGGTCTCCGGAAGCGATCCTCAAGGTGATTCCGAAGACAGCAAAGAAGATCGCTGTTTTGGATCGTACCAAGGAGCCGGGATCTCTCGGCGATCCGCTTTACCTCGACGTGGCAACTACGCTGCGTGAGGCAGGAATGAACGATATCATCCTTACCGGCGGCCGTTACGGTCTGGGATCCAAGGATACCCCGCCGTCATCGGTATTCGCTGTATATAAAGAACTGGAGAAGGCAGATCCGAAGCCGCGCTTCACGATCGGTATTGTCGATGACGTGACCAACCTGTCTCTTCCGGAGGTTAAGCCGGCACCGATCACCTCGGCTAAGGGCACCAAGGAGTGCAAGTTCTGGGGTCTCGGCGGTGACGGAACGGTCGGAGCAAACAAGAACTCCACCAAGATCATCGGTGACCACACCGACAAGTACATCCAGGCTTACTTCCAGTATGATTCGAAGAAGACCGGTGGTGTTACGATCTCTCACCTGCGTTTCGGTGACAACCCGATCCGCAGCCCATACTACATCAACCAGGCTGACTTCGTTGCCTGCCACAACCCGGCTTATGTTACACAGGGTATGAAGATGGCACAGGATGTTAAGCCGGGCGGTGTATTCATGATCAACTGCCAGTGGTCCGATGAGGAACTGGAGAAGCATCTGAATGCTGAGGCAAAGAAATATATCGCTGACAACAACATTCAGCTTTACACGATCAACGCGATCGACAAGGCAATCGAGATCGGAATGGGCAAGCGTACCAACACGATCCTGCAGTCCGCATTCTTCAAGCTGGCTGACGTAATGCCGATCGACGAGGCTGTAACCTTCATGAAGGAGGCGGCTAAGAAGTCCTACTCCAAGAAGGGTGACGCGGTCGTAGAGATGAACTACAAGGCTATCGACGCCGGTGTCGATGCTATCCATAAGGTAGAGGTACCGGATTCCTGGAAGAACCCGGCACCGGATGCTCCGGCTAAGGAGCTTGAAGGTCGTCCGGAGGTTGTTAAGCTTGTTAAGGATCTCCTCGGACCGATCTCCAAGATGGATGGTGACAGCCTTCCGGTATCTGCTTTCGTAGATAATCCGGACGGTCAGTTCGTAACCGGTGCTTCTGCATATGAGAAGCGCGGTACCGCCGTTATGGTTCCGCAGTGGAATCCGGATTCCTGTGTACAGTGTAACAGCTGTGCATTCGTCTGCTCACACGCAACGATCCGTCCGTTCATCCTGGACGCTGACGAGATCAGCAAGGCTCCGGGCCAGATCAAGCTGACCGAGTCCAAGCATGCGACTACAGACGGCATGAAGTACACGATGAGCGTTTCACCGCTTGATTGTATGGGATGCGGCGAGTGTATCACCGTTTGTCCGAAGGCAGACGACGCACTCAAGATGGTTCCGCAGGAATCACAGGCCGATCAGCAGCCGGTATTCGATTACCTCGTTGCCAATGTCGGCAAAAAGGAAATCAAAGAGAACTTCACGGATGCTACACCGATCGGTTCTCAGTACAACCAGCCGCTGCTTGAGTTCTCAGGCTCCTGTGCAGGCTGTGCCGAGACCTCTTATGCAAGACTTATCACACAGCTCTTCGGTGAGCATATGTTTGTATCCAACGCGACAGGATGCTCGTCCATCTGGGGTAACCCGGCAGCGACAGCTCCGTATACCGTTAACAAAGACTCCCTCAAGGGACCGGCATGGTCGAACTCCCTGTTCGAGGACAACGCAGAGCATGGTTTGGGTATGCACCTTGGCCAGAAGTACCTGCGTGACCAGCTGATCGAGAAGCTCGAGGGCATGAACGCATCCGGTTCACTCGGAGATGCTGTTAAGGCATATCTTGATACCAAAGATGATACACGTAAAAATGGTCCGGCTGCCGATGCTCTTATCGCTGAGCTCGAGAAGGACGGATCTGCTGATGCTAAGGAAATCCTCGCTAAGAAGGATTATCTGTCGAAGAAGTCCACATGGATCTTCGGTGGTGACGGTTGGGCATACGACATCGGTTTTGGTGGTCTCGACCACGTACTGGCATCCGGCGAGAATGTAAACGTAATGGTATTCGATACCGAGATGTACTCCAACACCGGTGGTCAGGCTTCCAAGGCTTCCAACATCGGTGAGGTTTGTCAGTTTGCTGCAGCAGGTAAAGAGATCGGTAAGAAGAGTCTTTCCGAGATCGCTATGAGCTATGGTTATGTATATGTAGCGCAGATCGCGCTCGGTGCTAACCCGGCACAGGCTGTCAAGGCTATCGCTGAGGCAGAGGCTTACAACGGCCCGTCACTCATCATCGGTTACGCACCTTGCGAGCTCCACGGAATCGCTAAGGGCGGTATGAACCATTGCCAGGATGAGATGAAGAAAGCTGTTAAGGCCGGTTACTGGAACCTGTTCAGCTTCAACCCGGCACTCAAGGCCGAGGGCAAGAATCCGTTCACATTCACATCAGAGAAGGGTGTAGACTTCGCCGGTTATCAGGACTTCCTGAACAACGAGGCACGTTACACACGTCTGATCAAGCCGTTCCCGGATCGTGCAGACAAGCTGTTTGCCGAGTCGGAAGAGGCCGCAAAGGCACGTTACGAGCATCTTAAGAAGTTGGTTGAGCTCTATGCGTGACGTATTGTGACGGTCACTGAAGTACAATAATTGTGCATATGGAGAGTCGGTGCCTGGGCGCCGGCTCTCTTTGTTTTTCATTTTTTAAACTCAAGTCAGTATTGCGAACAGAAGGGAAATATGCTATAATTCATACCATGAAAATGATCATCATTCCGCTGTTAGCGGCTCTCATGTCGTTCGGAGTCGCTATGGTACTGACACGTCTGATTACGTGGAAGAGGCGGAAAACAGGGCGATTGACCAAAAGAAGAAGACTGATAACATTTTTCATTATCCTTTTCTCGAGCTATTTTCTTGGAGGATTCATCTACTTCGGAATCTATACGCACGCGACAGATCATGCGCTGGAATTCATGAATGGCACGGATTTGGTTCATGTTGAGGAGATTTCGGACGGGTATTTCTTCAACGGGCCGGGAAGCCGGGATGCCCTGATCTTTTATCCGGGAGCCAAGATCGATGAAAAAGCGTACGCGGAGCTGATGGTGAAGCTGGCCGAGAGCGGTATCGACTGCTTTTTGGTAAAAATGCCCCTGCATATGGCTATATTCGGTGGAGGAAAGGCCGGTTCCGTGATGGAGAAGTACGAGTATCCGTGCTGGTATATCGGCGGGCACTCGTTGGGTGGCGCGATGGCGGCGATCTACATGGCCAAAAATCCGGAGAACTTAAAGGGGGCACTGCTCTTGGCGGGATACAGCGAGGAACAGCTTCCGGAGGGCGTGCCGATCTATTCGATTGTCGCCGAGAATGACAAGGTGCTCAATTGGGATAAGTATAACGAGTGTAAGAAAAAATGGCCGCTCATGGTAAAGGAGATCACGATCAAGGGTGGCAACCACAGCCAGTTCGGAGACTACGGATTGCAGAAGGGCGACGGGGAAGCGACTATATCTTGTGAAGAGCAGATGAAACAAGTCGTGGAGGCCGCTGTGGAAATGATAAAGCCGGATCCTGACTATGGTGTGACGGACTAAAAAAAACGCATTTTTTATTGATTTTTTCAGCAAGTTGTGGTAGAATTAACTAGTATTTTGAAAGTGGCCGGATCGGATGAGAATTATCAGCCGCTTTTATGGAAAGGAGACCGAAATATGGGTGCAAGTGAGCATGCTATTCTCTCACAGGCAGAGATCGATAACCTGATCGCCCAGCTGGCAAAGGCGAC
>JAEEGM010000112.1 GCA_016280325.1 Eubacterium sp. | reverse complement strand
GCGAGGGTGCGCCCGCGCTCCGGGCTATCCTCTCCCTTGAGTCCCGCGGGATGCCCGGTACCGTCGTACCGTTCGTGATGGAAGTTGGCGCCGATGCTCAGGTAAGGCATCTCGGAGATACCGGCCAGGATCTGACGTCCGATGACCGGGTGTTGTTTCATAACGGCGTATTCTTCCTGTGTAAGCGTTCCCTTTTTGTTGATAATCTCATCCGGGATCGCGATTTTTCCGATATCGTGAAGAAGACCGGCATAGTAGATCTCGTTCTGTTCTCTTTCGTCCTTTCCGGCCGCTTCCGCAAGCTGCCTGGCGTATTTTGCCACACGAACTGAGTGCCCCTGTGTGTATTCCTCCTTGGCATCGAGTGCTTCGATCAGTGCCGTCGCGGTCTGGTCAAGGAGTTTCTGGGTGCGCGTTTGCCGTTTGCGGAGGTGGTCCAATTCGAGATTCTCCGCGTGCTCGGCGCGTGTATTCATTTCCTTCAGGGCGATGATATACAGAGCGATCACGAGGAGAACGGTCGTAATATTCGAAATGGAGAGACCGTATATGAAAAGTTGCAGAATACTGGATATAAAAGGTGTGATATCGAAGAGAAGCAGCACAGTGAGAAGCTTTTTGCTGAAATGCTTCCGATACTGAAGGACCGCCGTCAACTGCAGAATCACGGTAATCAATGGAATAACAAAACTGATGACACTCAGCGATGATCGTTGATAACGATTCTGGGCGTCAAAGGTGTAGTAAAGTCCCGTGAACTGAGACACGATGAGCAGAAGGGTGTCGATAAAGCAGAGAATATCAACCGCGAAAAGACGCTTGGACTGAGTCTCCCTCACCTTTCTTTCGGCGATCATACGCTTCAGGAGCATGTTGTAGAAATACAATAGAGCGATGGTCATGAAAAAGTTTAAAAAGTTGGTTATTCGAACCATCCAGTAGCCGAGCGTACTCATATCTCCCCGAAAAATATAAGCGTACCGGTCGGCGATCAAAAGAATCGTCGCGCTCGAGATCAAAAGGATGAAGGCCGGTCGACTCTCTCTTGAAAGATTCTTGATCATGATGGAAAAGAACAAAAAAAGGGCGCAGATACCGGTCAAAACCAGCATGATATCCAATTGATATGTCTGCAAAAATTCCATGAATTATCCCTCCGACACAATCAGTGTCCCAATAAATCCCAATCCACGTTATTATATCAATTTTTTCAAAGACTGTCAATGAAAGTCTTCCTATCGGAAAGTGTTGACCGAAAGACATTAATATGGTATGATATAGCGTGGATTTGTCTATGATTACGACGGGGGTGTCCTATGAAAAAAAAGGCCGGCGGCCGGATTGTTCGCCAATTAAAACAGAAGCACAGAATCCATGGAACAGGAAGCCGCTTTCAGATCAATATGCAACAAATAGTGATCATGTTCATTGGTATCGGAATCAATGTGCTGGCCAGCTATCTGATAAGTCGTTTTAATCTGCCACTCTACTTTGATACGATCGGTACGATCGCCGTGGCGGCTTTGTCGGGCTACCTTTACGGTGCAACCACCGCTGTTGCGACGAATCTTTGCTGTTCATTTTTTCAACCCTATTCTTTGTATTACACGAGCGTGAGCGTCATTATCGCGCTTATCACTTCGCACGCTTTGCATTCTCCAAGACTTCAGAAAAAAAGATTCATTCCTATATTTATCCTTGTGCTGGCGTTGGTCGGCGGGGGGATCGGTACCGGTATCCAGTGGGTTCTGACCGGAGGCCCGTTCTATTCGGATGTGGCTGAAGTGGCGTCCGCGATCGCGGGAGAGGGCACCTTTGGATATGGTTTTTTCTGTGTGCTGATCAGTGTGGGCCTGGACCTCGTGGACAAGGGCGTATCCTGCGGTATCGCATTTTTACTGGTTCATCTGGTTCCCAAGGCGGCGCGTGAACGGATGTGGAACAACAGTTGGATGCAGCGCCCCATGACTACGGAGGAGATGAAGGATCTCAAGGGGCGGATCAAAGCAAAGCGTACGCAGATGAGCAAGCGTATCTTTATCATGCTGACGATCACGGCGGGACTTCTGGTTACGACGCAAAGTATCATCTCAATGAAGCTGTATGAGAAGAGTATTTATCAGGAATATTCGACGGCGGCTGAGAAAGCGTCCAACTTTATCGCTGTGAGCGTGGACGGTGATATGGTGGATGAGTACGTGGAGTCAGGACAGACGATTGCCCTTTGCAACCGTCGCGGGTATCAGCAGACGCTGCGAACGATGGCAAACGCCTGCCGTTATATGAACAATTTGAAGTATATGTATGTCTATAAGATCGAGGAGGATGGTTGTCACATCGTCTTTGATGTCGATCCGGAGGAGCAGGAGGCTACGATTGGAGAGAGGGTAACTTTTGATGATGCCTTTCTACCGTATAAAGAGGATCTGCTGGCCGGTCGCGGGATTCCCGTCATGGAGAGCAACGATAAATACGGGCATCTCCTGACAAGCTATACACCGATCTTCAATTCCGATGGAAAGTGTGTGGCCTACGCGGGAGCGGATGTGTCGTTCACGGATCTTGACGAGTATTCCAATGGGTATATGTTTAAGGTGCTTGTTATCCTGCTTGGATTCTTTCTTCTGATCGTGTCCTGTGGTCTGTGGTTGACCAAGTTCTTTCTCGTGCGGCCGATCAACGCGATCGCCTACAGCATGGACGGGTTCGGTGTGACGGAGGAGGATCAGAAGACGCTGGATCAGAAGGTAAAGGACTTCCGTGAGATTCGCATTCGAACCGGTGATGAGGTCGAGTTCATGTACGACGCGCTCTGTCGAATGATGACAGCGGTCGCAGAACAGATGCGTGAGCTCAGGCATTATACCGAGGCGACGGCGCAGATGCAGAACGGTCTGATCATCACGATGGCGGACATGGTCGAGAGTCGTGATTCGGATACCGGCGCGCATATCCAGAAGACGGCGGCATATGTCAAGATCATCCTGGAGGCTTTGAAAAAGAAAGGCTACTACGCGGAGAAGCTGACGCCCAAGTATATGTCGGATGCCGTGATATCGGCGCCGCTCCACGATGTCGGAAAGATCAATGTCCCCGATGCCGTGCTCAATAAAGCGGGCAAACTTACGGATGAGGAATACAACATCATCAAGACACATACAACAGCCGGTCGTGAGATCATCGAGCGCGCGATTGATACCGTGCACGGCGAGAACTACCTGAAGGAAGCCAGGAACATGGCGGCGTATCACCACGAGCGCTGGGATGGTAAAGGCTATCCCGAGGGACTGCACGGGGAGGTTATCCCGTTGTCCGCGCGTGTCATGGCGGTGGCGGATGTCTTCGACGCACTGACGTCGAAGCGTGTATACAAGCCGGCCTTTCCGCTGGAGGAAGCGCTCCGGATCATCAAGGAGGGCTCCGGAACGCAGTTTGATCCTAAGTGTGTGGAAGTATTCTTAGACTCGATAACCGAAGTGAAGATCGTTTTGAAAAAATACAACGATATGTAATCGGAGGAAGCAGATGAAGCAAAATCGTACGAGGAGATGGTTGGCCATAGGCACGGCAGCCTGGTTGGCGTGCGGGCTTATCATGTGTCCCATAACGGCCTTCGCGGCGTCGACCCCGAGCGGGGTGCCGACGGAAAATGTGCCGGGAAAGCCGACGGAAGAGAAGGAAAGTCAGTCAAAAAAAACCTCCGGTGGAGGGTACGCGGTTTCAGGTCAGATCGACGGCATGGGTTACGCAACGGAACTCTATGATGCCGAGACCGGGCTTCCCACCTCGGATGCGAACTGTATTTTTTCGGCAAGTGACGGTTATATCTGGATCGGTGGGTACAGCGGAATTCTTCGTTATGATGGGAAGAGCTTTGAGCGTCTTGACTCGACGCATGGTCTGACAAGCGGGCGGTGCATTTTTGAAGACGATAAGAACCGGCTGTGGGTTGGTACCAACGATAACGGTATCATCATCATGGAGGGTTCGGATACGGAAAAATACACCCGTATCACCTACAAGGACGGGTTGCCGTCTTCCTCGATCCGCGGGATCAGTCAGTGCGCGGATGGTACGATCGTGGTGGGAACGGCCAACGGTCTGGCCCGTATCGATGCGAACCTGAAAGTGAGCGTGATCGAGAACCCGGCTTCCGTTAATCAGTATATCCTTCATATGTCCGAAGATGAGGAGGGACGGATCTACGCGACAACCAAATCCGGCAGTATCCTGCGCGTGGAGAACGGCGATGTAACGGATCAAGTAAATGAAGCACATATTGATTTCGGTACGGTTTCTTATGTCTGCCCCAATCCGGAGAACCCTTCGATGCTCTACTATGGAACGTTGGAGGGCAAGCTGTATTACGGGGAAATCGGCAAGAGAAAATCGGAATTAAAGGAGATCTCGATGCAGGGCGTCGAGGGAGAGATCACCTGCATCAAACCGGCCTGCGGAAGAATCTGGGTTAATTCGACATCAAACGCGGGATATCTGGATGAGAACGGCAAGTTCCGGATGCTGACTCATATCCCGCTCAATAACTCGATTGAGATGATGACGGAGGATTATCAGGGGAATCTCTGGTACGCCTCTTCCAGACAGGGTGTTATGAAGGTGGTCAGCTGCGCGTTTCGCGATGTTGTCAGCCAGGCGGGGCTCGACCCGACAGTTGTTAACTCGACCTGCCTGAGAGATAATCTGCTTTACATCGGTGCGGACGACGGACTGAGAATCCTTCGGAACGAGAAGGATCCGGTTACTAATGCGCTGACAACCTATATCGGCACGACGCGTATTCGCTGTATTACCAAGGATACGCACGACAACCTCTGGATCTGCACGTACGCGGATGACAAAGGTCTCATCTGCTACACACCGGATAGTCGGATGATCCACTATACGACAGAAAACGGCCTGATCAGCAATGAGACGCGCTGCGTATCGATCGCCTCCGATGGTTCGATATTAGTTGGAACCAACGGTGGTCTGTCCATCATTAAAGACGGTGTAGTCGTGAAAAATATCGGCGAGAAGGAAGGTATGAACAACACGATCCTTCTTTCGGTAGAGGAAGGGAGTGACGGTCGGATCTATGCCGCTTCCGACGGAAACGGTATCCATGTGATCGATGGGGATACAATCAGTGAGATCACGCGGGATGACGGGCTGACAAGTGAGGTTATCCTACGCGTCAAGCATGATAAGGAGAGAAATATTGACTGGCTGATCACATCCAACTCGATCCAGTACATCAAGAACGGGAAGGTCCATACGGTAGGCTCGTTCCCTTACAACAATAACTTTGATATCTACTACGGAGAAAACAATAATATATGGATCCTGTCCTCGTACGGAATCTTCTGCGTAAATGCGGATCGGATGCTTGAGGATAAGGTTACGGAGTATCAGTTGTATACGACGGCCAATGGGCTGCCCGGTGTACCGACCGGAAACTCATTCTCCGAGCTGACGGAGGATGGTACGCTGTATGTATCGGAGAGAATCGGCGTGTGCCGGATGAATATCAACAGCTTTTTCAAGCGTGAATCCGCGATCAAGATGGGGATCAAGTCCCTCGTTTGTGACGGTGCGGAGATACATGCCGATCAGAACGGGTTGTACACGATACCGAACGATGTCGGGCGAATCCAGATCAATGTGGCGGCGCTTGACTACACCATGAATAACCCGACAGTTCGCGTCTATTTGGACGGAAGCGGGGATGAAGGGATCACGGTGCAGCAGAAAGATCTGACTACGCTTGAGTACACCGGACTTCGATACGGTAACTACGCGCTGTGTATGCAGATCGTGGATCCGTCAACCGGATCCGTGAATCAGGAAGAGAGAGTAAGGATCAGCAAGAGTCCGAGCCTCTTTGAGATGTCGGTTATCCAGATACTCGGTGTGACCGTACTGATCCTGGTGGCAATCTTCTTCGTATGGAGGATCATGACGAGTACGGTCGTGCGCCGTCAGTATCAGGAGATCAGTCAGGCAAAGGAAGAGGCGGAGATGGCCAATATGGCGAAGTCGCGTTTCCTCGCGAATATGTCCCACGAGATTCGTACGCCGATCAATACCATCATGGGTATGAATGAGATGCTTTTGCGCGAGGACCCGAAGGACGTTCCGAAGGAGTATTTCACCTCCGTGATCAACTACGCGTTGGATATCCGATCGGCATCGGAGACGCTTCTCGGCCTGATCAATGATATTCTGGATATCTCTAAGATTGAATCCGGAAAAATGCACCTGGTGGAGCAGGATTACGATACGGTAGAACTCTTCCGTTCAATTGTAGTTATGATCCGGGCGCGAAGTGAGCAGAAAGAGCTGAAGTTTGATGTTAACGTGGACCAGAGTTTGCCGAAAACGCTCCACGGCGATTCGGGCAAGATCAAGCAGGTTGTGCTGAATCTCCTGACCAACGCACTGAAATACACAAGTGTAGGTGGATTTTCACTGACGGTAACCGTCGAAAGCAAGGATGAAGAAATCTGCAACATACGGATCTCTGTAAAGGATACCGGAATCGGTGTCAAGCCGGAGGATCTCGACAAGCTTTTCACCGCGTACGAGAGACTCGATGAGGAGAAAAATAACGGCATCCAGGGAACCGGTCTCGGATTGGATATCTCGAGACGTTTTGTTGAGCTCATGGAAGGAAAACTCTGGTGTGAGAGTGAGTACGGCGAGGGCTCCGAGTTTATTTTTGAACTGAATCAGAAGGTCGTTGACGAGGAGGAGATCGGTGTCTTCACAGAGCATTCGGATGAGGCGGAGCAGGGCCCGTATATTCCGCAGTTCATCGCACCGGAAGCCGAGGTGCTCGTCGTGGATGATAACCTGATGAACCTGCAGGTGGTACGCAATCTTCTCAAGGCAACGCGTGTATTTGTCACGACCTCCGAGAGTGGTGAGGACGCACTCGAGAAAATCAAATACGGTAATTACGATGTTGTATTCCTTGATCATATGATGCCGGGCATGGACGGCATCGAGACTCTGGAAAAGATCCGTGAGACACATCCGGATTTGCCGGTCTATGCTCTCACGGCAAACGCGACTTCCGGAGAAGAATTCTATACCTCCCGTGGCTTCACCGGGTATCTGACGAAGCCGGTGGACAGCAAGAAGATGGAACTTTCGATCATGAAGCACCTGCCGGAAGAGATCATGCAGAAGCCGGCAGAGGATGCCGTGAAGAATGCGCCGAAGGATCTTCCGGAAGAGATGAAGTGGGTGTATGAAG
The DNA here is from genome assembly GCA_016280325.1 of Eubacterium sp. GTDB lineage: Bacteria > Bacillota > Clostridia > Lachnospirales > Lachnospiraceae > Eubacterium_F. The sequence goes on along the minus strand of JAEEGM010000112.1, from coordinate 1,420 downwards.
TCGAGGGCGTTACTGTGAAAGATGGTATCCGCGCCTCCGGTGGTGTGGAGTCTTATATCTCCGCGCTCGGTACCTTCCTTGATACGATCGAGCCCAATGAGCGTGTGATCCGCGAGGCCTATGAGGCTGAGGATACCCGCATGTACACGGTTAAGGTGCATTCGCTGAAGAGTTCCGCGAGGATCATCGGAGCCGGCACATTGGCAGCGGACGCGGAGCGCCTGGAGAAAGCCGGCAACGACAACGACTGGCAGCTGATTCACGCCGGTACCGAAAAGCTGTTGAGTGATTTGAATGCGTTTAAAGATAAACTTGCGCCGCTCCGTGCGACGGATGACGCGACCGATGACAGAGAAGAGATACCGGAGAGTGAGCTTGCCGGTGCCTACCAGGCATTGAAGGAAGTGATTCCGCAGATGGATTACGATGCTGTGGAGATGATCCTGGATCAGCTGAAGAGCTATCGTCTGCCGGAAGAAGATAAGAAAAAATGCGAAGAGTTGGAAGCGCATCTGAAGAATTTTGAATGGGATGCCATGGAAGAGTTGATCGGATAAACGATAGGAGGTAGCCTATGTTGTCAACAACCGAGAGTAAAACAATCGTCACATCGCAGAACGAGACCTTTCTTGTTCGTGTTTTGATTAAAAAGATCCAGGACGCGGGAGTTAAAGCGGAATTCGTTCCATGGAATGTAAACACGCTCAACGAAAAGCTTGAGGGTGTCGACCTTGTCACGATCTATATGGAGGATGGTGAGCGGCCGACGGATAAGGTCACGCACTTTTTGAGTGATCACATGTTAGATGAGGAGAAGCGAATGATCCTCGTCGGTGAGCAAAATGATCTGCGGATCATGGAAAAACATATTCCGAAAGAATTGATCTTCCGGAGTTTTGAACGGCCGATCGACAATGCCGAGTACATCGAGACGATCAAGGAGTTCTTTGAAAAGGTTGAGGAGGGTACTTTCCGAAAGAGTATTCTCGTCGTAGACGACGATCCGAACTACCTGACTCTCGCTCGTGATTGGCTGAAGGGTACCTATAAAGTTACGATGGCAAATTCCGGTCTGCAGGCGATCAAGTATCTCGGCAAAAATAAAGTCGACCTGATCCTTTTAGATCACGAGATGCCGGTGACAAGCGGTCCGCAAGTGCTGGAGATGCTTCGGAGTGATGATGAAACCCGGGATATCCCGGTTATGTTCCTGACGGGGAAGAGCGATAAGGAAAGTGTCATGAAGGTGCTTGCTCTTAAGCCGGAGGGATACTTTTTGAAGACGATAGAGAAGGACGAATTGTTAGAGAACCTTGAGAAGTTTTTTGTACGTAATCTTGCCGGAAAGTGAGAGGACAAATGATTGAGTTTTTACAAAATCATCAGTTAGATTTCATGCTGGCCTTGAGCGGAGCCTGTG
>JAEEGM010000111.1 GCA_016280325.1 Eubacterium sp. | reverse complement strand
TTTTTGATGTTCATCTGATGATCGTCAATCCGATCGAACACATTCGCGCTTTTGCCGAGGCCGGCGCGGATGGGATCACGGTTCACGCCGAGGCTTGCGAAGGAAATCTTGACGACACGATCGACGAGATCCTTCGTTACGGTATAAAACCGGCGGTGGCAATCCGCCCTGACACACCGATCGATCCGATACTCCCTGTTCTTGACAAACTCTCGATGGTACTGGTAATGACAGTCTATCCCGGTTACGGTGGCCAGAAGATCATCACAGATACCTTTTCCAAGATCAGGAAGCTGCGTGAGATCATCGATGAAAAAGGCTTGTCAGTTGATATCGAAGTTGACGGAGGTATCACGCTTGACAATATAACCGAAGTGCGCGAGGCCGGTGCCAACGTTTTCGTTGCCGGTACCCAAGTATTTAAAGGCAGTATTAGTGAAAATGTAAAACTATTCAAGGAGAAACTTACCTAAGCAGCGGCTACGGTATGGCTGCGACAAGATAGTGATTATTATCAAATAAATCTGGAGGAAAAACTAATGAAACTAGGAATTGTCGGATTACCAAACGTCGGAAAGAGCACCCTGTTTAACTCGTTAACCAAGGCAGGCGCTGAATCCGCGAACTATCCCTTCTGCACGATCGATCCGAACGTGGGAGTCGTACCGGTTCCGGACGAGAGAGTGGACGTGCTCGCGGACATGCATTCATCGGCGAAAAAGGTTCCCGCCGTGATCGAGTTCGTCGATATCGCCGGATTGGTTAAGGGGGCAAGTAAAGGAGAAGGGCTTGGTAACCAATTCTTATCAAACATCCGTGAAGTCGACGCGATCGTGCATGTGGTCCGTTGCTTTGAGGATGACAATATCGTTCACGTGGACGGATCCATCGATCCGCTCAGAGATATCGAGACCATCAACCTTGAACTCATTTTTTCCGATATCGAGATCCTGGAACGTCGCATCGCCAAGGTGGGACGTGGTGCCAACAACGATAAGAAGTTGAAAAAGGAACTCGAGTTTGTTCAGCGGATCAAGGCGTTTTTGGAAGAGAATAAACTGGCCAAGAACTTTGAACTCTCGGAGGATGATGATGAGATTGCCTGGTTCAAGGAGTACAACCTCCTGACAGCGAAGCCGGTGATCTACGCGGCCAATGTGGCTGAGGATGATCTGGCGGATGACGGCGCGTCCAACGATCAGGTGGCAAAGGTTCGTGAGTTTGCCAAGGAAGAGAATTCGGAAGTCTTCGTGATCTGCGCGCAGATCGAGCAGGAGATCGCGGAGCTTGATGAGGATGAGACGAAAGAATTCTTAGAGGATCTGGGACTGACGGAGTCAGGTCTTCAGAAGCTGATCCGTGCCAGTTATCGTCTGCTCGGTCTGATCAGTTTCCTGACGACAGGTCCGGATGAGACGCGAGCGTGGACGATCACCGAGGGGACGAAGGCACCGCAGGCGGCCGGGAAGATCCATACGGATTTTGAGAGAGGCTTTATCCGTGCCGAGGTGGTATCGTATGATAACCTGATTGCCAATAACGGTATGAACGGTGCCAAGGAGAAGGGGCTCGTTCGTTCGGAAGGCAAGGAGTATGTAATGAAAGACGGCGATGTGGTTTTGTTCCGTTTTAATGTTTGATGCCGATGAACCCCTGCTCCGTGCGGTCGGGGGGGTAACGCTTGTGAAGGGGGCGAAGAATGAATACTGCAGATGTGGCATTCCCGAATATAGGAATTTATATTGATTATCTTCCCAAGAAGATCGGCGTTGTCGCGCTTTACGGGATTATCATTGCGATTGGAATGCTGGCCGGGCTTTTGATGGCTTGCCGGCAGGCGAAGGTGACCGGGCAGAAGAAGGATGTATACGCGGACTATGTGATCTTCGGAATCATCTTTTCGCTTATCGGAGCCAGGATCTATTATGTTGCTTTTGCCTGGGATAAGTACAAGGATAACCTATGGAAGATCTTCGATATCCGTGGGGGAGGACTGGCAATCTATGGTGGCGTGATCGCAGCGTTTTTGTCTGCATATATTTACTGCCGTATCCGGAAGTTCCACTTCCTTCTTTTCGCGGACACGGCGCTGTGCGGGCTGATCCTGGGACAGTGTATCGGCCGCTGGGGAAACTTTACCAACCAGGAGGCGTTTGGAGACTATACGAACAACTTCCTCGCCATGCGCCTGAATACAGCCAATGTCAATCCGAGTTACATCACGGATGCGATGCGAGAGCATATAGATAAGATTGACGGCAAGGAATTCATCCAGGTGCATCCGACGTTTTTGTATGAGTCGCTTTGGAATCTGATGATCCTGCTTTTGATGATATTTTTTACCAAGAAAAAGAAGTTTCACGGTGAAGTCGCGCTTCTGTATCTGGTGGGGTACGGAGCCGGACGTGTGTGGATCGAGGGGCTTCGGACGGACCAGCTTCAGATCGGTTCGTCGGGGATTGCCGTGTCGCAGGTTCTGTCCGCGGTGCTGGTTGTTGCCGGTATCGTCGTCTGGATCATAGCCAGACGAAAGGCGGAAGGGAATCCGATTGTTCCGGAAGCGATGGCGTACGATTCCAATGCGACCGGCAAGTCACCGAAGGAGAAAAAGGAGAAGCAGAAGAAAAAGCGCGAGGAAGCCAAGGAAAAGCAAACGGAAGAAGGCGAGATGACGGCCTTTTTGAATCAGGTGATCGCCGCAATCAATGAGGAAGACGCTGAGGAGGCGAAACAGCAGAAAGCGCAGGAGACTGAAGCGAAAAATAAGCTGTGACCTGAGCGTAAAACACAATATATGGTACATTGATATAGTTTATACGGAAGATATAGAGATAGCCCGAAAACACGTGAGTTTCGGGCTATTTTTATTGATTTTTTTTAAAAAAATGCTTGCATTTTCCCTTGAAGTGGAGTAAAATATAACCAGAGTGGTGAAAAGTGGAGGGAATACCCCACAAAGTGGTTTGTTCATTGGGAATCCGGGAACGTTAGATCGTTCCCGGAAGTATGAAAAGCTTAGAGGTGCAGACATGTTCATGGGAACCTACGAACACGGCATAGACGCGAAGGGGCGCGTGATTATCCCGGCTAAGCTCAGGGATGGTCTTGGCGACTCTTTTGTTGTTACCGTTGGACTTGATGGCTGCCTGTACGCGTATCCGATGAACGAGTGGGAAGACTTCCTCACCAAGCTGAAGGAACTTCCGGGAACGAAAGAAGCCAGAACGCTGCAGCGCACCTTTATGGCGAACGCAGCAGCCTGTGAATGTGATAAGCAGGGACGAACCCTGATACCGACGAACTTGAGAGAACGGGTCGGTATTGATAAAGATGTGGTATTTATCGGCGTGCTCGGTAAGGTCGAGATCTGGAGTAAGGAACGCTACGAGAGTGGTGATGAGGTGGCGGATATCGATACGATCGCGGATCACATGTCCGAGTTTGGTCTCAGCTTCTGAGAACAGAGGAGAACGCGGTGGAGTTTAAACACAGATCGGTACTGCTTGATGAAACGATCGAGCAACTGAATATCCGGGAGGACGGCATCTATGTCGATGGGACGTTAGGTGGCGCCGGACATTCATCAGAGATATTGAAACACTTATCCGATCAGGGACGGTTGATCGGAATTGATCAGGATGAGGATGCGATAGCGGCAGCTGGAAATCGATTGCAGGGAGATGAACGCGTCACCATCGTAAAGAGTAACTTCCGAAACATGCGATCGGTACTGGATGGACTGGGGATTGACAAGGTAGACGGGATTCTGTTGGACCTGGGCGTTTCTTCCTACCAGTTCGATGAAGCGGAGAGAGGGTTTTCCTATCGGGAGGACGCACTGCTCGATATGAGGATGGATCGGGAAGCGACACTCACGGCGGCGGATATCGTCAATACCTATCCGAAGGAAGAACTCGTGAGGATTTTTAAGGAATACGGTGAAGAACGGTATGCCGGGGCGATTGCGGGGCGTATCGTGAGGACTCGGGAAGAGAGACAGATTCAGACGACCGGAGAGCTTGTGGATATCATCCGGGCCTCGATGCCGGAGCGGGAGAAAAACAAAAAAGGTCATCCGGCCAGAAAAGTTTTTCAGGCACTTCGGATCGAATGTAACAAGGAACTTGATGTGTTGCAGGATGCACTTGATTCGATGATCGAAAGTCTGAAGCCGGGAGGGCGGTTGTGCATCATCACCTTCCATTCGTTGGAAGACCGGATCGTGAAACTGAAGTACAAGCAGGCGGAAAACCCTTGTACATGTCCACCGGATTTTCCGGTTTGTGTATGCGGGAAGAAGCCACTGGGGGAGATGAAGCCTCACAGCCCAATCGCGCCGGGTGAGAAAGAGGTTGAGGATAATCCCAGAGCGAGAAGCGCGAAGTTGCGTGTGTTTGTTCGAAAATAATGAACGTGAGAAAATGAGGAGAGTTGATTTATGACGGAACAGAAAAAATGGACGGATCGTAATAACGTATATGTATTTGGCAGTGCGGCAAGAGCCTATGACACGATGCCGGATTTCAACGAGCATTCCGGTCGTGTGGTACGCCGCGAGCCGAAGGTCATCGAAAGACCGGCCTCCAAGCCAAAACTGGACTTTTTTTCCATCGGATTGATCGTCCTGACATTCGTTGCAGTCATGGTTGTTGGAATTATTTACTTAAATCTAAATTTTCAGTCTACCTATTTGTCAAAAAATGTGGTAAAATTACAACATGAGGTTGTGGAGATGGAAAAATCCAACCGTGCATTAGATGAACAATTGGAGGATGGGGTTAACTTAAAGAAGATCTATAAGAAGGCGACGAAGCTCGGTATGAAGCCCATGAAGAAGAGCAAGATCGTTACCTATCAGAGGAAAAAGAGCGCTGAGATTCGCGCGTATGGAGAGATCCCGAAGATCTGACCCGTTGATTTAATATGAGTACGAGACAGCGATATGAACGGCCGGACGGCCGATATCCAAGAAGAAAAAGAGTCAAACCAAAACGATTTACCAGGCAGATGCGTCGTGCCCTGTTCGTTTTTTTTGCACTCTTTTTTGTTTGCTTTGTATTTCTGCTGTTGCGTATATTTTTCCTGGATAAAAATGACGGCAACCGATATCGTAAGGCGGCGTTGGCTCAGCAGTCCTATACAAACTCGGTTCTCAATTATCAACGCGGTCCGATCCGTGATCGAAACGGTACGACGATGGCGGTTTCGCTTCGCCGGTACAATCTGATCCTGGAGCCGAGAACGTTGAATAACAACGACGCGATGCATGTGCGAACCGTGGACGCGCTCGCTTCATTTTTCAACATCTCAAGGGATGTGATTGAGAAGATCGTTGCATCTAAGCCTGATTCGATGTATGAGCATATCGATGAACTCCGTGAACTGACGGACGAACAGGTGGACAACTTTCGGAAAAAGATGTCGGAGGACGAGTTGATCGACGGGGTATGGTTCGAGGAGACGTATTCGAGATCGTATCCGCTGAAAAATGTCGGTTGCAATCTGATCGGTTTTTTGGGAAGCGATGATCACGGGACATACGGGATCGAGGAGAATTATAATGAAGAACTGAACGGAACGACGGGGCGCGAGTACGGATATTTTGATTCGAACATGAACCTGCAGCGTACGATCAAAAACGCGAAGGATGGCAATGAGATCGTCATGACGATTGATGCCCATGTGCAGCAGGTGGTGGAACAGCAGATCAAGTGGTTCCAGAAGTCCGGCGCCGGTCCGGCGAAGCATGTCGGCGTGATGCTGATGAATCCGAACAACGGTGAGATTCTTGCGATGGCATCGGAGTCCTCTTTTGACTTGAATAATCCGCGTACGCTGGAGACCATGTATTCGGCCAAAAAGATCGCGAAGATGAGCGAAGAGGAACAAAAAGAAAAGATGATGGAGATGTGGTCGAATTTTTGCATCGGCTCCGCCTATGAGCCGGGTTCGACCTTTAAGCCGTTCACGATAGCGGCGGCGCTTGATGAGGCGGTCATCAACGAGGATTTCACCTGTGATTGTACCGGTGTGAAAAATGTGGCCGGCTCGAAGATCCACTGCGCGAATCGTAATGGACACGGGACGCTGAATCTGCAACACATCCTGATGGAGTCCTGTAACGTCGGATTGATGGATATCGCTGCTAAGATGGGGCGTACGAAGTTTTCTAAGTATACGAAACTCTACGGCTTTGGACAGAGAACGGGGATTGATCTTCCCGGAGAGACGTCCGGATTGATTCACAGTAAAGAGGCGCTGAATGCTGTTGAGCTTGCGACGAGCAGCTTCGGTCAGACACAGACGGTGACGATGGTTCAGATGATGAGCGCTTTTTGCTCATTGATCAACGGCGGTAAGTATTATCAGCCACATCTGGTTCGGGAGATACGTTCTTCGGACGGCGACCCGGTCAAGAAGTTCGAGCCTATGATCGTCAAGGAGACAACGTCGGAGGAGACTTCCCGGAAACTCCGCAAGTATCTGAAGGCTACGGTTGAAGAGGGTACGGCGAAGCCGGCGGCTGTCGAGGGGTATTCCGTGGGTGGTAAGACGGGAACCGCCGAGAAGCGACCGGTTTCCGAGAAAAATTATCTCGTTTCCTTCATTGGCGCGGTTCCGATTGATAATCCGGAGGTGGCCATCTACGTGATCATCGATGAGCCGAATGTCGAGGATCAGGCGCATTCGACGTATGCGACGGAGTTTGCGAGCCGGATTCTCGGAAAGGTTCTTCCGTTCCTTGGGATCTATGCGGATGAGAGCAAGATCAAGCCGAAGGAGACGCCCGAACCTGATACTTCGGAAACTACCGAAGAATCGAACCAGGAACCGGAGCAGAAGACGGAAGAGGAACCGAAACAAGAGGAGAAGCAAGAAGAGGAGAAGACGGAAGAGCAGACTGAAGAGGAACAGACTGAAGAAAACTGAAGACGGACGGGGGCGGCTAGCTTTCACAACATCTGTCTCGGGGGCGCTCACGGCCACTGCGTGGCCTGCGCTAACGAATTCCCCTCGACAGATGTGTGAAACGCCCGCCCCCTGCGAGATATACTTTTGTGTCAAATAAGGTTGACTGATAACATATGGGCGTTCGCCCGGTAAGAATCTAATCTAGGAGGTTATTCTGAAATGTCTATTGATTTTGTGAGAGAAATACTACCGATCGTGCTATCCTTCGTGATCGTGGTGATCATCCTGCCGTTTTTGATTCCGGCGTTGAGGAGACTCAAGTTCGGTCAGACGGAGAGAGAAGATGGTCCTCAGTCACATCTGAGCAAGACGGGGACGCCGACGATGGGCGGTATCGCGATTCTGATCGCGATTTTGATTCCGTCGCTTTTCTACATGCGGACGTGTCCGGAGATCATTCCGATCCTGATGATGACGATCGGGTTTGGTGTGATCGGCTGTATTGATGATTTCATCAAGGTGGTAAAAAAGCAGTCGGACGGTCTGTCGCCTTTGCAGAAGATGGCACTGCAATTTGTTCTTACGTCAGGATTCCTTGTTTACTATTTCCTGGTAGAGAAGAAAGAGGCGCTCGTTCATATTCCGTTTACGGAGTACTGCTTTACGATGCCGGTATGGCTCTTTTGCATCTTCGTATTCTTCGTGGTGCTGGGTACTGTCAACGGTACAAACCTGACCGACGGACTGGACGGATTGGTTTCGAGCGTCACCTGTGTTGTTGCTGTCTTTTTCATTATTGTTACGAGACAGGCCGCGCCCGGAATGGAGCCGATGTCCGGTTCGATGCTTGGCGGTTTGATGGGATTTTTGCTTTTTAATTCGCACCCGGCTAAGGTGTTTATGGGAGATACGGGATCGCTCGCGATCGGAGGATGGCTGTCGTCCATGTGTATCCTACTGTATGATCCGTTCCTGATCATCATTGTCGGTTTCATCTATCTGGTAGAGGTGATCTCAGATATCCTTCAGGTTGGATACTTCAAGATTTCTCACGGGAAGAGACTCTTTCGGATGGCACCGATTCATCATCATTTTGAGCTTGGTGGCATGTCCGAGATACAGATTGACACGATGTTTACGGTTATTACGATGTTTTTGTGCATGTTGGCATTTTTCTCGCATCCGGCGGGACTTTGACATGTCCATGATTGTATATTGAGAGGTTTTTATGCAGGCAACCAGAGCTGAGCGCCTTGAGAGGCGTGAGCGCAGAATACAAAAGAGCAGAGAAGGCGTCGAGGGTGGCTTCGACTACAGCCTTCTCTTGATCACGTTCTGCATCGTCGGCTTCGGTATGTTGATGATCTACAGTGCCAGTTCTTATTCGGCTCAGGTTAAGTACGATGACAGTACATTTTTCCTGCGTCGTCAGGCGATCAATGTTCTGATCGGCGCCGTGGCGATGTTGTTGGCGACAAAGTTCAACTACAAACTCTTCATCAAGCCCTTTACGCCGCTGAGGATACGACTGGTACAGCTTTTGTTCTGGTTTGTTGTCGGACTCCAGGGGGCCGTACTGATGCAGGGAGGTTCGCTTAATGGTGCTAACCGTTGGTTGAAGATCGGACCTGTTTCCTTTCAGCCGTCGGAGATCACGAAAGTAGTATTGATTCTGTCGGTTGCTTACTACATGACGACGATCCCGGCACGCTTCTCTGAGACTAAAAAAATGCTTCGCATTTTCGTGCCGCTCATGATCCCACTTTTGCTGGTAGCGAAAGAGGACCTGAGTAGTGCTATCGTAATTTTTATAACGGCCTTTGGTATTTGTATCGTTGCGGCGAAAAAGAAGATGCCGTATTTTGTGATGTTGGGAGCCGGCGGATTTTTCGCCACCCTATATGTGTTTTTCGGAAAAGGATTCCGCGCGGAGCGTATCGCAATCTGGCAGAATCCGGAGAGCCATCCGAAGGGGACGCAGATCGTTCATGGACTGTACGCGATCGCGTCCGGCGGTGTGTTCGGCGCGGGACTCGGAGAGAGCATGCAGAAGCTCGGATTTTTGCCGGAGCCATACAACGACATGATCTTTTCCGTGATCTGTGAGGAGCTGGGACTAGTCGGAGCGGGAATTGTTATCCTGATGTTTATCCTGCTTTGTTGGCGCATCTATCTTGTCGCGATGCGAGCGCCGGATCTTTTCTCGGCGCTGATCTGTGTCGGTGTGCTGTTCCATATCGCTTCGCAGGCGCTGATCAATATCGCGGTTGTGACGAACACGATCCCGTCAACAGGAATTCCGTTGCCGCTGATCAGTTACGGTGGTTCGTCGGTGATCTTTATGATGGCAGAGATCGGTATCGTGCTCGGCATCTCGGCCAAGACCGGACAGCGAGAGGGGAGGTAAGGCATGCGTGGACTTAAATTGCGGTTCAAGCTCCCCCTGATCATCGGCATCATCGCTGTGATATTGGCAATCCTGTGGTTTGTATTTTTAGTCCGGGAGGTTAGTGTCGAGGGGAACACCTTCTATTCGGAAAGTCAGGTGGCTGAGAGCTACCAATCGCACTTTTGGCAGAAAAATATGCTCACAAACATCATTATGGATGCCTTTGGATTTACCGAGGATCCGCCGTATGTGAGAGAGGCCGAGATCAGTTATCCGTCTTTTGGGGAACTGCATATCAAGCTGTACGAGAAGGTGGTTTTGGCCGGTGTCAAGTTTTCGAATCATTATATCTACTTTGATAAGGATGGGATGGTTTTGAAGACGACCGAGCAGGCGCTCCCGGATATTCCGTTCTTTGAGAGCGAGGATGTGACGGATTTCACTTTGTACCACAGGCTTTCAACCGGAAGAGAGGAACTGCTCGAGCAGATGATCAATCTGTCCAACCGGTTGACCTACTATAAGATTGACTGGGATAAGGCGGATTTTGACACGGAGGGACACGCCACGATCTATAGCGGACCGGTGACTGTTCGACTGGGGCGTCGATCTGACTACGATGAGGTCGTCTCAATCCTACCCGATATCCTTAAAACAGCAAGGAAAACAGGGGATAAGGGGACGATTGATATGGTAAATTACAAGGCCGGTTCAACTATTATTTTTAAGAAGGACGCTAAATGATTATTTCATTACACATGTGCCGGTAATTTTTTTAGAGCCAAAATGCCGAAAAATCGCGGGTTTATGGATTTTTTTGTGGGGATTTGAAAATACCACTTGATTTTTTTGTAAAAAAATCGTAATATATATCTGTGTGCGAACGGATATGTGTTCCAAAAAGGAGGAAATATCGTTGTTAGAGATCAAATCGAACGAGCGAGACAGCGTTGCAGCCAATCTTTTGGTGATCGGTGTCGGCGGTGCCGGCAACAATGCTGTCAACGAGATGATAGAAGAGGGAATCCAGGGTGTTGAGTTTATCTGTGTAAATACGGATATTCAGGTATTGAAGGAATGTAAGGCGCCGAAGTGGATTCAGATCGGTGAGAAGTTGACGAAAGGTCTCGGAGCCGGTGCGGTACCGGAGGTTGGCGAGAAGGCCGCTGAGGAGAACCGTGAGGAACTTGCTGAGGCTGTTCGTGATGCGGATATGGTGTTTGTCACCTGTGGTATGGGTGGCGGAACCGGAACCGGTGCGGCTCCCGTTATCGCCCAGATTTCCAAGGAGATGGGCAAGCTTACGGTTGGTATTGTGACCAAGCCTTTCGCGTTTGAGGGCAAAAAACGTATGAACAACGCGATCGGTGGTATTGATAAATTGAAGAACTGCGTGGATACCCTGATTGTAATCCCGAATGAGAAGCTTCTTGAGATTTGTGATCGTCGTACTTCGATTCCGGACGCATTCAAGAAGGCGGATGAGGTTCTTCAGCAGAGTGTTCAGGGGATTACGGATCTGATCAACACACCGGCACTTGTGAATCTTGACTTTGCCGATGTTGTGACAGTCATGAAGGATAAGGGTATCGCTCATATCGGTATCGGATCGGCCAGTGGTGATGATAAGTGTATTGAGGCTGTGATGCAGGCGATCAGTTCGCCGCTTCTCGAGACTTCCATCACGGGAGCGTCGCATGTCATCATCAATATTTCCGGTGATGTCAGCTTGATCGAGGCCAACGAGGCGGCTTCTTATGTTCAGAAGCTGGCCGGCGAGGAGGCCAATATCATCTTTGGTTCGATGCATGATGAAAACGCACAGGATTCGGCTACGATTACGGTTATCGCAACCGGAATTGATATGACGGCAGCACCGACCAATCCCTCTGCGGGATCCATGTTCAGTGGTGGCTTCAGCGGTTCGGCGGCAAGACCGAGTTTCATGAGTCGTTCGAGTTCGTCTGCCTCTTCACAAAGTGGGTCGACTCAGGCGGCAGCAGGAAGTCAGGCAAAGCCGGCAGGAGGAAGTGGCTTGAGCTTTTTGAATAAGGGCTTCGGCGCACAGACTGCGGCACGTCCGGCAGCACCGGCACCGGCACCTCGTCCGGCAGGCGGTGGTGTGGTAAGCCAGAATGTCGTTCATCCGACACCGGCACCGGCGGCGCCGACACCGGCAGCAGCACCGACACCGACTCCGACAGCACCGACACCGGCTCCGGCTCCGAGACCGGCAGGTACACCGTTAGATGGCGGAAGCGGTATCAAGATTCCGGATTTCGTTCGGAATAAGAAGCAGGATTGATCGCCGGATTCGTCCGGATTTGGATCCATATATACAAGAAAAGGAGAAAATTAGGAAATGAGTACATTACGTTTGATCGTAACTATCGCATACATCGTGGTTTGTGTGCTGTTGGTTATTGTGGTATTGATGCAGGAAGGAAAGAATTCCGGTCTGGGAGCCCTTTCGGGTTCGGCCGATACGTATTGGACACGGAACAAGGGACGTTCCGCTGAGGGTATCCTGGTGAAGATCACACGCGTGGCAGCCGTACTTTTTGTCGGACTGTCAGTGGTTCTTTGCACTACGTGGCTGGATTGATACAGGCAGATTTCTGAGACTCCTTCTGCATAGGAAGGAGTCTTTTTTTCTATTGATTGATGTGAGTCGTAAGAGAGTACGGCGATGCTGTACCGGACAGGATAATTGGAGAGCAGTACAATGAGCAGAAACAGAGTTGAGTTGCCTGTGTATACGGGCACCTATATGGGGACGAAGCAGGGCTTCGGATTTGTACGGGTTGAGGAACTCGATGAGGATATTTTTATACCGGAGAGATATACCGGGGACGCTATGAACGGCGATGTCGTGAAGGTGGTTGTTGTGAAGCAGCGCCCAAACGGCAGACATAAGTCGGAGGGGGAGATTGACCGTGTGGTGAAGCGGGCGGTAACGACGATTGTCGGGACCTTCGATAAGCATGGAAAGACGACCTTTGTGATCCCGGATGACGTGAAACTGCCGGACTTCTATATTCCGAAGGGAAAAACACACGGAGCGAAGGACGGACAGAAGGTTCAGGTGGAGATCACCGCATATCCGTCTGAGGGGAAAAGTCCGGAGGGCGCTGTTACGAAGGTGCTGGGATACCTGAATGAACCCGGTGTTGATGTCGAGAGCGTGATTCGGGGGATGGAGTTGCCGGTTGAGTATCCGGAGGATGTCATCCGCCAGGCGAAGAAACTGCCGAATTCCGTAGCTCGTTCAGACAGGAAAGGGCGCAGTGACTATCGTGTGCTTATGACGGTCACGATCGATGGCGAGGATACGAAGGATTTTGATGACGCGATCACGTTGTCCCGGACGAAGGACGGCTATGAGCTGGGGGTACATATTGCGGATGTGTCACATTATGTAACGGCAGGATCGCCGCTTGACAGAGACGCGAGAAATCGAGGAACGAGTATTTATCTGGCAGATCGTGTGATTCCGATGCTTCCGAAGAAACTGTCCAACGGAATCTGTTCTCTGAATGAAGGCGAGGACCGGTTGACGCTCAGTTGCGTGATGCAGATCGACGAACGTGGTGAGGTAAAGTCTCATGAGATCGTAGAGTCCGTGATCAATGTCAACGAGCGGATGACCTATCATGATGTGGCGGCGTTGATTGACATGGCGCACAAGGCCGAGTCGTCCGGTGCGAAGGAGGCTGCGACGAAGTCGGGCTTACTTAAGAAGGGGAAACAGAAGAAACAGGACAGAGATCCGATTGATATTTCTCTTCATCATATCAAAAAGATTGCGAAGGCTGAGGGGGGCGAGACGTCGGAACTGTTCCAGCGTTACAAAAAGAGTATTCCCTGGTATTTACTGATGGAGGAACTTGCCGACAAGATGCGTCGGCGTCGTGAGAAGCACGGATCGATTGACTTTGATCTGCCGGAGTGCAAGATGGAACTCGATCCGACCGGGAGACCGGTGGATATCCATCCGTACGATCGTAATATCGCTACGCGTATCATCGAGGAGTTTATGTTGGCGGCGAACCGGACGGTGGCCGAGGAGGCATACTGGCTGGAACTTCCTTTTGTATTTCGTTGTCATGATGAGCCGGAACGTGAGAAGATACGCGACCTGGCGAGAGTAACTTCCTACTTCGGACATACGCTGAAGGTAGGACAGGATAAGATCCACCCGAAGGTGATCCGTTCCCTGATGGACGCGATTAAAAATACACCCGAGGAGTCATTTTTGACGCAACTGACGCTTCGCGCCATGATGCGGGCAGAGTATCGGACGAGTAATGACGGGCACTTCGGTCTGGCGGCGAAGTATTATTGTCACTTCACATCGCCGATCCGTCGCTATCCGGATCTGCAGATCCATCGGATTCTGAAGGAATACCGTCATGGGGAACTGACACCGGAGCGGTTGAGTTATTACGCGGAGAATCTGGCGGCAACGGCAAAACTGGCGTCCGAGCGTGAGAGACGTGCGGATGAGGCGGAGCGTGAGGTTGATCGTCTGAAGAAAGCGGCGTACATGGAGGATCATATCGGTGAAGAGTTCGACGGTGTCATCAGCGGCGTGACGACATGGGGAATCTATGTTGCGCTGCCGAACACGGTGGAAGGGATGGTTCGTCTCAGTGATATGACAGATGATCGATACGATTATGAAGAGGAAAAGTTCCGCGTGGTCGGACATCGTTCACGCAAGGAGTTTCGACTCGGGCAGCCGGTGAGAGTGCAGGTGGCACGGGTGGATACAACGATGCGGACGGTTGACTTTTTGATGTTGGAGTAGAGTAAAATGGGAAAAGATAGTAGAAAACTGATCGCGAATAATAAGAAAGCGAGGCATGATTACTTTATCGAAGAGACGTATGAATGCGGGATTGAACTTGTCGGCACGGAGGTAAAATCAATCCGGATGGGGCATTGTTCGCTGAACGAGGCGTTTGTGCGGATCGACAAGAATAATGAAGTCATGCTCTATGGTATGCATGTGAGTCCTTACGAGAAAGGGAATATTTTTAACCGGGATCCGCTCCGGGCACGCAAACTTCTGATGCACAAGTCGGAGATTCGGAAACTGATCGGAAAGATCAAGGAAAAGGGCTACACGCTGATCCCGATGGAAGTGTATTTCAAAGGCTCCTTGATCAAGGTCGAGATTGCTCTGGCTAAGGGTAAGAAGCTCTACGATAAGCGCGAGGACATAAAGAAAAAGGATCTCAAGCGCGCAGCTGAAAGAGATTTCAAGGTAAAACTCTAGTTCTGGAAGATATACGGATACTCCCAGCGCGAGCGGCGTTAACGTTACAACGTTTCAGAGCGAGCGCGGGATGTATCCGGTATGTCGTCCGAATACATATTATCTTCGTTACAATTTATCGGATGTCAAGCAATTGACATATCTGTACGATATGATAGAAGAGTAGCAAGGGAACTTGCTGCTTTACGGGCTTGTACCGGTTTCGACAGGTCGGCGGAAGATGGAGAAGCTATCCGTGGACTGTGACCACGTTAAAACACAGACCTTAAATCTAAACGCTAACAACAATAAGTTAGTTGCTCAGGCTGCCTAATCGCGCCTGGCTGCCATCGTGAGGATTCCTGCGACCACGCGTTGGTATCATCCTTAGCAGGCTCCCTGTGTGTATCTTGTCCGTGATACGCGCAGAGATTTAACGGACTACCGGACCCGGAGGGTGTCGATCTCCGACCGGGCGAGGAAAACTTCGAATGACCGACTATGATAGTAGAAGTACATGGGACTCCGATTTGGACGCGGGTTCGATTCCCGCCAGGTCCATATGGGCACAGGCTCTGCCTGTGCCCATATGGACCTGGCGGACTAAAGGAGAACACGCCCGGGGAACAAACGCGAATCCACGAAGTGGATTTGGTATGATATCATCTGATCACTTTGGATTGCAAAAAGGGCGCTCGCTTATGCAGGAAGCGACGCCCTTTTTGTATGCACATGTCCAATTGTCCGCATTTTTCAAAAAAGTAGTTGACAAATAAAAAAACTTATGCTATAACTGTACTAGTATAAATAATACAGTTATAACACACTATCCATAAAGAGGCGGGAAAGAAGTGATGAAAAGGAGGTGAAGCCCTTGATTCAGGTAAACTATCGCGACAGTCGTCCGATCTATGAACAGATCATGGACGGGTTTCGCAAGCAGATTATCCAGGGCATCCTGGAGAAGGATGAAAAACTCCCCTCCGTGCGTGAACTGGCAACGATGCTGACGATCAATCCAAACACGATCAGTCGGGCATATCGGGAACTGGAGCACGAAGGGTATATCTACACGGCGCAGGGACGCGGATGTTTCGTGTCCGGAATCCCCGACCAAAATGAAAAGCGGATCGGGGAGCTGAAGGAGAGTTTGAGAAAGACGATTGAGGAATTGAAGTTTTTAGGAGTCAGAAGGGAGGATGTTGATGATTACTGGAACTGAGATCACAAAGGACTTTGACGGTCTGAAGGCGCTTG
Organism: Eubacterium sp.; assembly: GCA_016280325.1. Lineage (GTDB taxonomy): Bacteria > Bacillota > Clostridia > Lachnospirales > Lachnospiraceae > Eubacterium_F. The sequence continues at coordinate 4,686 of JAEEGM010000111.1, read as the reverse complement.
ACGAAGCGACCTTTGCCGTGGAGAGCGGCAGTGTATACGGTCTTGTGGGACCGAACGGAAGCGGCAAGTCCACTTTGATCCGCCACATCATGGGTATTTTTAAGCCGGACAGCGGTGAGATTCTGATCGACGGGGAACCGGTATTTGAGAATCCGGAGGTTAAGGAAAGAGTTGCCTACGTTCCTGACGACATCTACTACACGAACGGATCGACGATCGCCGGTATGGCAAGTCTTTACGCCGGTATGTATCCGAAGTTTGACAAAGATCGACTGAGCCGTCTGATAGGGATTTTTCCCGAACTGAATGACAAGCTGCTTTTCAGAAAAATGTCCAAGGGAATGCAGAAACAGGCATCGGTGCTGCTGGCGTTAAGTTGTCACGCGGATATCCTGATTCTCGATGAGCCGATGGACGGATTGGATCCGGTAGCGCGCCATACGATCTGGAAAGTGATCATGGAAAGTGTGGCATCCGAGGGGACGACTGTGTTGGTTTCGTCGCATAATCTGAGAGAACTTGAGGATGTATGTGATCATATCGGCATCATGAATCACGGACGTATTGTACTGGAAAGGTCGTATGAAGAATTGCAGGAAGGCTTCGCCAAGGTGACAATCGCTTATCAGGATGAAAGAGAGATGCCGGAGCTGGGAGAAGGTGCAAAGGTCCTTCACAAAACATCGAGCGGACGGATGCACACATTGATCCTGCAGGGAGACAGAGATACATTGGAAACAAGGATTCGGGAAACGGCACCGGTATTTACCGAGTTTATGCCACTGTCACTTGAGGAGATTTTTATTAATGAACTGGGAGGTGAGAACGATGCGATCAAAGACATCCTTTTTTAACAAGAGATTGTATCTGAACGATCTGAAGAGTCAGATACCGACGATCGTTCTGTTCCTTCTGGGGTATTTCAGTTTTCTGTTCATACCGGGGATGATGGAGGTTTCGAGATCGTTGGAGCCGGACATGGCTGGCGATACAGCTTCCAAACTGGTACGTTCATCAGTACTTGTGGATCTGACGGATTGGATGACAAATCCGGTGCTGATCGGCGTGGTTGCCATTATGATTGCCGTTGTGCTTTTTCACTATCAGTACAGCCGAAGTTCTTCTTATATGCTTCACAGTATGCCGATACGCCGCATGGCGCATTTTGTCAGCCACGCATTGGCCGGTCTGACCGTGCTTATGATCCTCGAGGTGGTGATATTCAGTTCGATGTTCGTTATCACGGGGGCGGAAACACAACTGATTGAATTGATCATACTTCGAGCGTTAGAGGGGTTGGTTGAGGTTCTGTTTTTCTACGCGCTGGCACTGTTCACAGTGGTGGTGTGCGGCAATATGATCCTGTCGATCGTGACGTTCGGTGTGCTGAATGCGCTGTGGCTCTTCATCAATATGCTTGCGGCCTTTATGCGTACCCTGATCGTGGAACATCCGATTGCGTCTTCTGGTTCCTGGGGGTTCCGGTATATGATCTTTGAGAGTCTTGACGGTCTGTTCCCGGCATACTTCTTTATGAAGTGTCATGATCAGTTGGAGGTTGTCACGAACACAGGTGAGGTTTGTTATCGCGGGGGCTTCCTGAATGTACTGTGGATGCTGATTCCGACCGTGATTCTGGCTGTGTTGGCCGCGCTTTTATATAAAAATAAGCGCTTGGAAAAAACCGGAGAGACCGTGACTTTTGGTTGGTGTAAGATCGTGTTCCGTGTGCTCTTCACCTTCTGCGGCGGCGGCCTGGTGATGGGCAGCGCATTTGTGTTGATGAGAAATCAATTCGCGCTTACTTACGGTGAAAACGGCGGCTTGATCGCGTTTGCCATCGGTCTTCTGATCATTGGAAGTATCGTAGGGTTCTTTATCAGTGAGATGCTACTGCAAAAGAGTGTGAACATTTTTCATTCGAAAAAGACCAGGTATTTGCACGGGGCAATTCCACTTGCGTTGATGTTGCTCTATGTGGCGCTTCTCAGTATGCATGTCATCGGACCTGCGATTAAGCCGAATCCGGATCATGTTGTTCGCATTGAAATCAGCAGTTCGGATTTTGTCGGAAACTATTATTTCGATGCGCCAAAGGATGAGGAGGCGATTCGAAACATCGCACAGGCACACAGGGAATTGGTGGAAGATCCGAAACTTTTGGAGACGGAGAAGCACAGTATGCGCGGGGGAGATATTAAAGGATATGTTCAGTTCCGTTTTGTTGATGATGATGGTGACTGGTTGTATCTGGATTACGCGTATGACAATGACGGGGACAAAAAGCGTCTCTTTGATACGTTCATGTCGTATGGCAAGACGCCGATCAATTAGAACAGTAATACGTGTTCCCGGGCGCAGCACTTACTTGAACGATTTCGAATCGCAGTTTGGATTTGCGCTTGAACCTAAAATATGGTATAATCCTCCTTGTGTCGGAAACGACGCAGGGAGGTTTTTTATGGGAGGAAAAATCGAGGTACCCGGACAGAACCGTGGCCCGAAAGGGAATTACGAGAAAAAGCGAGAGACGGTGTTTTCCATGATCGCGATCACGATCGGTGCGGCGTTGGCAGCATTTGCCGTGGAAGAATTCCTCACGCCGAGTAATATTTTCGACGGCGGCGTGGTTGGTGTCAGCATGATCCTTTCTCATCTGACCGGGCTTAAACTGGGAATTTTGTCTATTGTAATCAATATCCCGTTTTTGATCGTTGCCTGGAAAAATATCGGTCATGTGTTTATCCTAAAGGCGGCCTACGCGATGGCGCTGTTTTCCGTGTGTGTTTCTCTTTTTGAGGGCTTGCCGCGGTTCATTCACGAGCAAACGGATCAGCCGATCTTAGCAACGGCTTTTGGCGGTGTGCTTTTGGGTATCGGTGTCGGATTTGTTCTCCGCGGCGGTGGATGTCTGGACGGAACGGAGATCGTCGGTATTCTGATCAATAAGAGATCCTCGCTCTCTGTGGGGAATGTCGTGATGATCATCAATGTTATCATCTACACGGGAGCCGGCCTTTTGTTCGGTATTGAGCACGGCCTGTATTCGATGCTGATGTATTTCATCTCATCACGCATCATCGATATCATCGAGGCCGGGCTTGAACAGGACAAATCGGTAATGATCATCACCGAACACGGAGAAGAGATTGCGGATGAGATATACAAGAACTTTGACCGTACGGTAACATTTTTACGCGGAGAGGGTTACATCAGTCAGACCGGAAAGGACGTTCTGCTGTGCGTGATCACGCGAGCGGAGGTGCATGACTTCCGGATGATGATTTCGAAACTTGACTATTCCGCCTTTACGACGTTCACCGATGTTTCGGAAGTGATTGGGCACAAGAAGAATTGAAATGTTCGGAAATGGCGAAAGCGGAGTCCTTCGCGGAAACGGTTGAGTATATCTCGTAGGTTTAAGGAGCAGAACAATGAACCAAAGCGATTCTATCAAAACTATCAAGGGCGTCGGAGATAAGGCCCTTGAAAAATATGAAAAACTCGGTATCGAATCGGTTGGCGATCTGCTGGAGCATTACCCCAGGGATTACGACGAAGTCAAGGCAATCCGCCCGATTCGCTCGGTCAAAGAGGGTGAGCTGGTTGCGATCGAGGGAAATCTTGTGTCGAGACCGCAGATGAAAACGCACGGGAAACTTACGATCCTGACGACGATGATGAGTGATCACAGCGGCGGAATGATCGATGTGACGTGGTTCAACATGCCGTTTTTGAAAAATCAGCTGCACATGGGTACCGTCTACATCTTACGTGGCCGTGTCGCGAGAAAACGCGATCGTCTCGTGCTGGAGCAGCCGAAGCTGTATACGAAGACGGAGTTCTACAATCTGGTCGGGAAACTTCGCCCGATCTATCCGCTGACCAAAGGCCTGACGAACAACGCGATCACAAAGGCGATGGAGGCGGCACTGAAGGAAACCGATGACCTTCTCGAATACCTTCCGTCCGAGATCCGGACGCGGCAGAATCTGGTCGGTTATAAAAATGCTCTGAAGTCGATCCACTTTCCGACGGAGAAGCAAGAATTGCGAGAGGCCAGGAGACGTTTGGTCTTCGATGAACTGTTTTTGTACGTATTGGCACTTCGGCATATTCGGGATTCGGCTACGGAAAAGGAGAGCACACATCGGATCGAGCCGTCAAAAGAGGTGGAGGACTTTAAGACTTCCCTTCCGTTTGAACTGACGGGAGCACAGAAAAAGGCTTATCTGGAGATCCTCGAGGACATGGGGAGCGGCCGCGTGATGAACCGTCTGGTGCAGGGAGATGTCGGCTCCGGTAAGACGATCGTGGCTCTCTTAAGTCTCTATCAGGTTGTGAAAAACGGCGCACAGGGGGCGCTCATGGTACCGACGGAGGTTCTGGCAGGACAACATCTGAAGACATTTCGGGGGCTTTTATGTGAAGAGCCGTCGGTAAGGATCGAACTTCTTGTGGGTTCCATGACGGCCAAGGAGAAAAAAGATGTCAAAGCCCGCCTTGCTGCCGGGGAGATCGATATCATCATCGGTACACACGCACTTTTGCAGGAGGATGTAGAGTTTGCCGACCTGGCGCTGGTCGTAACGGACGAACAACACCGTTTTGGTGTACGCCAGAGGGAGACATTTTTCAAAAAAGGCGAGGAACCGCATGTGCTGGCGATGAGCGCGACACCGATTC
>JAEEGM010000110.1 GCA_016280325.1 Eubacterium sp. | reverse complement strand
TCTCACGAAATACTGCTTTACACGCGAATCTGTTATCGGTGTTGCCGATCTTTTGGTTGCCATAGTGCATAAATCAGGAACTTCGTCAGTCAATCCATACAGATAAAACGCTGTATCCATCGTGATGACAGCCCTTGGAAACTTATATGACAACAACGCAAGTTCAGGAACATGCTCCTTCTTCGAATAGATCCCCTTATCCACACGAAACAACTCGCCGGCATCTATTTTCTTCTGAATAAGGTAATCCGAGCCATACTCCTTGAGACATTCCGAACGTGAGATCATCATGCCACCCTCCCATTTTTTGAAAATTCTATGCAATTCTTATAGTTTTGCATAGGTTTATTCAAATGATACCACTTGTTCTTCAAAATGTCAAGAGGGGTCCTCCCTGCCTCCTTAGTTCTCAACAACTTCCATGCTGACCGGTTCCTTATCCGGATACTTGTCCTCGATAAGAATTATGCGTTGATTTTTGCGCATGCATATGATACTATAACAAGCATAGCCAAAGAAAAGAATACATCCGCCCGGCTTGTTTTTCAAAACTATATGCCGGAAAGATGGGAGGAAAGTATTGATGGGGAGATTCTGGACTTTTAGGTATACGCTTTTAAACGCTGCTTACTTCGTTGCGTTTTGTACGATACACGCACTTGCTGCGGTGTATCTGCTTGCCAATGGTTTTAATAATACTGAGGTTGGTGTACTCCTTGCGGTGGCAAATATCCTTTCCGCGATAGCCCAGCCTGTATTTGCGGGAATAATTGATAAGCCCGGAGCGCTTACCAACAGAAGATTTATTATCATTTCCGTTTTTGTGATCATGGCCGGATCTGCCATTCTTATGATCACAGATAAGAATAAACCGATAATCTTTATTGTATATATCATAATATATATGATCCAGTTTGCATACCAGCCCGTGATGACCGCCCTTTGCTTTGAGTATCAGAAGGCGGGCTGCAAGATTTTTTACGGACTTGCCAGGGGACTCGGATCTGCAAGCTTTGCTATAACAGCGTTCTTTATCGGCGGCATAGTAGAGGATATGGGAGTTGGTATCCTTCTCATCATAAACATAGTAGCGATGGTGATATCAGCTATAATTGCTTATACATTTAAGATGCCTAAAGCGTCAACAGCGGCAGATGAATCAACATCTGATGAAGCGGATGGTAGTACCGGTAATTCAGATGATTCAGCTCAGGGAAAAGCACATAATAATTTCTTTGATTTTATTAAGACTTATCCTGCATATGCATGGTTTTTGGTCGCTACTATTTGCTTCTTTTTCGCACATAATATGATAAATGATTTTATGATCCAGATCATCAGATCTCTCGGCGGAGGAGAAACAGAACTCGGATACGCCAACTTCCTTCAGGCGATACTCGAGCTCCCTGTTATGGCCCTCATCGGACTTGTGTTAAAAAAGATTACTTCGAATACTTTACTTATTGTTTCCGGTGCTGCGTTTTTCGTAAAGACTCTTATACTCATTTTTGCAACGAACATGGCGATGATGTATTTCAGCCAGTCGTTCCAGATTTTCGCCTATGCGGTTTTCATCCCTGCCGCCGCATACTATGTGAGTGGTCATATGGCCGAGCTTGATCAGGTAAAGGGACAGGCATTTATTACGAGCGCCATAACCGTAGGAGGTGTGTTTTCCAACCTGGTCAGTGGTTGGATCCTCGACAACCTCGGCATCACGGTTATGCTTGTCACCGGCGCTGTTGTCTGCGGCGTGGGTGTGGTAATAGCATTCTTCAGTATGTCTTCAGCTGCCAGTCGTCAACGTACCGCTGCGTAATGAACTTAGGTTAGGATGTCAGGGTTACACTCCGGCACCTCCATATACTTCCCCTCTACCTCTCGTACTCATCGGCCTCCCAGCCCAGCATCTCCGGGTACTCCCAGAAGAGCGAGCTGAGCCGGAGCACCGCCAGCACCATGCAGCAGATAACAGCGCCGGGATCCCAGGTGATCCAGACCAGAACGATGCCGATCGCCAATGCTACTGTCATGATGTTCAAGATCCATTTTTCACTCATCTTCTCTTCCTCACTTCCTGCAATTTGATTCTTCCCGAGTCCTTGTTTCACTTTTCGCTTCCACTTCCTGCAATTTGGTTTTTCCCGAGTCCTTAGTTCATTCTTTTTCTTCCAAGAATCACGAAAGCCCGCTTTTTTCGCGTTTCGATGGGGCTCCCCCTCTGTCTGCCTCTGTCTGGCTCTGTCTGGCTACATTATACTTCAGGTAGGTGTCCCAAAGTAAGGACAGTTGAAAGAAGCGTTGGAGGATCAGGAGGCAGAGCAAGTTGTGATTTAGGGGTGTGCCGCAATCCGGTTTCCGACCTAACAGCCATAATCACAGTTTAGGTCGGAAATAATCCTGTGGCGACGATTTTCAGATTTTGTGCCGCAAGAGCATTTCCGACCTAAAGTTAGTTTTTGGCATTTGGGTCGGAATTTTATGGCAAGATTGGTTGCTGATAGTCTCTTTGAGAGGCTTATGAGACTGGCTTGCACTCCTAAACCCTAGATTTTTTCCGACCTAACAGTCAAAAATCCTGTTTAGGTCGGAACTCGGTTTGCGGCACTTTTTTTCAAATTCTGACGAGGCGAAAAAATTCCGACCCAAACGGCTAAAATGCGGTTTGGGTCGGAATCCGGCTTGCGGCACGCTGGATTTAGCGCCCCCACCGGCCGAACGAGCTACTGCATTCCGGTCATGGCGCCAACTAAGCCGGGCCTTGCGGAAGAACCGCGGCTGGCGACATGACCGGAACGCCGCATCAAAAACAAAAAACGATGGTCACCGCGGTGCCATCGTTTCATTATGTTTTATTGAGTTCCTGTCTCAACCGATTCAATACCTTCTTTTTATTCGCGCTCCACTCCGGGGCGATCAGGATTTTCTTATCCCCGTCTCCGGTTAGCCTATGGATCACAACCTCCGGCGGGATGAGCGCCACGCACTCCTTCACAAGTTCGATATACTCCTCGAATTCGAGAACCTTCACTTTCCCCAGACGATACTCCTCTGCCAGATCCGTCCCCTCGAGGATATGCAGGAGTTGGAGCTTGATACCATTTGCTCCGCTGTTCACAACATAAGAAACAGTCTCTTTGATATCTTCCGTCGTCTCTCCCGGCAGCCCGAGAATAACATGTGTGATAACCTGAATCCCGCGCTGCTGCAACTCCCTTGCCGCCCGGTCATAATCAGACAAAGGATATCCACGTCGGATATACTCCGCAGTCCGCTCATGGATTGTCTGCAGTCCGAGTTCTATCCACACCGGCTTGGTCCGGTTCAACTCTTCCAGAAGATCCAAAACCTCCTCGGGCAGGCAATCCGGCCTCGTCGCGATCGAAAGGATAACGATATCCGGATGGCGGATTGCTTCCTCATAAAGTTCCCGCAATCTGTCAACCGGCGCGTATGTATTGGTAAACGCCTGAAAATAAGCGATGAATTTGCCGTCTTTGATCTTGTCGCCAACCAGCTTCTTCCCCTGCTCAATCTGCTCCGTGATACCAAGCGCCGGATCTCCGGCAAATTCTCCCGAGCCGCCCAGCGAGCAGAAGATGCAGCCTCTGTCGTCCTTGGTTCCGTCACGGTTCGGGCAGGTAAAGCCGCCGTTCAATGCAATCTTGTACACCTTACAGCCAAATGTAGCCTTTAGATAAGAGTTAAGAGATGTGTAGGAAATCATAAGTTCGTCCGCCCATCTTATCAGTATCCGCCCTCAACCGGCACGCCGTCTGCACAACCATCAGTATCCACCTTCAACCGGCACGCCGTTCACGGTCAGGTCGTCCGTCACCTCGATAACCAGGCACTTCCTGCCGTCGATAACCCGTGCCTCTATGATATCCGTGTGGTTCGTGTTGACGCGGAGCACCATGTTTTTGTTCCGCACCTCCAGACTCCTGGTCGGAGCCACGTTGTCGGCGAAAAGCTTCTCCTCCACCTGCATGGTCGGGACATACGCCCTCGCCGGTGAATAATCCACATCCTCATCGATGGCGCCGGTCTCATTCCTCCGGTTGTGGATCCGCTCCATATCAAACTGATCATCAAACTTACGATCAAACTTCTGCAGCCGCTCCTCCGACACGCCGCTTCGCTCAAACACACCGCGCATCGTATCTTTGTCAAAGTACACCGCATTCCCGGCGGACTCCGCCTTGATGTCATGCACCGTTTCCTTCAGATTCTCCTGGATAGACAGCACGGTCTCAAAATCCGCCTCGTCCCCAAGCACATCCGACACAAACTCCGTGAAGCCTTCCTTCTGCTGCTTGGCCGGAAGCGTCGTCGGCACACCGAGCGCTTTTTCTAGAAACGCATCCTGCAGCATATCCGTCTTTTTATTCATATACAAGAGTTCCGTATCGTCCGCGCTCCTCTCATCGAACGCCGGATATAGGAACCCGGTCTCCGGCAGCTCCACCGCAAATACCTGCTTCAACGTATGGATCTCCGCCAGATCAACATCATACCCAAGCCCCGGCTTCGTCAGTTTCATCGGACATATACTGCAAAGAATATACTTATATATCTCGTCCGACGCGTCATCCAGCCCGACCCCGTCCGTGGTCACACCCGGCACATCATATGCCTGAAAAATAACCAGAATCAGATAATTCCCGACATAACTGTAGGTCTCGATCACCTTGTCATAGAAGGCTTCCAGCGCGGACTCATCCTCGAGCTCGGAACGGAGCATTTTTTTCAAAAGCCCCTTCCCCATGGACGCATCATCCCCGCTCTGATCCACGAAACTCATATCCAAAAGACTCTTGCCCGGCGTACCGGACAGCGTCTTTCGAAAAATCTCCAGATACTTATGCATCTCCTCCTTGGGGATATCATAGAAAAGTTCGCTGAAAGTCTTGACCTTTCGTTTTTCACGATCCACATAGCAGCCCGCCAGCCTGTGAATCCCCTGCTCCTCGATGGAATCATACAGGGATTTGATCTCGTTTATCTCGCTTTTTATCATTAGTTGTCCTCCTCGTAGTTTACTCTGCAAAACCTGATGTCTGTCCACATGGTCCTCTACTCTGCCGGACCTCTATCCCAATAGTTCCTCTATTCCACCGGACCTCTATCCTCGTATTTTTCTAAAAATGAGTGTTCCTCACCGGCTGTCTTATACCCGGGAAACATGTCAAGATTCACCGCGTGAATACTTCTGAAGATACTCTTTTCGATGTTGGGATTGTCCTTTTTCAACTCACGGATCAGCATTTTTACTTCCTGCCTTTTGGACTCTCCTTCGGCATTATTCGTAAGCGTGTATTTCTCGGTAAAACGGCATGCGCACTGGATAAACTCAAGTTCGTTGTAATGCATCCATGCCAGAATATCCTCTTCGTTGATGCAGTACATCGGGCGGATCAGTTCCATCCCTTCAAAGTTCTGGCTGTGAAGTTTGGGCATCATCCCCTGCAACTGCGAACTGTAAAACATAGCCATAACCGTGGTTTCGATCACGTCGCTCAGATGGTGGCCCAGGGCGATCTTGTTGCATCCCATTTCCTTGGCCTTGGCGTAGAGCGCGCCCCGCCGCATCCTGGCACACAGGTAACACGGGTTGTTGTCCGTATTATTCGCGACCTCAAAGATATCTGATTCAAACACCGTGATCGGTATATGCAAGAGTTCCGCGTTTTCTTCGATCTTTCTTCGGTTCAACTCGTTATACCCGGGGTCCATGACCAGGTATGTCAGTTCAAAGGGAACATCGCTGAAGCGCTGCAGCATTCGAAACAGCACCGCCATCAGCATCGAATCCTTGCCTCCCGAGATGCAGACAGTGACTTTATCTCCCTCGTTGACAAGTTCGTATCGCTTCACCGCTTCCACAAAAGGGTTCCACAGTTTCTTTCTATATTTCTTGCTGATGCTTCGTTCCACCAGCTGATATTTCTCGAATTCTCTCATGAATATGCTAACCTTTCCCAACTCAAGCAGTCGTCGGACACATCCTCATTCCTGCTTTCGCACTGCGTGCCGCACACCGGGCTTCGGCGAAGACATTTCCGAAGCCGTCCTCGAGGATTCGATTCTGTCAAATGGTCTTTCCTACCTCAAGACCAGAGAAAAAGAATCCGCTCCGAAATTGGTTAACGCGGCAAATCATATATCCCATTCAGTTCCCGGATCATATCCGTCATCTGCTTTACCGCCTCATCCGGCCCGGTGATGCGGATCCCGTCGCCCATGCCGGCGACCCATCCGAGAAAAATGGGACTTATCGCCATATCGATCTTGGTCTCGAAGTGATCTTTGTCGATTCGTATCATCGGGACGTTCTTCCCGAAGCGGTCAATGATGACACCGGCCATCTCGTTCTTGCATAGGAGCGTTACCTTCAGGACTTCTCCGTCGTACATCCCGAAACGCTTCTCCGTGTATGTCGCCATGTTTCTGTCGCCGAAAGCCGCTGCCCCGAGGCGTTTGTCCTCTGTTATGCGGATGTCCTTCATCTTGTCTACCCGGTAGTGACGGATTCCGCCTTCTCTCCCCGCATCGTAGCCAATCAGATAATAATTCTCGTCGTCCCAGACAAGACCCCATGGTGAGACGACATAGTCAGCACCGTCCCTGCGAAGTTCCTGTTCCTTTTTCTCCGTCCACCGAAAGTACTTGAAGCGGATCTGGACATCATCGGCGATGGCGCGATGGATGTTGTCGACGTTGTAGTAGATACTCTCGTTCATCGTCTTGATCCGCCCGGCCACAAAGACCTGACGATCCAGCGCTTTGGCTTCATAGTTGCTCGCCAGTCCCTCGATCTTCTTGATCAACTCACCGGACTTGCGACCCGTGATGAACTTAGACGACTGGACAGCATCCACGAGAAGTTTCAACTCCGGCATCTCAAAGTCGCGACTGAGCAGGCGGTACTGATAGGCTTTCCCGATCTTCTCCCCCTGGATGTCCGCGCCATAGAGGTTCAGTACCTGGATATCATTATAGATAGCCTTTCGCTCCGCATGCACACCGTAAGCATCCAGCGCCTTGATGATCTCGCTCATACCGATGGCGTGATCCTCATCCGTCCGCTCCTTCAGGATGTCATACAGATAAAAAAGCTTCAGTTTCTGAACATCTCCGGTAGCCATGATCCAACCTCCATGTGACAAATCTCAGTATGCAAGCGAACCGAACAAGGCTTACACCTGCCCCACATTCTCCTGCGTGTCCGCAATCGGATCGGGCCCCACATTCTCCTGCGTGTCCGCCATCGGACCGGGTCCCACATTCTCCTGCACATCCGCAATCGGCGAGTGACAGTAGGAACACTGTCCCCGGCTCCCTGCGCGGATCCTGGTTACACCTCCGCACTTCGGACAACGAACCTCCGCGAATCCCGCTCCCGTCTCTCCGACCATCGCGTCATTGATGATAATAGCGGGAGTTCCTTCGAACTGAAGGGTGCATCCCTGAAAATAACCTTTGCGAAAAAGCTTCTCGAGTTCCTTCAAAACTTCTTCCTGACTCTTGCCGGTCTGGCCTGTCAGCTCACGAATCTCGACGATGCCGTTTTTATCACCGGAAAGGATGGTCTCATAGCGAAGAGCCGCGTTGACTTTCCGGCTCATCACCAGTCCAATACATAAGAGCACCAGGCCCGGTATGATCATCGCCGCAAATATCGGAGCAAAGTATTTATACTCAAGATTCTTACTCATCTCGGGCAAGGGCATTACCAGAGCGTAGATCGTGCCAAAAGCATACAATCCCGCGATGGCACTCCCCGCGATGATAAAACCTTTGCTCTTTTTCCGCTGCGATTCAAAAAGCGGCGACAGATAATTGTACTTGATATACGTTGGATACATGTTCTTCCCCCTCACTCCGTAAACAACGGTGTAGAAAAATACCTTTCTCCCGTGTCCGGCAGGATCGTCACAACTGTCTTTCCCGGGCCGAGCTTTTTGGCTAGTTTCATGGCAGCCGCGACATTCGTTCCGGATGAGATGCCGCAAAGAATCCCCTCCCCGGAAGCGAGCAGCTTGGCTGTATGGATAGCCTCCTCATCAGTGATCACACAGATCTCATCATAGATATCACGATTCAGGATACCGGGGATGATACCGTCTCCGATTCCCATCTGCATATGGGTACCTATGGTGCCTCCGGCGAGGATCGCCGCCTTTTCCGGTTCCACCGCCCAGATCTCGCAGGCAGGATATTTTTCCTTGATAACCTCCCCGACTCCCGTCAGCGTTCCCCCGGTGCCTATGCCCGAACAGAAGCCGTGAATCGGAGTCTCCACCTCTTCGAGGATTTCACGCACGGTTCCGTTTTTATGCGCCATGGTGTTGTTCGGATTGTCAAACTGCTGAGGCACAAAAACATCCGGATTCCCATCACGCATCCGAAGCGCCATCTGGAGACACTCATCGATTGCTTTACCGATATCTCCCGCGTCGTGAATGAGCTTCACGGTTGCTCCGTAGTGGCGCACCAGCTTCGCCCGCTCCTCACTTACGGAATCCGGCATGATGATGATCGTACGATATCCCTTTACCGCTGCCACGAGGGCAAGTCCGATCCCCTGGTTTCCGCTTGTCGGCTCCACGATGATCGTACGGTCAGGCGAGATCTCCCCTGCTTTCTCCGCTTCCTCGATCATATTGAACGCGGTTCTCGTTTTGATGGAGCCGCCGATATTCACTCCCTCATACTTAACCAGGATTTCAGCACAGTCTTCTTCCACGATGTGCGAAAGTCGGATAATCGGGGTGTGTCCCAGTGCTTCCAAAATGTTGTTGTAGATCATTGTTCTTCTCCTGTCACTTATACCACGCATTAATCTCATCTGACAATCTATCAATATCATAAAGTGCCGAGTAATCCGGGATCTCAGCCGTATCCTTGTCCCCGGTATACATGTCCTTATACTCCACGGATATCTTCTTCACCGATCCGTCGGCGTTCTTCGGCATCAGGTCAATATCGACCGGGATACCGTCATCATTATTCTTTTCACCGGTGGCATCCATCAGCATGCTACGACTTGACGATAACTGGTAGGATATGCCATTTGCCAACGCAAAATCCTGAACGGCGCAGGCACCGCCGCCGCTCTTTTCTCCGATGATCGGAATCCCGGCCTGTTTCGCCAGATCCGGAAAAAAATTGCCACAGGAAAAAGAATCGACACTCGTCACCACGGCAAATCGGAATCGATCTTTATAATTCACGGAAGCATCTTTTTCATCGATCACTCCGTCAAAATTCCTGTCAACCTGGTAGTGTACCTTTTCCCGACTTCCGGTCAACGTATTCTTTTGGTGTAAAACCGCAAAAGAGTCATCTGCCATCAGACTGATCATCGTCATAACCTCATCGGAAGATCCGCCTCCGTTATTGGATAGATCCAGCACGAAGTTTTTGATCTTCGGATTCGCCGATGCTTTCTCCAGCGCATCCAGGAACTGCACAATCGGCATGTCCAGTCCGTCCGGTATATCCGGAAGCGTCCGGCTTTCCACCGGCTGCTTTAAATACTCCTCCATCAGTTGAAAGCTGTCTGATGTACCGGGACCGAAGGAATCAAGTACACATACTGCGGTATCGCCTTTTTCCACGTATTTGGATTTGTCCGTTTGCTTATCCGCGATCGAAGGATCGAGACCGAGTTTCTGATTTCTCAATGATTTTCTGGCCATCCACAGTATGTACTGATTCATTTGCCGGAAGTAATATTGGGAATAATAATCCATCAAAGCGTTATTCTTGCCTATTGCACTATTATACGCATCATTTAAAGCTTTTTCTCTCACGTCCTCTGATTCTTCCGGAAAGTATGACCATAGAGAGGTGTGACCCCCGTCGTCCATTAGCGCATGGAGGGTTACCATTCCGAGAATGAATTCGCCCGGATCCGTCGAAGTGAGCAACTTCTTTGTCTTCTTTCCGAACGGTTCACCGTCTATCTCGAGCGCATCCAGCGCGAGATCCATACTCTTTTTTTCCTTCAGCAAAGAATACAGCGGTGTTGACGGCCTCGGATTCCCGTAAAAATGATCCAGAGCAAACATCAACTCATGGTAGGTGAACGCCGTCAGATCCGGTTGCTTTTTACGATTTACAAGGTTATCCAAAAGCGCGTCCTGATAATCCTTCTCATCCCTCTCTTCCGCAGGCTCCTGGTTGAGGTTGTCTTCCACATAGA